>NZ_JBICSP010000002.1:242653-404794 GCF_043197135.1 Actinoplanes sp. NPDC049265 | reverse complement strand
GAGTTCAACCCGGGTGAGACGGCCAAGTCGATTCCGGTGACGATCAAGACCGATGGGGTGTACGAGCTCAGCGAGACCTTCGCGGTGAACCTGTCGAGTCCGTCGCCGGGTGACGCGCCGATCGCTCCGATGAGCGTGACGGTGCGGATCGATGACGTCGACAGTGGTGCCAAGCCGGTCCTCAACCAGCTCGCCGCACCGGTGACCACGGTCAAGGAAGGCGTGACAGCGACTGCCGGCTTCACCGTCCAGCTCGACCGCGTGGCCTCGGAGAACGTCGACGTCACGGTGACGGTCACCCCGGGCACCGCGACGCACCAGTCCAACGTGCCCGGCAAGAACGACTTCGAGGCGCCGGCCGTACCGGTGACGATCCTGGCCGGTGACAGCTCGGCCGTCGTTCCGATCACCATCAACAACGACGACGTGTACGAGCTCACCGAGACCGCCACGGTCAAGGTGGTGGTCGCCGCCGGTGAACTGGACGCCGTCGACGCGTCGTCGCCGGTGACCGCCACCCTGTCCATCGTGGACGACGACGCGGCGCCGGTGATCACCGCCCTGAGCGGTGTCAGCTCCGCCGCCGAGGGCAATACCTCGGTCGCGGTGCAGGGCGCGATGACCGGTGTGGCGCAGGACGCGTACCCGATCACGCTGACCGCGGCCGGTGCGGCCAACCCGTCCGGCAGCGATCCCGCCGAGCCCGGCGACTTCACCGCGACCGGTCTGGTCACCAGCCTGCCGGCCGGTCTGCACAGCGCCGTGGTCCCGCTCGGCACGATCAGCCTCCTGAACGACAAGGCCGACGAGTGGGACGAGACGATCCGTGTCTCGCTCACCGGCGCCGGCTCACCGGCCGCGTCCTGGCTGACCATCACCGACGACCCGAACGACCTGCCGCCGTCGGTGGGGGTCGCCGACCCGGCCCAGCCCGTCGCCGAGAACGCAGGTCCCGCGCTGCTGCCGGTGACCCTCGACTTCACCGACAGCGGGGACGCCGACTCGACCCAGAAGACGGTCACGGTCAAGTACGCCACGGCGAACGGCACCGCCCGAACGCCGGGTGACTACACCGCCTCCGCGGCCAACGCGAGCGTCTCGTTCCCGGCCGGGACCACCGCGAAGAACATCTCCGTACCGATCATCAACGACCTGATCTTCGAGCGGACCGAGGACTTCACGGTGACCATCACCGAACCGGGCCCGACCGGCGTGACGCTCGACAACGACGTCGCCACGGTCACGATCACCGACGATGACAGCACCCGCAAGCCGACCTTCTCGGTCTCCGACGCGACGTTCACCGAGGGCGCGTCCGGGAACGCGAACTTCACGATCAACCTGTCGTCGGTCACCACCCAGCCGGTCGACTTCGAGGTGTCGGTCACCGACGGCACCGCCACGCACGGCGTGAACCTGACCGGTCCCGGGCAGAACGACTTCACCGAACCGGCCACCACGGTGACCGTGCCGGCCGGCTCGGCGACGGTGTCCATCCCGGTTCCGGTCGCCGACGACAGCGCCTACGAGGGCGAGGAGGCGGCGACGCTGACCGTGTCGCCGGCCACCGGCGAGGACGACGTGATCGGACAGTCCGACTCCGGCGACCTGACCATCACCGACAACGACGCCCGGCCGACGCTCCAGCTGAGCCCGTCGTCCGGCAGCGAGGGCACCGATCTGCAGATCCGGGCCACCGTCACCGGCGTCGCACAGCGGGACCTGCCGTTCGACGTCGCCTTCGACGGGGACAGTTCGGGCGGGGTCAACCCGGCCGAGGACGAGGACTACACCGACAACGAGGTCTCCGGGGTGATTCCGGCCGGCTACAACCCGGTCAAGCCGCTCACCCTGGGCACGGTGACGCTGAACCAGGACGAGATCGACGAGCCGGCCGAGTTCTTCCGGATCACGGCCACCGACACGGCCGACGCGGACGTGTCGGTGACCGCCAGCTACCGGATCAACGACGACCCGAACGACCTGCCGCCGACCATCGCGATCGACGACACCACCACGATCGACGAGGATCTCGAGACGGTCGACGTGCACGTCAAGCTCAACTTCGACAGCGACGCGACGTCGACCGAGCAGACTCTGTCGGTCGGCTGGAAGACCGCCGACGGCACGGCCAGGGCGGGCTACGACTACACGTCGAAGACCGGCGTGCTGACCTTCGAACCGGGCGTCACGGACCTGAGCGCCAACGTGCCGATCGTCAACGACACCGTGGACGAGCCGACCCAGGACTTCTCCGTCACCCTGTCCAACGCGTTGCCGAAGGGCGTCGGGATCGATCAGGACACGGGTCAGGTCGAGATCAACGACAACGACGGCGACGGCAGTCCGACGCTGACCGCCCCGGCGAGCCGGGTGGGCGCGGGCGCCGTCCCGGTCAGCGGCCGGGCGCGGGAAGGCGCGCAGGTGCGGATCTACGCCGCGGCCGCGTCCACACCGACCAAGTGGTTCCTCGCGGCTACCGTCACGGCCAACGTGTACGGCATCTACGTCGCGTCGGTGCCGTTCGACATGGGTTACTACCTGCAGGCCCGGGTCGGCAGCGCCACCTCGGCGTCGACGCTGGTGCGGGTGACCCAGGTGCCCGTCCTGACCGCGACGTCCACCACGGCCGGGGTGGTCAACCTGACGGTGGCCGGTAACCCGAAGCAGACGGGTCTGGCGGTCACGATCGAGCGCCAGAACGCCAACGGCACCTGGTCGGTCGTGGTTCGCGGAGCCACCGCGGGCACCGCCAAGACGTACGCCTACGCGCTGCGTGGTCAGAAGTCCGGGACCACGATCACGTTCCGGGCGACGATCGCGGCCAACGCCACCTGGGGCACACTCGCGGGCACCTCCGCGAGCAAGGCGATCAGGGTGCGCTGACCCGGCGTCTCGATACAGCGAACCGGGGGTGGCCGATCGGCCACCCCCGGTTCGCTGTATCCGCCGGTGTCAGTCGACCTCGGCCGTGGCCTGCGCGAACTGGGCCGAGTAGAGCCGGGCGTACGCTCCGCCGGCCGCCATCAGCTCGTCGTGCGTGCCCTGCTCGACGATCGCGCCCGAGTCCATCACCAGGATCACGTCGGCGTCGCGGATGGTGGACAGCCGGTGCGCGATGACGAAGCTGGTCCGGCCGGTCCGCAGCGAGTTCATCGCCCGCTGGATCAGCACCTCGGTGCGGGTGTCGACCGAGCTGGTCGCCTCGTCCAGGATCAGGATGCTCGGCTCGGCCAGGAACGCCCGGGCGATGGTGATCAGCTGCTTCTGCCCGGCGCTGACGTTCGAGCCCTCCTCGTCGATCACCGTCTCGTAACCGTCCGGCAGCATCCGTACGAACGTGTCGACGTGGGCCGCCTCGGCCGCCCGGACCACGTCCTCCAGCACGAACGAGTCGGCCCCGTACGCGATGTTCTCGGCGATCGTGCCGCCGAACAGCCAGGTGTCCTGCAGCACCATGCCCATGTGCTCGCGCAGCTGTTCGCGCGGCATGGTCGCGATGTCCACCCCGTCCAGCGTGATCCGGCCGCCGGTCACGTCGTAGAACCGCATCAGCAGGTTGACCAGCGTGGTCTTGCCGGCCCCGGTCGGTCCGACGACCGCCACCGTCTGACCGGGCTCGGCGACCAGCGACAGGTCGTCGATCAGCGGCTGGTCCGGCACGTACCGGAAGGCCACGTTCTCGAACGCGACCCGGCCCCGCACCGGCGGCATCTCCACCGGCGCCGGGTCGCTGCTCTGCTCGTCCGCGTCCAGCAGCTCGAACACCCGCTCGGCCGACGCCACCCCGGACTGGACCAGGTTGGCCATCGACGCCACCTGGGTCAGCGGCTGGCTGAACTGGCGCGAGTACTGGATGAACGCCTGCACGTCACCCAGCGACAGCGAGCCGGTCGCCACCCGCAGGCCGCCGACCACGGCCACCAGCACGTAGTTCAGGTTGCCGATGAACATCATCGCCGGCTGGATCAGCCCGGACACGAACTGCGCCCGGAACGCTGATTGGTACAGCCCCTGGTTGTGCTCGGCGAAGGTGTCCGCCGCCTCCTTCTGCCGACCGAACACCTTGACCAGCGAGTGACCGGTGAACATCTCCTCGATGTGCCCGTTGAGCTTGCCGGTGGTCGCCCACTGCTTGACGAACTGCGGCTGCGACCGCTTGCCGATCTGGGTGGTCACCCAGATCGAGACGGGTACGGTGACCAGCGCGATCAACGCCAGCAGGGGCGAGATCCAGAACATCATGGCCAGTACGCCGAGGATCGTCAGCAACGCGGTGATGAGCTGCGCGAAGGTCTGCTGCAACGTCTGGGCGATGTTGTCGGTGTCGTTGGTGGCCCGGCTCAGCACCTCGCCGCGGGCCTGCTTGTCGAAGTAGGACAGCGGCAGCCGGGCCAGCTTGGCCGACACGTCCTGCCGGAGCCGGAAGACGACCAGCTGCACCAGGGTCGCGACGAGCCGGCCCTGCAGCGCGGCGAACACCGACGCGAACAGGTAGACCAGTGCCACCCAGGCCAGGATGTGCATCAGCCGGTCGAAGTCGATGCCCACGCCGGGCGTGAAGTCGATGCCGGACAGCAGATCGGCGCGGTTGGTCTCACCCCGCGCCCGCAGGGCGTCGACCGCCTGCTGCTTGGTGGTGCCGGGCGGCGCCGTGTTGCCGATCATCTTGCCGACGACGCCGGAGAAGACGATGTCGGTGGCGTGGCCGAGCAGGCGTGGGCCCAGCACGGTCAGGAACACGCTGGTGACGCCCAGGGCCAGGACCAGGGCGGCCTTGGCCCGGTGCGGCTTGAGCAGGCCGAGCAGCCGGCGCAGCGATCCCTTGAAGTCCTTGAGTTTCTCGGTCGGCTGGCCGCCGGCCATCATCATCCGCCCCGGCCCGCCCATCGGCGGCCCTGCGGGTCTGCGGGGAGCGGTCATGCTGTGCCTCCGAAACCGTGGAAGGGCTCGCTTCGCTCGCTCATGCCGCGGCCTCCTGCTCAGTCAGCTGGGACAAGACGATCTCGCGGTACGTCTCGTTGGTGTCCATCAGGTCGGCGTGCGTTCCCTCGCCGACCACGCGGCCGTCGTCCAGCACGATGATGCGGTCGGCGTCGCGGATCGTGCTGACCCGCTGGGCCACGATCACCACGGTGGCGTCGGCGGTCTGTGCGGCCAGCGCCGCCCGCAGCGCCGCGTCGGTCGCGTAGTCCAGCGCCGAGAACGAGTCGTCGAAGAGATAGATCTCCGGCTTGTGGACCAGCACCCGGGCGATCGCCAGACGCTGCCGCTGGCCACCGGACACGTTCGTGCCGCCCTGGGCGATCGCGGCGTCCAGCTGCCCGTCCATCCGCTCGACGAAGTCGCGGGCCTGCGCCACCTCGAGCGCCGCCCACAGTTCGTCGTCGGTCGCGTCCGGGTTGCCGTACCGCAGATTGGAGGCGACGGTCCCGGTGAACAGGTAGGGCCGCTGCGGGACCAGGCCGACGACCCGGGACAGCAGGGCCGGGTCGAGCTCGCGGACGTCGACGCCATCGACCAGCACCGAGCCCCCGGTCGCGTCGAACAGCCGTGGCACCAGGTTGAGCAGTGTGGTCTTGCCGGCGCCGGTGCTGCCGATGACCGCCGTCACCTCACCCGGGTGGGCGGCGAGCGAGATGGCGCAGAGGACGGGTGCCTCGGCGCCGGGGTAGTGGAAGTCAACCCCGCGCAGCTCCAGCTCACCGTGTGCGTCCAGGCTGGTGATCGGCTTCGCGGCGATACGTACGGAGGACTCGGTGCCGAGCACCTCCTCGATCCGCTCGGCACACACCTCGGCCCGCGGGATCATCACGAACATGAAGGTGGCCATCATGATCGACATGAGGATCTGCATCAGGTAGCTGAGGAACGCGGTCAGCGCGCCGATCTGCATGTCGCCGGAGTCGATCCGGCCCGCGCCGAACCACAGCACGGCCACGCTGGACAGGTTCACCACCAGCAGCACGACCGGGAACATCAGCGCCATCAGCTTGCCGACCCGCAGCGCCACGTCGGTCACCTCGGCGTTGGCGTCGCGGTAGCGGTCCTGTTCGCGCTCGTCGCGGACGAAGGCGCGGATCACCCGGATGCCGGTGATCTGCTCGCGCATCACCCGGTTGATCTGGTCGATCTTCACCTGGAGGGTGCGGAACAGCGGCCGCATGGCCCGGATGATCAGGCCGACCAGCAGGATCAGGATCGGCACGATGACCAGGATCAGCCCGGACAGCGGCACGTCCTGGTGCAGCGCCAGCAGGATGCCGCCGAAGCACATGATCGGCGCCGACACCATCAGCGTGAAGGTCAGCAGCACCAGCATCTGGACCTGCTGCACGTCGTTGGTGATCCGGGTGATCAGCGAGGGCGCGCCGAACTGGCCGACCTCGCGGGCGGAGAAGTCCTGCACCTGGTCGAAGATCGCGGCGCGTACGTCACGGCCCACCGCCATCGCCGTGCGGGCGCCGAAGTAGACGGCCACGATCTGGGCCGCGATCTGCAGCAGCGTGATGCCGAGCATCTCGCCGCCGATCGTCATCACATAGCCGGTGTCGCCGTTGACCACACCGTTGTCGATGATGTCGGCGAACATGGTCGGCAGGTAGAGCGTCGCCAGGGTTTGCACCAGCTGGAAGGCGATCACCAGCCAGATGTCTCTGCGGTAGGGCCGCAGGTGTGTTCGTAGGAGCTTGAGCAGCACTACTTTTCCCCGTTCCCGATGGTGGGCACTACGAAGGGACCGACCTGGGTGACCAGCAGGCCGTCGAGCAGGAGCGAGACCAGTTCCTCGGCCCGGAAGTTGTCCGGGTCGGCATAGGGGCCGAAGACGTTGGCGCCGGTGAACATCAGCACCATCCGGGCTGTCTCGGCCGGCGTCCGGCGAAGATCGGCGGCGTCCGGCTCGATCAGCTCGGCCACCGCCGTGTGTAACTGTTCGCGGATCAGGTGCATCCGCGCGTGGGTCTGCTCGGCGTGCTCGCCGGACATCGCCAGCATCCGGGCCGCCTGGAGCAGCCGCATGCTCTGCACCGACCGCTCGTGCACGATCCGCGTCGCCACGGTCAGCCGCTCGCGCAGGCCCAGCGACCGGTCGACAGCGGCCAGCCGGTCGATCGTCGGCTGCGGGTCGACGGCCCGCAGCATGGCCGCGATGACCAGCGAGTTCTTGTCCTTGAAGACGCCGAAGATGGTGCCCTCGGCGACCCCCGCGGCGGCCGCGATCTGTTTGGTGCTGATCTCGGTGCCGTGCTCCTCGAGCAGCGGCACGGTGGCCTCGATGAGGGCGGCGCGCCGCTCCTCCGGGGCCATGGCCGGCACCCGCCGGCGTCTTTCCTCCTGCACGCCGCCACTTTAATGAGCGAGTGCTCACTCAGCCACTGACATTTGTCATGGTGTCGCGAACCATGTCCATCATCCTTGACATCATGTATAGAATTTTTGACATGGGAGCGGAAGAAAGACGGGTCTGGATCCTCGGCGGCGTCGCGGTGCTCGGCTACGCGGCCTACTGGATCGCGGTCGCCGGCGGCGTGAGTTACCGGGTGGCGATGCCGTGGACGGTCGGCGCCGCCATCCTGGCCGGCATCGTGCTGCACATCGCGGCCACGGCGATCTGGCGCGAGGACGCGAACCAGAAGGACCAGCGCGACCGCGAGATCGCCCGGTTCGGGCAGGCGATCGGGCAGTCGATGCTGGTCATCGGCGCGGTCGTGGCGCTCGCCCTGTCGCTGACCGAGGCCCCGTACTTCTGGATCGCCAACACCCTGTACGCGGGCTTCGTACTCTCCGCCGTGCTCCAGTCCACCGCCCAGCTGTTCGCCTACCGCCGGGGGTTCCACCCGTGGTGAAACCCACCCGGATCACCAACTCGATCCGCGCGCTGCGCTTCGCCCACGGCGAGATGACCCAGGCCGAGCTGGCCGAGCGCCTCGGCGTGACCCGGCAGACCGTGATCGCCATCGAGCAGGGGAAATACTCCCCGTCGCTGGAGGTGGCGTTCCAGATGGCCCGGATCTTCCAGGTCCCGCTCGAACAGGTCTTTCAATACCCGTCGGATTCGCCCCGGGAGGGCTCATGAAAGCGATCACGCAGCATCGGTACGGGTCGTACGAGGTGCTGCACCACGAGGAGGTGCCGCGCCCCGCGCCCGGCCCCGGCCAGGTGCTGCTGCGGGTGGCGGCGGCCGGCGTCGACCCCGGCCAGTGGCACCTCATGGCCGGGCTGCCGCTGGCCGCCCGCCTGGCGTTCGGTCCATCCCGCCCGCGCGCGGTCGTCCGGGGCCGTGATGTGGCCGGCACGGTGGTCGAGACCGGACCGGGCGTCACCGGCCTGACCGAGGGCGACGAGGTCTTCGGCGTCGCCGACGGATCCTTCGCCGAGTACGCCGTGGCCAAGGCCGGCCTCCTGGTCCAGCGGCCGGCGAACGTGCCGGCCACGGTCGCCGCGGCCACGCCCACCTCCGGCTACACGGCGCTGCGAGCCGTGGCCAAGGCCGCCCTCACGCCCGGGCAGCGCGCGCTCGTGATCGGGGCCGGCGGCGGCATCGGCACCATGCTGGTCCAAATCCTCGCCGCCCGCGGCGTGTCGGTGACCGGCGCGTGCAGCGCGTCCAAGGCGGCCCTGGTCCGCTCCCTGGGCGCGGCCACGGTGATCGACTACCGGGTCACCCCGCTCGGCACCGGCTACGACGCGGTCTTCGACCTGGCCGGCCTGCGCGGCCTGCCGTCCTTGCGCAAGCTCCTGACCCCCCGCGGCACCCTGGTCCTGATCGGCGGCGAGGACAGCGGCCGCTGGCTCGGCGGCGCGACCACCCGCTCGCTGCGCGCCAACCTGGTCAACCTGTTCACCACCCAGCGCCTGCGTCCCGTGCTGGCCCTGGAGAACCGGGCCGACCTGGCCGAGCTGGCGGCCCTGCTCGAAGCCGGCACGCTGACCCCGCGGGTGGAACGGACGTTCCCCCTCGCCGGCACCGCCGAGGCCCTGCGCCGGCTGATGGAGGGCCAGGCCCAGGGCAAGTACGTGATCACGCCCTAGGCGGGAGCCTGTCGAAGGTTCAGCACCACCCCGAGGGGGACGGGGGACGCTGCCGCGGGTGTCGCTGGTCGGCGACACCCGCGGAAGGAGGGGTCAGTGCCAGTTCTGGAACTTGTTGTTGCGGGTGCACGGGTTCGTGTAGACGTGCTTGGACTTGTTGCTGTCCAGGCACAGGCGTGTCGCCACGTTCCTGAACAACCGAGTGCTGCCGTGCCGGATGACAGTCCAGTTCTGGTACTTGTTGCGGGAACTGCACGGGTTGGTGTAGGCGTGCTTGGACTTGTTGCTGTCCAGGCACAGGCGTGTCGCCACGTTCCTGAACAACCGAGTGCTGCCGTGCCGGATGACAGTCCAGTTCTGGTACTTGTTGCGGGAACTGCACGGGTTGGTGTAGGCGTGCTTGGACTTGTTGCTGTCCAGGCACAGGCGTGTCGCCAGGTTCTTGTACGTCTCCGTGGTGGCCGCCGATGCCCTGTCGGTCTTGTCCGCCACGGTAGAGCCGTTGGTCACCTGGCCAGCGGTTGCGCTGAAGCCGGAGACCGACGCGGCGGCGGGTGTGGCCAGCGTTGCCGCCAGTACGACCGTCACGCCGACAAGTGTCAGCATTGTCCTGCGCATTGGGGTTTCCTCCCGTTGGTTGAAGCGGTCTCACCTGCACGTTGGTCAACCTTCTGGCCGCGTTCGTGTCCGTCGACCCGTCCGGGCCGCTCCGTCTACGGGAAACGTGTTCGCGGTCGGTCTTCCTCGGCGCGGTGGTTGCGGGACCACACTGTTCGGCGGCGAGCGGCCCCGGCAAGGGCCGCCGGACGAGGTCGAACAACGGGCGTGTTCGCGCTGGCCAGCGCAATGTTCACGGACAGCGGCGAACAAAACTGACATTCAGGCGACAGCGGCAGGCACGATCCGCAGTAATATCGAGGTTGATCAGTTTCAGCGGGGAGTCGAATGGATGTGAATCGGGACGCCCCGCGGCGAGGGCGTCGCGAGGGCATTCTGGACGCCGCGCTGCCGGCGTACCGCTTCGGCTTCGCCACGCGGCTGCGTGACCTGCGGCGCGAGTGCGGCCAGCCGCCGTACCGCGCCCTGAGCCGGTTCGCCCACTGCTGCTCGGGCTCGCTGTCCGAGGCGGCGAGCGGGCGCCGCTTCCCTACCTGGGAGACGACCCGCGGCTACGTGACCGGGTGCCTACGCCATGCCGGCCGGGAGGCCGATATCGACCGCCTGCTGCCCCAGTGGCGCCGGATGTGGGAAGACGCCGACGTCCGGGAACGGGGCCGGCGGACCGGCCCGCCTCCTACCGGCCAGGCGGGCCGGGAGTCGCACCGACAACCCCTGTCCGCTGCCACGGCCCTCAGCGCGTCATCCGGGCTCGGCCCGGATGCCCCGGTTCCCCAGCAGCTTCCTGCGGGCATCAGCGACTTCACCGGCCGGACCGCCGAGCTCGACCGTCTCACCGCGCTGCCTCCCGTGACGGACGACGGCCCGCCCACGGCGGTGGTGATCGCGATGATCTCGGGAACCGCCGGGGTGGGTAAGACGGCCTTCGCCGTCCACGCGGCCCAACTGGTCGCCGACCGCTACCCGGATGGGCAGCTTTTCATCGATCTCCGCGGCCACACGCCGGGGATGGCGCCCCGTGAGCCGGGCGAGGCGCTCGACCACCTGCTACGCGTTCTCGGCTTTCCCGGGACACAGATCCCGACCAGCCTGGAGGAGCGCGCCGCGCTGTACCGTACCCGGCTCGCCGACCAGCGGACACTGATCGTGCTGGACAATGCCGCCGCGGAAAGCCAGGTGACGCCACTGCTGCCCGGCGGCCCGGGTTGCCTGGTCCTGATCACCAGTCGGTGCCGGCTGGCCGGCCTGGACCGTACTCACACGCTGTCGCTTGACACGCTGTCCCGTCCCGACGCTGTGACCCTCCTGCTGCACGCCTCGGGTGCGGAGCGTCTCGTCGGTCAACCGCCGGACCTGCTGGTCGAGCTGGTCGAGCTGTGCGGCCGACTGCCACTGGCAATCCGCGTCGCCGCCGCGCGGTTGCGTTCGCACCCCGCCTGGGGCCTGTCCCACCTGGTGGCGCGATTGGGCGACCAGCGACAACGGTTGACCGAATTGGAGGCCGGCGAGCGCAGCGTGACCGCCGCCCTGGACCTGTCCTACGAGCATCTAAGCCCCGAGCAGCAGCACGCGTACCGACTGCTGGGCGTGCATCCCGGTCCCGACTTCGACGAATACGCGGCCGGCGCCTTGCTCGACTCCACCGTGGACCGGGCCGGCCGGGTCCTCGGCCAGCTCCTCGATGTCCACCTGCTGCAGGAACCGAGACCCGGCCGGTACCGGTTCCACGACCTCGTTCGCGCTCACGCCGCGCAGACCGCAGCCCGCGACCAGGCCCAGCCCGCCAGGCGCGCGGCGTTGAATCGGATGCTCGACTACTACCGGCATACTGCCGCGCTCGCGGTGGACACCGCCTACCCCTACGAGCGCGAACGCCACTATGAGGTGTCGCTGACGAGTATCCGCGGCCCCGACTTGCACGACCCGGCAGCGGCGCTGGGCTGGTTGGACGACGAGCTGACCAACCTGCTGGCTGCTGCCCGACACACCGCCGAGCACAGCCGGTCTGAGGATGTTCTGTACCTGGCGACCATCCTGCACTGGCACCTGCGCTGCCGCGGCCGCTACCAGGACGCCGAAACCCTCCACCACCAGGCCCTCACCACGGCCCGCGCCACCAGCCGGCGCGCCGGTGAGTTGGAAGCGCTGACCCGCCTCGGCCACCTCCACCGGCTACAGGGCCGGTACACGCAAGCCGCCGAGCACCTCGAACAGGCGTTGCGGATCGCGCAGGCCACCGGCCACTGCATCGGTGAGCTGGACGCCCTGATCGGCCTCGGCCGACTCCATTGGATGCAGGGCCGCTACGCGCAGGCCGCCGACTCTTTCGAGCAGGCGTTGCGGATGGCCCGGGCCGCCGGTCACCGCATCGGTGAGCTGGACGCCCTGATCGGCCTCGGCCGACTCCACTGGGCGCAGGGCCGCTACGCGCAGGCCGCCGACTCTTTCGAGCAGGCGTTGCGGATGGCCCGGGCCACCAGCCACAGCGTCAGTCAGCTGGCCGCGCTGAACGGCCTCGGCCTCATCCACCGCCGGCAGGGCCGGTACGCGCAGGCTGCCGAATACCATCGAGAGGCGTTGCGGATCGCGCGGGCCGTCGGCTACCGCGTTGGTGAGCTGTCCGCGCTGACCAGCCTGGGCCACGTCGGCCGCCTGCAGGGCCGGTACGAGCAGGCCACGCACGGCTATCAACAGGCCCTCGAGCTGGCTCGGGCCACCGGTGACCGCAACTACGAGTTCGAGGCCCTGCATGGACTAGGCCGACTACGACAGGCCGTCGGCGACCCGGATGCAGCCGTGGCCCACCTTGATCAGGCGCTCGCCCTGGCAGGCGTGAACGAATTGGACCAACCCGTAGATGAGGCCCGCGCACACGACGGCCTCGGCCACGCCCACTACGCACTTGACCAGCGCGAACAAGCCCGTAAGCACTGGCAACACGCTCTGCACATCCTCACCCGCACCGGCGTCGAGGGAACCGACGATGAGGAAGCCACCGTCGCGACGATCCAGGCGCACCTGACCTACCTCGACCGAGGTCGGCCGCCGGACGACCAGGCCGGGGTGAGCGAACCGCAGCATGACGCCGGAGCTGGTCGGCGCCGCGGGGACCAGCATGATTCTGGCAGCCACAGCCGGCCGGCTGATCCTGCCCGCCGCTAGCCTCCGAGGTCGGGCTGGTCACGTAACTGGCGGCGGGACGTGATGCCCAGCTTGCGGAAAATGTTGCGCAGGTGGGCGTCGACTGTCCGCGGGCTGAGGAAGAGGCGGGCCGCCACCTCATTGGACGTCGCCCCGGTGGCCACCAGGCGCGCGATCGACATCTCCTGCATCGTGAGCTGGTCGTAGGTGTGCCCGGTGCGGCTCCGGGCGGTCTCGCCCGTTGCCCGCAGTTCGCTGGCGGCGCGCCGGGTGAACGCTTCCATGCCGGACGCCGACATCAGCTCGTGGGCGGTGCGCAGCTGCGGCCGGCAGTCGCGCCGGCGGCCCTCGCGGCGTAGCCACTCGCCATACAGCAGGTGGGCGCGGGCGCGGTAGGGCACCAGCGGGCTGTCCGTGAGCCGGTCGACCGCCTCGCGGTAGTCCTCCTCCCGGCCGGTGACGAGGCCTCTCGCGTACGCGGCGACGCCCAGCCCGGTGTTGGTACCACTCCCATCAGCGCGTTCGGTCAGCGCCGCCAGTGCGGTCCGGGCGGCAGTGGGTTTGCCGGACCGGACCGCGGCTTCCACCAGCTCGGGCAGTGCGAAGCCGGCCAGTGAGAGATCGCCGGGCTCGGCGGCCTGCCGGGCCGCCGCCAGCGCGGCCGGATAGTCGCCCAGACCGTTGTGCAGGATGGCCGCCGACAGGTGCACGTTGGCGATCAGCTGCCCGGCGCCGTGCTCGGTGGCCGCCGCCGTGGCCGTACGGAACAGCGCCAACGCCTCGTCGCGGCGGCCGCGCAGCGCGGCCAGTTGGAGCCGGGGGTACAACTTCGGGGGCGCGCCGATCGCATCGGCGATCGCCTCCTCCTCGGCGATCGCGGCGATCGCCCGGCCGAGGTCGCCGGTCAGCACCGACAGCGAGGTCAACTGGGCGAGGCCGAGCCCGAGAACGAACGGCGAGCCCTGCTCCCGGCCGGTGGTGAGCAGCCAGTCGACGATCGAGGCGTACGCGTGCGGATCCCACAGCTCACCGGCGAGCATGACGGCCAGCGCCGGCCGGGTCGTCCACAGAGGAGTGTGTAACACCTCGCGCAGCAGCGGGGCGATAGTCCGGTGTCCCTCCTTGGCCAGCAGGCTCAGGGCGTCGAGAACGTCGCCGTCGCCGGTCGCCGGCGCCGCGGCCAGGACGACGTCCATCAGCCCGGCGGCCCGCCCCACGGCCAGGCTCATCTCGAGCGCGTCCAGGAAAGTCGTACGGGACCAGTTCGGGTCGATCGGCGCGAGACGCTGGGCGGCCCGCAGCATGAACGCCGGGCCGTCGTTGTCGCCGCGGCGGACGAACGCGATCCGTCCCCGTAGCAGCTCGACCCGGGCCCGCTGGACCTCGGTCAGGGCGCTGTCCTCGACGGTGGTGAGAAGCCCGGCCGCCGTCTCGGCACGGCCCGCGTCGAGGTGGGCCTGCGCCGCGGCGACGGTGTGCTCGAAGCGCGGCCCGGCGTCCAGCGACAGGGCTGCCGCGCGTTCGAAGAAGGCCGCCGCGGCCGCCATGCCGCCGCGCGACTGGGCGCGGTGCGCAGACCGGGCCAAGTCGGCGGCGACGTCGTCGTCGGGGCCGCCGACGGCCTCGGCGCGGTGCCAGGCCCGCCGGTCGGGGTCCGCGATCGGGTCGGTGACCTCGGCGAGCGCCCGGTGAACGGCTTGGCGATCGTCCACAGTCGCGGCCCGGTAAACCGCCGACCGGGCTAGCGGATGGCAGAAGCGGACCCGGGTGGCGAACTCGACCAGCCCGGTGGCGGTCGCGGCCCTGCTGGTCGCCGGACCGTCCAGCCCCAGTCGCCGGGCGGCCGGCCAGAGCAGGCCCGGGTTGCCGGTCGGGTCGGCGCCGGCCAGAGTGAGCAGCAGCCGTACGTCGTCCGGCTGACCGTCCAGCCGGGCCTGGAATCCGCGTTCGATCCGGGTCGGCACCGCCGGGCCGGGCGACGCGAAACCGCCGGCCCGGGGCAGTTCGAGCAGGCCCAGCGGGTTGCCACGCGCCTCGGCCACGATCCGCTCGCGGACCTGTTCGTCGAGGGGCCCGTCGACCGTCAGCAGGGCCCGCGCGTCAGCGTCGCTCAGCCCGCCAACCGGCAGGCCGGGCAACTCGTCGAGCACGCCGGCCTCGCGGACCGCGAAGAGCATCGCGACCGGTTCGGCGGACACCCGCCGTGCGAGGAAGGCCAGCGCTCGCGACGAGGCCGCGTCCAGCCAGTGCGCGTCGTCGACCACGCACAGCAGTGGCTGCCCGCCGGCCGCGGACATCAGCTCCAGGGTGGCCAGGCCGATGCGGAAGGGGTCGGGCGCGCCGGTGACCAGGCCGAAAGCGATCCGGAGGGCGTCGCGATGCGGTGCCGGCAGCTCGGCGAGCCGGCCGAGCATCGGTACGCACAACTGGTGCAGCGCGGCGAATGGCAGCTCGGTCTCGAACTCCGACCCGGACGCCTCGACAATCCGGAAGCCGGGTGCGGACCGCCGGGCATGGTCGAGCAGCGCGCTCTTGCCGATGCCGGCCTCGCCGCGCAGAACGAGCACCCCGCCCCGGCCGGTCCGCGCGGCGCCGATCAACTCGTCGATGCGGCGGGTCTCGGCGTGTCGACCCATCAGTGGCATGCCGAGAGATTAGGTCATCGACCACGTCGTCGCGGACGTCATCAGTACAACCGGGCCCACCGCCGCGGCTCCGAATGCGCGTACCGACCCGTCGTCGACGGTGCGGGGCGCCCGGTCGACCGCCGTGCCCGGGTTCGGGCACCCAGGTAGTCGACGGCGTCTATTCAGGGGCGGTGGCTTGGGACCGCCATGTGTACCAGCCTCGGCAAAGGAAGTAGGCGATCGCGGTCACGATCACCAGGACGAGGTCGGTTGTGGCGTCTCGGCGGGCCTCGTTCACGCCGAAATGCAGCAGTCCGAAGATGGTGACCGCCAACTTCTGGCCGAATACGAGTTCCCAGATTCCCCACCGAGTCCGTGGGGCGATGGCGAGCATGGCGAACAGTCCGACGAAGACCAGGTATGCGGTCGTACGCCAGAACTCCACCCAGAGACGGTCGTCGTCAGCCGCGGCCACAAGCCGAAGACCATCGATGAACGCGTACACGGTCGAAAGCGACAGCAGAGCCATCAGCCCGCGACCGAAGTAATCGAGTCGGCGAGCGGAGCCGCCAGCCAATGGGGCGTCAACAATGGACATTGACTGTCTCCTACGCTAAGGGATCGCTGGGCCCGTCCAGGATCGGATTCACGGTCGCATCGCCGCTTCGGCACTCGCGTCGGCGATGTTCACCTACGTGCGGGGCTAGGCACGTATCGGCCGCATTTCTGCACCGGTCAGGCCAAGCCCATCAGGGCCGCGTACCGGCGGGACTTGGTCGCCGTGCGGCACAGACTCGCCTTTCGCGGGCTTGCCGCAGGGACGTCACATCTGAGGGCGGCGGCTCGTCGTGAAGGCATGTTGGTTGCGGTCGTCACGGTTGTGGCGGCGGTCTTCACCGGGATCGCCGCGGTCAGTTATCTCGTCGGGCATGCGTACCCGAAGGCTCAGCTCGACATGAAGCGGCTGCCGCGGTCGTGGATGCCGATGCTCGGTGGCATCCTCGCGGCCGGGTCGCTCGGGCTGCTCGCCGGGTTCGTCGTGCCCTGGGTCGGCACGGTCGCGGCGGCGGGGCTGGTGCTCTACTTCGTGTTGGCGCTGGTCGCTCATCTGCGGGTCGGGTCGCGCAAGCTGGCCGGGTGGGCGGTCTTCTTCGGCACGGCGGTCGCCACTCTGGTCCTACACATGTGAAAGGGCCGTACACATGCGAAAAAAGGGGCCGGCCCTTGGGAGCAGGGCCGGCCGCGGAGAAGGACAGGATCAGGGTGTGTACGCCCGGACGGTCGCGCCGCTCGTCGTGTAGAGGCGACCCCCGGCCGCCACGACGTGGTCGGTCAGGTTGCCGTAGCCGGCGCCGGAGACGATAGGTTTTCCGGTGACCGGGGACAGGATCTGGAGGTTCTTGCCGGACAGGGCATAGAGCAGGCCGCCCGCCCGGATCAGGTTGTTCGGGTTGGCCATGGCCCGGGTCCAGTAGAGCTTGCCGGTGGCCGCGTTGTAGGCGTTGATCCGGTTGGCCGACGCCACGAAGACGCGCTTGCCGTCCGACACCAGGGCGCCCGACTCCTTCTTGACCGTCCACTTGGCCTTCATGGTCTTCGCGTCGAAGGCGCCCATGCCGGACGTGTTGTAGAGGTAGAACTGGTCGCCGGCGGGGTTGGCCGCGGCGGCCAGCCAGACCCCGCCACCGGCGACGTCACCGCCGGTCTTGATGTCGACGACCCGGCTCTGCGGCACCTCCGTGTCGCGCAGCACGATGCGGCCGTTCGCGGCGACCGGGCCGGCCAGGACGTAATTGATCCGGCTCCACAGCTGCTTGCCGTCGGAGATCCGGAACGCGGTCGTCCCGTACTCTTCGTCGTCGCAGATGCCGCAGTAGCCGGAGACCACGAAGACGCCGGCGTCGGCGACCGACGTGTTGATGCTGTAGCCCTGCAGTTCGCCCCAGACCAGCTTGCCGGTGTTGGGGTTGATGGCGACCACGTTGGTGTCGTAGTTGCTGTTCGAGAAGCAGTTGACCTCGGTGGCGAGGACCAGGCCGCCGGCCACGGTGATGGCGTGGGCGTCGAGGTAGGCCGTGGTGGCGGTCCACAGCTTCTTGCCGGTCTCGTTGTCGTACCCGGAGACCTTGCCCTGGTCGAGCAGGAACATCTTGCCGTTCTGGACCAGCGGCGGCTGCGGGGTGGGCCAGCAGCCTTCCGGCTCCAGCGTGGCCTTGACCGTCCAGCGCTGCTTGAGCTTGGCGATCGTGCCGGTGTTGATCACCGACTCGTTCGGGTTGTATCCGGTGTGACCGGGCCCGTAGCCGTCCTGGGCCCACAGGTCGGGGACGGCCGCCTGGGCCGGAGCGGTGAACGCGAGACTCGCGAGCAGGCACGCGGCAAGGACAGAAGTTCTGGTTCGCATGCGCAAGATGATCTAGAACCAAGGCGGCGGGTACGCCGGAAAGCCCGAATTATGGCCGTTCAGCCGACCGCTTCCAGGCGAGGCGGGACCACCGTCACGCGTTGCGAGATCCGCAGCCAGACCACGAAGCCCCAGATCACGAACGCGGCGTAGAACGCGTACAGCAGGGCCGAGGGGTAGTAGCCGAAGTGGAGCAGCTCGGGCACGCCGACCAGGTCGACCGCGATCCAGCAGAGCCAGAACTCGACCCAGCCCCGGGCCATGGCGTAGGTGGCCAGCATCGAGCCGACGAAGATCCAGGAGTCGGCCAGGTAGTACCACCACGGCACCGGGAAGCCGGCGCCGATCGCCCGGAACGCGAAGAAGCAGCCGGCCACGGCGACCAGGGCGACGCTCACCAGCGCCACCCGCTGCCGGGCCGACGCCCAGGCCGGGGTGACGGCCACGCCGTCGGCGGTGCGCCGGTTCTGCCGCCAGCGCCACCACCCGTACACGCTGGTGATCAGGAAGAACACCTGCCGGGAGGCCTGGCCGTAGAGCGGGGTGCCCTGGTCGTTGCCGACCGCCTGGCCCATGAACACCGTGAACAGCAGAACGTTGCCGACGATACCGACCGGCCAGGCCCAGACGCTGCGACGCAGTCCGAACAGGGCCGAGCCGAGGCCGAAGACGTTGCCGACGATCTCGCGCCAGTAGATCGACTGCGTGTCGGTGACCTGCCAGGTCGCGTGGTAGAAGGCGTCGAGCCAGTCCATGAGCGGAAGTCTGACACCGCAACTAAATCGGCGCGATGAGTTTCCGGCCACACGTCACAGCTTTGTTTAAGGTGTCTGCCTATGAGGCGAACATTGACGTCAGTCATCGTCGCGCTGACGCTGGGGCTGGCGTCGTCGGCCGGCCCCGCGTCAGCCGCACCGGCCCCCGCCGTCGCGGGGACCTATTCCGACTCGTCGGGACACCACTGGACGACCGCGCCCCGGGCCTCGAACGGTCCGGCCGGCACCACCGTCGTCATCGATCCGTCGCGTGCTTCCCAGGCGTACACGGGAATGGGTTTCTCTCTCGATGAGACCAGCGTGTCCAACCTGTGGAAGCTCGCGCCGGCCGAACGCAACCGGGCCATCCGGCTGCTGGCGGATCCGGCGAGCGGGGCCGGCTTCGACCGGTTCCGGCTGACCATCGGCAGCCCCGACCTGATCGAGCACCTGCCGTTCTGGTCCTACGACGAGCTGCCGGCCGGGGTGACGTCGGACTTCGGCCTGAAGTACTTCTCGATCAAGCGGGACATCGACCTCAAGATCGTGGCCACGGTCAAGGCGATCCAGCGGGTCAACCCGGACGCCACCTTCTTCGCCTCGGCGTGGAGCGCGCCCGCCTGGATGAAGACCAACAACCGGTTCACCGGCGAGGTCGCGCTCGTCCCGGGCAGCGACACCGCGCACTATCAGGTCGGCAAGCTGCGCGACGACTGCATCGACGTGTTCGCGCGGTACTACGTCGAGTATCTGCGGGCGTACGCCGCGCAGGGCATCCACATCGACACGCTGACCCTGCTCAACGAGCCCGGCATGGACGTCGTCTATCCGGCCATGGACATCAGCTGGGAGCAGCAGCAGAAGCTCGCGCTGGCCGTGCGACGTTCGGTCGCCGCCGCCGGGCTGGACACCGGGCTCTACGTGCACGACTTCAACTTCTGGGACTGGCGCGACCCGAACAGCACCGAGACCAAGAACTACCACCGGATCTTCAACGACCCTCGGGTACGCCGGGCGGCCGACGGCATCGCGTTCCACCCGTACTGGGGCGACCCGGCGGTGATGCGCGACGCGCGCCGGGAGTTCAAGATGCCGGTGCACATGACCGAGACCAGCGACCTCAGCCCGGCCACGGTCAGCAGCTACTTCCGGCTCGACGCCAGCTCGTACATCCTCTGGGCGCAGACCACCGACCAGGACGGCGGCACGCTGCACTGGACCGACAAGCGCGACAACGACGTCGACTGGGACGAGGTCGGCCGGACCACCAAGTGGCCCGACCGGATGGTCAAGGTCAACACCGAGACCAAGACCTTCACGGTACGCGACGAGCTGTACCAACTCGGCCAGTTCGCCCGCTACCTGACGCCGCGGCACGTGCGCGTGGCCTCCAGCGCGCCCGCCGCCGGGGTCAGCAACGTGGTGTTCCGCGACGGCAACCAGTTCGTGGCCGTCCTCGGCAACAGCAACAGCACGGCCACGCCGGTACGCCTGACCCTGGCCGGCCGGTCGTTCACGGTGACGGTGCCGGCCGGGGCGTGGGCCACCTACCGCTGGCGCGCGTCCGTACCCGCCGCCTCGGGTCCGCTGTCCTTCGCCGCGGTCCCGCCGGTCACCGCCGACCAGTGGAGCACCGTGACCATCCCGCTGCACACCAACCGGCCCGCCTCGTTCTACGGCGCCGACCTGCCCGGCGACGTGACCATCGACGGCTCCACGCTGACCGTCCGGCCCACCACCCCCGGCGTCCGCGAGTTCACCGTCACCGCGACCGACGGCGTCAGGAGCAAGGACGTCACGGTGCGGCTGACCGTCAACCCCGCGGGAGCACCGGCCGGCGCGGTTGTCGAGGCCGAGGCGTACACCGCCCAGCACGGCTGGACCGAGGGCGGCGCCAACTTCATCGAGAGCACCGCCTCGGCCAGCGGCGGCCGGAACGTGGGCTGGACGGCGCCCGGCAACTGGCTGTCGTACCGGGTCAACCTGGCCACCGCCGGAACCTACGACCTGGAACTGCGCGTGGCCAACGGTTCCGGCGCGGCCGCCCCCGACGCGATCAGGTTCGGGGACGCGGTCGTCTCGGTACCGGACACCGGTGGCTGGGCCGCCTACCGGTCGGTGCACGTGCCGGTCACCCTGCCGGCCGGCGACCAGCTGGTGACCGTCCTGTGCCAGACCGGCGGGTTCAACCTCGACTATCTGCGGCTGACTTTGTAATAAGGCGTGTCTCATGACCCGGCTACATGCGAGGCGAGGTCCAGAGTGTGGCTGGCGTCGCTCGGGAGACGCCGTCATACCGGTGTTGTAGTCGG
Source organism: Actinoplanes sp. NPDC049265 (assembly GCF_043197135.1). Lineage (NCBI taxonomy): Bacteria > Bacillati > Actinomycetota > Actinomycetes > Micromonosporales > Micromonosporaceae > Actinoplanes > Actinoplanes sp. NPDC049265. The sequence goes on along the minus strand of NZ_JBICSP010000002.1, from coordinate 383,904 downwards.
TGTCTCCCGGACGCCGTCAGGCGCTCTGGACCACGCCGCAGTCCTGGCCGGGTCAGGGCACACGCCTTAAGCTCCGCATTGTGTACGCAGTAGATCTCGGCGAGGGGGCGCAGCTGCGCCCCCTCGAGCCGTGGCAGGCGGAGGAGTTCCTGACCCACATCGACCGGGCCCGCGACTTCGTCGACCCGTGGATCCCGTGGGCGACCCGCAGCACCGACCTCGACTCGGCCCGCGCCACCCTGCAGCGCTGGGCCGACCAGCAGGCCCGCGACGAGGGGCGCATCTTCGGCATCTGGCTCGACGGCACCCTGTCCGGCGGCGTCATGCTGTTCAACGTCGAGCTCGACGCCGGCCAGTTCGAGATCGGCTGCTGGCTGGAACCGGCCGCCGCCGGCCGCGGCCTGGTCACCCGCGCGGTCGGGCGGCTGCTCGACTACGCCTTCGACGAGCGCGGCTGGCACCGCGGCTACTGGAAGTGCCGCACCGACAACGAGGCCAGCAGCGCGGTCGCCCGGCGCCTCGGCCTGCGGCTGGAGGGCACCCTGCGCGACGCGTACTTCTATCGGGACGTGCACCACGACACCGAGATCTGGGCCGTCCTGGCCACCGAGTGGCGACCGGTCAGTCGGTGAACCGCACGGTCACCCGCACCCGCCGGCCGGCCCGCTCGGCCGTGGCGTGCCCGCGCCGCTCGAGCACGGTGATCGGCCCGCCGTCCCCGGTGAAGTTGCGCCACCACGTCTTACGCTCCGGAAGCGACACCTCGATCACCGCCCCGCCCTCGACCAGCCGATAGGCCACCGGCGTGCTGAACGTCCGGCCCGACCGCCGCCCCGTGTAGCTGACCACCGTCAGCCGCCGCCGGAGGGCCGGGCTGGCCGCCCGCCAGCGCAGCACACAGCCGTTGAACCGGCCGACACCGCGGGCGAGAAGCTGACTCCGGGTACGCATACCGCGACGGTAAGCCCCGCCCGCGCCACCGCCCCCGCAAGTGGAACACCGCCGCCCGAACCGTCCCACTTCCGCTGCCGTGCGTCACGATCGGGGTCGCCCCGTCGGCCGGCACAGCGATCGTCCGGGTGAGGTCTCGGGTGAGGCGTCAAGCGGTTGCCGAGCAAGGAGAGTGGTTCGGGTGGCGCCCGGTGCGGGCGAGGTGGCGTACGGCGGTGACCAGGTCCTGGCCGGCGAACGGTTTGAGCAGCACACCGCAGACGTGTGCGCCGGCGATACGCGGGTCGCCGGGTCGCAGACCCCCGCTCAGGATGGCCACGGGGACAGCGGTGAGGGCGGCGTCCTGGCGGATGGCCTCGCACAGTTGCAGCCCGTCGAGGAACGGCATGTCGAGGTCGGTGAGCACGATGTCCGGTGGGTGCCGGCGGGCCAGCTCCAGCGCGGCGCGCCCGTCGGGCGCGGTCTGGACGGTGAACCCGGCCCGAGCGAACAGGCGTCGTAACACCTCGCGGATGTCGTCCTCGTCTTCGGCAATGAGGATCGTGGTCATAGCGAACTCCCTCATAGTCAGTAGGCACCCTGACTGAGCCTGTACCACCGTGCCGTAATCGGTGGTAATGGCAATCGATTAGCACCCGGAGGCAGCGCGGGTCGGGACCAAAGTCCCGACGATTCGGGACCAAAGTCCTTAACTTCGGGACTTTGGTCCCGGATAGGAGAGCCAGGGAAGTCGTACTAAGGTTTGTTCGAGAGAACGCGCAGCCGCGCCAGGCCAAGAATCGCGACGAAGATTCGAGGGAAAGGATTGTGCCGGGTCGACCAGGGTCCAACTATTCGCGAACGCCTGATCCGCAACTCGATCTTGGCGTCAGAAAGCAAGGCCCCGTAGTCGTGATCACGGTCGCGGGCGAGCTCGACATGGCGACAGTGCCGGCGTTGGCCGAAGAGATCGCCGCCACGCTCGACCGCATGTCACCGTTGACCTTGACGCTCGATCTGTCGGAGGTGTGCTTCTTCAGCGCCGCGGGTATCACCGCTTTACTCGACGCACGCACCACCGTCGCAGACCGAGGCGCACACCTCACCCTGCGCAACCCGTCTCCGATCGTTCACCAAATCATGCGGCTCGGCGGCGTGGACGAAATATTCGAGATCGGCGATGATCCGAGCGAGTGATGTCAACTTCGGAAAGCCGGGTGAGATGCGAATTCAACCATTGCCGGCGGAAATCGGTGGCGAGAGCGTCTCACCAAATTCCCTACGGCCCGGCCGCGCAATTGTCAGGCCTCGATTACTTGGGCCTCTTCCGGCCCGTGCACCTCGGTATTGGCATTGAGCGAACCGCGCGGGCCGCGGCCGGCCGCGGGCGAACGGAGGAGGCCCGGCGTCAGGCCGCGGGCGGCTCGAGGGTGGAGCGCAGCACGCAGTGGACCGGGTCCGGGGTGGCGATGTCGAACATCCGCTGGGCCAGCACGGTTCCGGCCGGGTCGGCGCGGGCCGCTTCCAGGTCGGCCTGGCTGGCCCAGTGCGAGATGTTGACCACGTGGGCGCCGTCCGTGCCGGCGTAACAGGCCGAACCGAGGAACCCGGGCCGGCGGCGCATCACCGCACCGGTCGCGTCGAGCGCGGCGATCAGGTCGTCCTGACGGTCCGGGTCGACGGAGAAACGGACGACCATGGTGACAGCGGCCGGGCCGCGGTGCGGTGACATGCGTCCATGATCGGTTCCGCCGGCCTACTCAGCCACTGACCGTCGATCCGAGGCGGAGCCGGGCCAGCCGCGCCGTCGTGGGGGTGCCCGGAACGGCCCGGAAGACGACCAGTCGCTGCCCGGATCGCGGGCTGACCGCCACGGTGCAGGCGAACTCGAGCAGGCCCACCCGCTCGTCGGCGACGGTCACGGTCGGACAGCTCGGTGCCGACACGCGGTGCTCGTCCCACATCCGGCGGAACTCGGCGCTGTTCGCCCGCAGCGTCGCCACCAGCGTGGCCGCGGCCTGGTCGCGGTGGTGCCGGGCCAGGACCGCGCGCAGATCGGCCACGTACGTCCGCCCGGTCGCCTCGGCGGCTGGTTCCGGGCACCCGTGTGGGCCGCGGAACCAGCGCCAGATCAGGTTGCGTTCCAGCCCGGCCAGACCGGCGAGGTCCCCGAACAGCGCGCCGTGGAGTTCGTTCTGCGTCACCACGGTCGCGATCTCGGTGCAGATGAACGCCGGCGACGCCGCGTCGAGGGCGTTCAGCACCGGCAGCAGCTCGGCGTCGGGCCGGTCGTCGGGGGACGGTGCGGCCGGAGCGGCGTGTCCGACCAGATGATGGAGGTAGTCGCTTTCGTCCGGCCCGAGCCGCAGCGCCCGGACCAGACCGGCGAGGATGGTGGCCGACGGCTGCGGGCCGCGTCCGCGCTCCAGGCGTTCGTAGTAGTTCTCCGACATGTTGGCCATCCGGGCCACCTCGTCGCGGCGCAACCCCGGTGTCCGCCGCCGCGGGTCGTCCGGCAGCCCGGCCCGCCCCGGCGACAAGCCGTCCCGGCGACGGCGCAAGAAGTCGGCCAGTTCCCTCTGCCGCGCCGGCCAGGCGCTCGTCGATGCCACAACCACCCGCCCAGCCTCGCACCCCACGCCCCAGGTGTTCTGCCCGGAGAGGGTGGTACGCGGATGGCGGTGCGGTTGAGCTGGCCACCGCGCTGCTGTGCGCGATCCGCCACGTCGGCGACCTGACGCCGTTGATCAGACCATGAAGGCAATTTTGAGCACGTTGCTGATCGCCGTACAGGCCGCTTCGCCGCTGGCCGCGACCGACATCCATCCCGGCGGTTTCACCGACAGCGTGGCCACCGATGTCAACGGCCGGGACGAGGTGATCCTGACCGCGACAGTGGTGACCGACGACGAGATCCAGCCGCCGCGCGCGTTCGTGTGGCGGGACGGGCGACGCACCGAGCTGCGGCCACTACCCGGCGGGTACGCGACACTGGCTCGCGACATCAACGAGCACGGCGTCGTGGTCGGCTTCAGCCAGGCGGGGCCGATCGACGTCCGGCCGTGTCTGTGGCGGCACGGCAAGCCGCTCGAGCTGGCCCCGGCCGGCATCGCGCTGGCCGTCAACGACCGCGACGAAGTGGTCGGTGATCTGCAGACGCTCACCGGCTCGAACGGCTTTCTGTGGGCGAGGAACAAGCTCGTCGTGGTCGGGACCGGGCGCAGTGCCTCCGGCATCAACAACCGGACCCAGGTGATCGGCGTGCGCAACCTGCGGACCGGCCGGCGCGGCTTTCTCTGGGACAAGGGCACAACCACCGATCTGGGTACGCTCGGCGGACTCGAGTCGGTGCCGGCGGACATCAACGAGCGGGGCTGGATCGTAGGCACCAGCCAGACCGCGGCCGGTGTCTCGCACGCGTTCCTGTGGCGTGACGGTCGGATGACCGATCTGGGCCCGGGTGGCGCCGTCGCCGTCAACGACGACGGTCTGGTGGTCGGGTCCAACCACAGTGGCGGCTCGTTCCGCTGGCGGGCGGGCCGGCGCACCGAGCTCGCCGGGTCGATGAGCGACGTCAACGAGCGGGGCTGGATCGCCGGTTCGGTCAACGGCCGGGCGGTTCTGATCAAGGGCGGCCGGACGGTCACCGACGGCCGATCGGCGGGTGTCTTCTCGCTGAACGAGAAAGGGACCTTGGCCGGCGCGGTTCGTGACCATGCCACCGTCTGGCGCTGACCAGCGGAGAAACCCCTGGGAAACATAAAAATTAAATTCATAGGCTTCGATCTCTTCCCCATGAACGTTGAACCTTCCATGATGTCCGTTATCGAGGAAGTCTCACCTTCTCTGTGGGGAGATCAGCTTGAAATCGGCTCTCGCCCTGGTCGGCATCACCCTGCTGACCGGATCCGGACTCGCGGTCACCGCCGTGAGCGCGTCCGCCGCACCACCCGCCCCGGCACCGTCCCCGCTCGTCGCGGCCGGCACCGCCCTCAAAGCCCACAGCGCGGCCGTCCGCGCCTCGGCCAAGGACGCGTTCACGGTCTACAGCAGCAAGACCGACAGCACCGGCCTCGGTGTCGTCCGCTACACACGCAAGTACGACGGCCTCCGCGTGTACGGCGGTGACATCGTTGTCCGGACCAGGAAGGACGGTTCGTTCGCGGGCGCCTCGGCCGGCCTGGCCGCGCCGCTGAGCCTGGACACCACCCCGGGTTACGCCCAAGCCAAGGCTCGCGCCGCCGCCACGAAGACGTTCAAGGGCAAGGCGACCTCGACCGGTACGCCGGAACTGTTCGTCGACGCGAGCAGCGGCGGCGGGCAACTGGCCTGGGAGACAGTCGTCACCGGCTGGGCCCCGGACGGGCAGACGCCGTCCAAGCTGCACGTCATCGTCGATGCCAAGACCGGCAAAGCGATCGGCTCCTACGACGAGATCGAGCAGGTCGTCGGCACCGGCAACGGCATCTACACCGGGGCCGTGGACGTCGACGCGACGCAGTCTGGTTCGTCGTACTCGCTGGTCGACCCCTCGCACGGCGACGGGCGGACCTGCGACATGGGCAACCGCACCTCGGGCACCTGCGCCACCTTCACCGACCCGGACAACGTCTGGGGCACCGGCGCCAACAGCGACCGGGCCTCGGCCGCGGTGGACGCGCACTACGGCGCGGCCAAGACGTTCGACTACTTCACCAACGTGCACGGCCGCAACGGCATCTTCGGCAACGGCACCGGCGTGCCGTCCCGGGTGCACTACGGCAGCGCGTACGTGAACGCGTTCTGGGACGGCGCCCAGATGACCTACGGCGACGGCGAGGGCAACGCCCGCCCCCTGGTGGCGCTGGACGTGTCCGGCCACGAGATGTCGCACGGCGTCACCGAGAACGTGGTGCCCGGCGGCCTCACCTACTCCGGCGAGTCCGGCGGCCTGAACGAGGCCACCAGCGACATCTTCGGTTCCATGGTCGAGTTCTACGCGGACAACGCCGTGGACGCGGGTGACTACGACATCGGCGAGAAGATCGACATCTTCGGTACCGGCGAGCCGCTGCGCTACATGTACAACCCGTCGCTCGACGGCACCTCGCACAGCTGCTGGTCGACCTCGACCAAGAACGTCGACGTGCACTACTCCTCGGGTGTGGCCAACCACTTCTTCTTCGACCTGGCCGAGGGCACCGGCGCCACCGCGTACGGCACCTCCCCGGTCTGCGGCTCGGCCGCCCCGGTGACCGGCATCGGCCGGGACAAGGCCGAGAAGATCTGGTTCCGCGCGCTCGACACCTACTTCGTCTCGAACACCGGCTACATCAACACGACCACGCCGGCCAACACCGCCCGGGCCCACTCGCTCTCCGCGGCGGCCGACCTCTACGGCCTGTGCGGCACCGAGTACAAGGCCGTGCAGTCGGCGTGGAACGCGGTCAACGTGGCCGGCTCCGACAACGACAACTGCGTGGCCAACAACTTCACCGCCGCCGCGTCCCCGACCGCCCTCACGGTCGACCCGGGCGACTCGGCCACCACCACGGTGAGCACCACGGTCATCGCCGGCGACCCCGAGGAGGTCACCTTCTCGGCCAGCGGGCTGCCGGCCGGCGTCTCGGTCGCGTTCGACCCGGCCTCGGTCACCGCCGGCGGCGCGACCACGGCCACCATCACGACCAGCGACACGCTCGGCTCCGGCAGCTACCCGATCACGCTGGTGGCCACGTCGCCGTCGGTCGCCCGTACGGTGAGCCTGACCTTGACCGTCAACGGCCTGCCCGGCTGCGACAGCACCACCGCGGCCAACCTGCCGATCAACGACAACGCCACGGTCGAGAGCACGATCGTGATCAGCGGCTGCGAGGCGACGCCGTCGTCGGCCAGCACGGTCAGCGTCAACATCACCCACACCTGGATCGGTGACCTGGTGGTCAGCCTGATCGCGCCGGACGGCACCGCCTACGTCCTGCACAACCGGGAGGGTGGCAGCGCCGACAACATCGTCAAGACCTACACCGTCAACCTGAGCGGCGAGACCGCCACCGGCGCCTGGAAGCTCCGGGTGCAGGACGCGGCCTCCCTGGACACCGGCACACTGAACAGCTGGGGCCTGACCCTCTGACCCGATCCGGTACACCCGCCCCTGAGATCCTTCAGGGGCGGGTGTACCGGTGTTTGGCCCCGGGCGGGAACCACGTCGGATCGTCGGCCGGCCGCAGGTCCAAGGGATCAGTGGTACCTCAGTTCGCCGGCCCGGATCTCGGCCCGCACCGTGTTCTCCGGCGGGGCGAGGGGGCAGAGCCACTGGTCGTCGTACGCGCAGCTCGGGTTGTAGAGGTAGTTGAAGTCGAGCCGGACACGGTCGGCATCGAGCGGGACCACCCCGCGGCCGTGCGTGCCCTTGACCGTGTCGGTGAGATAGCGGCCGCCGCCGTACGACTCCGGGCCGCACGTGGCGTCGCGAACCGGCAGGAACAGGCCGCCGCCGTAGGCCGCCAGCCACCACAGCGACAGCTCGCCGAACGGCGTGTCGAGAACACCGACGCGGGTGTACCGGCACACACCGTCGGGCCCGCCGGTGTCGATCTCGATCTCGCCGCCGGCCGGCTCGACCACCGCCTCGACCACGGCCGCGTCGTCCGGCGGGAAGTAGTTGAGCCCGTCGAACGACGCGTCCCGGGGGATCGGCGACTGCGGATGGTCACGGAACAGTTCGTCGCGGGCGGCGCGCCAGCCCCGGACGTCGGTCTCGGCCAGATACATGCGTGCGACGGCGGCACGGAAGCCGGCCAGGTCCAGTGCGTCCACCGGGCCCACGCTACCCGGACGCGCCGGCCACCATGGTCGCCTCGGAGGACCGCTGCCGCAGCTCAGTGAGGCGCTGATACTCGGGCGAGCGGTACCACCGGTCCACGGTCGCGGCGTCCGGGAACTCCTGGATCACCAGGCCGGCCGGCTGCCACGGTCCCTCCAGCACAATGGGCTTCAAGTCGACCAGGAGGTTGCGGCCGCCGAACCGGGCCAGAACCTCGGCCGCCTCCTTCGCGTACCGGCCGAACCCCTCCGGGTCGGTGACCTTCAGATCGATGACGACATATGCGGGCATGCCCACAACGCTAAGGAGGGAAGACCGGCCGGGCCATGCGCGCGCGGCCGGACTTCATGCGCGGCCGGATCACTATCGTGGCCGGGTGGATGTGCTCAGCCAGGTGATCATGACGCTGCGGGAGGGCGACGCGTTCTTCCGACGGACCCGGCGCACCGGGCACTGGGGCAACCGGTTCGGGCCATACCACGGCGCCGGCTTCCACTTGATCGTCGAGGGCGGCTGCTGGTTCTCCCCGGCGTCCGGGCCGCCCGTGGCACTCACCCCCGGCGACGTCCTGTTCCTGCCGCGGGGCACGGTGCATGCGCTCGGGAACCGGCCCTTCCCCGACTTCCGGGCGCTGCCCGACGAGCACGCCGACGGCCCCGACCTGGGCGACGGCACCGGCGGCGGGCCGGTCGTGGAGATACTGTGCGGTGCGTACGAGCTGCGCCGGCGATCGGTCCAGCCGCTGCTCGACGCGATGCCCGATCACGTGCTCCTGCCCCGCGACGGTCTTTGCGGCGGCAACGACGGCGCTGACGCCTGGCGCAGCGCAATCGACCTCATCGACTGGGACCGCCCCGGCGACCGGGCCGTCCGGGCCGGCGACCGCCTTGGCGACTCGCCCGGCGACCGGGCCACTCGGGCCGGCGACCGCCCCGGCGACTGGGCTGGCGACCGGACCATCCGGGCTGGCGACCGCCTTGGCGACTGGGCCGGCGACTGGGCCGGCGATCGCCGTGACGATCGGGCCGGTGACCGGGCCATCCGGGCCGCGGTGCTCGACCTGCTGCTGGTGTGGATCCTGCGGCGGTGGACCGACCGGCACGCCCTGGACGTCTCCGGCGGCGATCCCGCCATCGTGAAGGTGCTCCAGCGCGTGCACGAGGCGCCGGCCGAGCCCTGGACCGTCCAGCGGATGGCGGCGCTGGCCGGCTTGTCGCGCAGCACCTTCAACCGGCGCTTCACCGACACGCTGGGCCTGTCGCCGCTGCGCTACGTCGCGTGGTGGCGGCTCACCATCGCCGCCCGGCGTCTGCGCCAGACCGACGCCCCGCTCGCGGCGATAGCCGGTGAGATCGGGTACGGCTCCGAGTTCGCCTTCGCCCACGCGTTCAAGCGCGAGTTCGGCATGCCCGCCGGCCTTTTCCGCCGCACCCCGACCACCGCCGACCGCGAGCGCCCAACCCAGTGGTAGCCCCGCCCGCACGCCGCCCGGCCCTACCACTAGAACTGACAGTGGTAGGCCCGGGGCGGTATCCGGGACCGATATGCCGCCACGGGCTACCACCGGCGGAACGGACGCGATGCGGAACCGGCGGCAAACACCGCGACGTGGCAACCCCGCCGCCTGAAGCCCGCCCCAACCCCGCACCCAGCCGCAGCGGGCCGTACCCAGCCGCACCCAGGCCACGTCACGCCGAAAGGGACTCAGCCGGGCAGGGTCTGCCGGACCTCGTTGCCGTGGCCGTCGCCTGAGGTGGCCCGCACGGACACGGGGGCACCGGGCGGCGGGCGCAGATAGGCGACCCCCCGATCGCCGACGCGCGTGAACAACGGGCGCCGCCAGGTTTCGCCATTGTCGTACGAGACCTCGAGCGCGAACCTCTCCGCGAACGGCGACGTGAACGCGACCGCCCCGCCGGGCCGCCGGTCGAAGCGCACCGGCTCGGTCCGCACGGGCAGCGTCGCCGACCGGAACGTCCACTCGGCGTCGGCGGCGGCCCAGCGCGCGGCCGCGGTGACCGGGCCGTCCGCCGCCGCGAAGATCTGGGTGAAGCTCGCCGCCTGCACGCTCAGCCCCGGGTCGGCCAGCCCGGCCATCGCGTACGTCTGGGCGGCGTCCGGCCGGGGCGGCGGCATCGTGGCCGGCTCGCCCGTGCGGGCGTCCAGCGTCAGCCGCCCGGACCGGGTGACCGCCACGCCCGTACGCCGGATCAGCGTCACCGCGCCGTCCGCCTCGGCGATCGCCGCGTTCACGGTCCACCGGCCGGCCGGCACGGCCACGATCCCGCCGCGGGACAGGTCGACGAAACGGCGGCCGTCCGACGCCGACGCCAGCACCCGCCGGGTCGCCACCCCGGTGCGGTCGCGGAAGTCGACCGCCAGCGTGCTTCGCGCCGGCGGCCACGCGGCCAGGCCGGTCACGACGGGCGGGAGGGAGGTCGCGGCGATGGCCTTGGCCACGTCGAGCCGGCCGGGGCCGCCCGCCAGCCGGGTGGCCGAGTCGATCAGCGCGGCCGCGAGCTGTGCGGGAGTCCATTCCGGATGCTGTTGCGCGAGCAGGGCGGCGGCGCCGGCCACGTGCGGCGCGGCGGTGGAGGTGCCGCTGAGAGTGGTGTACGCCGACCCGGGCAGCGCCGACTCACCGGACCGGGCGGCGGTGATGTCGACCCCGGGGGCCACGATGTCGACCCGGCCGGCGGTGCCGCGGACCAGCTCGTCCTCCTCGGTGGAGGCACCGACCGACAGGGCGGCGGGCGCCGCCGCGGGCGACAGCACCTGGCCGCCGTTGCCCGCGGCGGCCACGAACAATGCCCCGTACGCCGCGGTCAGCTTGTCCACGGCCTCCTCGAGGAGATCGGTGCCGGGTGTGTCCGGTTCGCCCAGGCTCAGGTTGACCACTTTGGCCCCGCGGTCACGCACCGCCCACGACATGCCGTCGAGGATGGCCGATTCGGGACAGCCGCCCGCCGTGCACACGGTCGCGCTGTAGAGCTTGGCGTCCGGTGCCATACCGCGGTAGCGGCCGGCCGACGCCGCCCCCGACCCCGCGATGATCGACGCGACATGTGTGCCGTGTCCGGTCCGGTCGACGGTGCCGTCGACGCCGGCACCGGTGAAGTCGGCCGTTTCGGCCACCGCTCCGGCCAGGTCGGGATGGTCGACGTCGATGCCGCTGTCCAGTACCGCGACCCGGACGCCACCGCCGGTCAGCCCCTCGGCCCAGGCGGCCGGCGCGCCGACCAGCGGGATGCTCACGTCGCTCTGTGGTTGGGCCAGCCCGTCCAGCCACACCTTGCGGTAGGCGACGGTGCCGCCGAGCAGCGCCGTCCACAGTTCCGGGGTTTGCGCCCGGGTCACGCGTACCGCCGAGCCGTCGAGCGCGGCCAGTTCCCGGGCCGGCGCCCCGGCGAACCGCGCGCCCACCGCCGAGCCCTCGGGTGCGGTGACGATCAGTGGCAGGTCGGCCCGGCGGTCGTCGTAGCCGGCGGCGATCAGGCCGGTGACGTCGAACAGCCGCGGGTCGAGCCGGTCGTCGTTGAGCAGCGGCAGGGCGTCGATCGGCAGCACCGACAGGCGCCCGTCGACATAGCGGGAGAGCAGCGCCACCCCGGACCGCGCGGAGCCGGTGACCCGGCTCGCCGTCCGCCCGTCGGCCGCCACCCGCAGCTGGTCGCCACTGATCAGCGTGACAGTGCGGGACGGGGCCGCGGCCGCCGGCTCGGGGCTCGGGGCCGGCGCGGTCATCAGCCCCGCCGCGAGGACGGAGAGCAGCGCAAATCCGGCGTGCACGCCCACCTCGCTCTCGATAGACGACGGTGAGTCTACGCGGGATAACTATGGGCTTCGGAAGCCTTGACGGTCGCCCAGATCCGGCGGCCCGGTTCGAGGCCGAGTTCGACCGCCGCGGCCGGTGTCACGTCGGCGGCCACCGGCACCGGTCCGGTCAGTTCGACGCGCAGGCTGTCACCGTGCCGCGCGACCGCTGTGACCTCGGCCGGCCAGGTGTTGCGGGGGCTGCCGGACGGCCGTTCGGCCCAGAGCGCGACCGCGGCCGGCGGGAACGCCACGAACACGTCGCCGGTGTGCGGGTCGCGGGCGATCAGGTCGAAATCGGCGTTCACGCGTACGGTGTGCCCGTCCGCGACGCCCCGGTAGAGGTTGAGCCCGACCAGCCGGGCGACGTAGTCGGTCCGCGGCCGGCTGGTGATCGTCGCCGCGTCCCCGGTCTGCACGACCGCGCCGTCCTCGACGATGACCAGCCGGTCGGCCAGCATCATGGCGTCCAGCGGGTCGTGGGTGACCAGCACCGTGGCGCCGGGGTGGCCGGTCAGCCGGGTCCGCAGGTGCGCGCGTGTATCGACCCGGGTGCGTGCGTCCAGGGCGGCCAGCGGCTCGTCCAGCAGCAGCAGGCGCGGCTCGGTGGCCAGGGCGCGGGCCAGGGCCACCCGCTGGGCCTGCCCGCCGGAGAGCTGACGCGGCTTCTTGCGGGCGTGTTCGGCCAGCCCGACGCGGGTCAGCCAGTCCAGCGCCGCCCGCCGTGCCTCGGCTTTGCCCACGCCCCGGCAGCGCGGCCCGAACGCCACGTTCTCGAGGGCGCTCAGATGCGGGAAGAGCAGATAGTCCTGGAACACCACGCCGATCCGCCGCTGCTCGGGCGGCATCCCGTCGAGCCGTTCCCCGTCCAGCGTGATGTGCCCGTCGGTTCGTTCCAGCCCGGCCAGGGCGCGCAGCGCGGTCGTCTTGCCCGCTCCGTTCGGCCCGAGCAGCGCCACCACTTCACCCGGCTCGGCCGTCAGCTCCAGGTCGAGCGTGAACCCGGGCCGCCGCACGACCAGACGCGCGTCCAGGCTCACGTGGTCAGCCACCGATCGCGCAGCGCCGCCAGAATCGTCACCGAGACGACGAGCAGGACCAGGCTGAGCACGATGGCCGTGTCCAGGTCCTGTTCCAGGGCGAGATAAACGGCCAACGGCATGGTCTGGGTACGCCCGGGAAAGTTGCCGGCGAACGTGATCGTCGCCCCGAACTCGCCCAGTGCGCGGGCCCAGCAGAGCACCGCCCCGGCCGCCACCCCGGGCCCGATCAGCGGCAGCGTCACCCGTCGGAACGTGGTCCACCGGGTCGCCCCGAGCGTCGCCGCCGCCTCCTCGTACCGGGCGTCGGCCGCCCGCAACGCCCCCTCCACGGCGATCACCAGGAACGGCATCGCCACGAAGGCCTCGGCCACCACCACCCCGGCCGTGGTGAACGGCAGGCTCACCCCGAACGTGGCGTCCAGCCACGACCCGAGCAGCCCGCGCCGGCCGAACACCAGCAGCAGCGCCACCCCGCCGACCACCGGCGGCAGCACCAGCGGCACCGTCACCAGGGCTCGGACGAACCGCAGGCCGGGCCGGCCGCCGCGGGCCAGCAGCCAGGCCAGTGGCACGCCCAGCAGCAGGCACAGCGCGGTGGCCAGGGTCGCGGTCAGCAGCGACAGCCGGAGCGCGGCCAGCACGCCGGGCTCGGCCAGCCGTTGGGGCAGCGTCGCCCACGGCGCCCGGATCAGCAGCCCGAGCAGCGGCAGGACCAGGAACGCCAGCCCGAGCAGCGCGGGCAGCGTCAGAGCCAGGGGTGCGCGGCGCCTCAGGGCTTCTGGAACCCCGCGTCGGCGAGCACCTTCTGCGCGGGCTCGGACTGGACATAGGCGACGAACACCGCGGCCGCGGCGGGGTTGGCCGCGTTCTTCAGGGCGACGATCGGATAGTCGTTGATCGCCTTGGCCGATTCGGGGAATTCGACGCCGTCCACGTCGGCCGCGGCCGCCTTGGCGTCCGTACGGTAGACCAGCGCCGCGTCCACCTCACCCAGCTTGACCTTGGCCAGGGCTGCCTTCACGTCCTGTTCCTGGGTGACCGGGGTGACCTTGACGCCGGCCGCGGCCAGGGCCTTTTTCGCCGCCGCGCCGCACGGCACCTGCTCGGCGCAGAGCGCCACCTTGAAGTCGGGTCTGGCCAGTGCGGCCAGCGAGGTGATGCCCTTCGGGTTGCCCTTGGCCGTGGCGATCACCAGCTGGTTCTTGACGAAGGTGACCGGGGTGGCCGCGCCGTCGCCGGCGTCGGTCACCGTTTTCATGGTGGCCGGACTGGCCGAGGCGAAGACGTCGGCCGGTGCGCCCGAGGTGATCTGCGTCGCCAGGCCGGAGCTGCCCCCGTACGAGAAAGTGACCTTGGCCCCGGGGTTGGCGGCCTCGAAGTTCTTGCCGATCTGGTTGAAGGACTCGGTCAGCGAGGCCGCGGCGAGCACGGTCAGCTGCCCGGTGACGCCGCCACCCCGCGGACTCGGTGGGGTCGGTGCCGGCTTGTCCGTTTCGGACGAGCCACACCCGGTCAGCGCCAGCGCGACGGCCAGCGCGACAATCCGCTTCTTCATCATGTTCCTCCCCGTTCCACCACGACGGTGGTCGACTTGATCACAGCTGTCGCTCGCGAACCGACCTCGAGCCCGAGCTCGTCGACCGCCTCCCGGCTCATCAGCGACACCACACGAAACGGGCCGGCCTGGATGTCGACCTGGGCCATCACCGTGTCGCGGGAGATCGCGGTGACGATGCCCGGCAGCCGGTTGCGGGCCGACGACCGGGTCGAGCCCGGGTCGGGTTCGTCGGCCAGTGAGCGGGCGAACGCGGCCAGGTCGGCGCCGGCGACCGCCCGGTGCCCCTGCCCGTCGCGCGCCGCCGCGAGCCGGCCGGCGTCGATCCACCGGCGTACCGTGTCGGGGCTGACACCGAGAAGATCGGCCGCCTCACCGATGCGATACGTCGTCACCAGCCCACCCTACGGTCGCATCTGCCAGCACGCGAAGGCCCCGGCTCTCGCATCTGCCGGAATCGTTATGCGCGGAATTCGTCGCCGCCCGACGTGGTAATTCCGGACCCGGAGGGGGTAGGAACGAACCATGCGAGTCAGTGACAACCGTCTGGGGTTGGCGGACCCCGCTCGGAACATCACTTCGAGCCCCCAGGTCCGCCTGCGGGCGCCCGTGCCCCCACCGGCCGACCAGGCCGACCTGTCGCGCTATCTGCGGGCCACGGCCGCGCGGGCCGACGCCGATGAACTCGAGACGGCCTTCGCCAACTGCGGCGTGGCCCTTGACGCGGCCGGCCGCTGGCGGGCCGGCCCCGCCCTGGCCGCGGCCTACTCGCTGCGCGCCTCGGTCGGCCGTCGCCTGGGCCGGCTGGCCGGCGCCGAACGTGACGGCGAGCTGGCCGCCCGCATGCTGGCCGACGACCCGTGGGACGACGCCGCCGTGCTGCTGCGCGCCCGCCGGGTCTCGACCCGTCTGGACACCGGCGACGTGCCCGGCGC
The DNA here is from genome assembly GCF_043197135.1 of Actinoplanes sp. NPDC049265. Taxonomy (NCBI): domain Bacteria; kingdom Bacillati; phylum Actinomycetota; class Actinomycetes; order Micromonosporales; family Micromonosporaceae; genus Actinoplanes; species Actinoplanes sp. NPDC049265. The sequence continues at coordinate 368,823 of NZ_JBICSP010000002.1, read as the reverse complement.
CGAAAAACTGTTGATCGGCTTCCGGGGCGAACTGACCGACACCCCCAGCATGCTGGCGTTGCGCTACGCCCGGGGCCGCTTCTACGCGTGTGCCGGCCTGGTCGGCGAGGCGCTGGCCGACCTCTTCGCCTGCGGTGAACGCCTGGCCGCCCGGCAGGCCGACCGGCCCGGCGTGCTGCCCTGGCGGTCGGCCGCGGCCGCGGCGCTGGTGGCGACCGGCGCCACCGAGGCCGCGGCCCGCCTGGTCGCGGCCGAGGTGGGCCTGGCCCGCCGGTCCGGCCCGGCGTCGGCCCTCGGCCGCGCGCTGAGGGTCGAGGGCATCGTGCCCGGCGGCCCCGGGATAGGCGCGCTGGACGAGGCGGTCAAGGTGCTGCAGCGCTCACCCCGCCGCTTCGAGTACGCGCAGGCGCTGGTCGACCTCGGCACCGCCCTGAACGCGGCCCGCCGCCGTCCGCAGGCCCGCCGCGTCCTGCGCGAGGGCCTGCAGATCGCCGTCGACTGCGGCTCACCGGCGCTGGCCGCCCGGGCCCAGTCGGCCTACCTCGCCGCGGGCGGCAAACCCCGCCCGATCCCGTCCCAGCGCCACCCCACCGTTTAGTGCGCTTTTCCTAAGCGCGACCATTTACGCACGTAGCCCGAAGGGCCCTCGGCGTGAGCGACGGTCAGCACCACCCACCGAGCTACGACATCCGGCTCTTGATCCTCCGGTCTCGCGGCTCTTGATCCTCCGGTCTCGGCCGGGCGGCGCGGCTCGCCCGGCTTCCAGCTCGCCGTACTGCGCGGCGTAGACCTCGGCGAAGCTCATCGGGGATTCAGCCGCCACCGTCGACCCCGATCCCTCCGACGTGTTCTGTCAGGGGCACTACACGCCGTACCCGTGATCAAGGTTGCGGACGGATCCCGCCCGGCTTTCCCGCGGCGATTTCGCGCACGGTCGGTCAGGTGTGGGCCAGGGGAACGGTGAAGAGGCGGTCGCCGAAGGCGCGGTAGCGGTGCAGGGCCCAGAAGAGCCAGCCCAGGCTGATCACGGCCAGGATCGCGAAGGTGATCGCGCCGGAGAAGGTGTCCCACAGGGTGTGCAGGATGACCGCGCCCAGGAAGGTGAGGGCGAACTCGAGGAAGCGTCGGCCGGACGGGGACGCCAGCAGGGCCCACAGCGCGCCGGCGGTCAGGCCGGTCCAGGCGGTGTGGCCGGCGGGGGCGGTCAGGCCGCGGATGAACAGGGTCTGCTCGACCGCGCCGATGTTGCCCTGCGAGGACAGCAGCGCGCTGAAGGCGTACCCCATGGTCTCGAGCGCGGCGAAACCCATCCCCGCGGCCACCCCGATGATCAGGCCGTCCGAGGGGAGGCGGCGCTGGTGGCGGGCCAGCACGGTGAACAGCAGGACGACCGGCACGATGAGCTTGGCCGCCTCCTCGATCAGCGCGACGAGGAGCATCGGCAGGGCGCCGAGGTCGTGCATCGTGTTGTATTCGAGCGTGCCGGCCACCACGGTGCCGATCACGCCGCCGAAGAAGCCGGACACCACGAGCGCGGACGCGGGCACCTGCCACTGCCCGGTCCGCGCCTGGGCGAAGGTGAGGAAGGCCAGCGGGACGACTGTCGCACCGAGCAGGATCAGGGCGGGTACGAAGTTCGGGTTCTGCGTGCTGATCAGCGTACGCAGCACCACGACGTAGAGGATCAGGCCGACCACGAGCACACCGAGCCACGCCCACCGGCGCGTACCTTCACGCATGCTCGTAGTCTCTGCCTCTGGACCGAAAAGAGAAACCTCGCGCCGCTCGGTCGCGACGCCGATCACCGCTCAGTGCGCGACCGCGACGGCGGGCTCGCTTTCGTCGATGCGCAGCTGCCACGGGCGGGCCACCGCGACCAGCACCAGGTTGGCCGCGAGCATGCCGCCGGCGATGACCAGGGCCATGCCTGTCGCACCGGTGCCGAGGATGCCGACCAGCGGGGCCGCGAGCGCGCCGACGCCGAACTGCACGGCGCCCAGCAGCGCCGCCGCCGTACCGGCGGCCTCGCCGTGCCGGGACAGCGCCAGCGCGGGCGCGTTGGGCAGGGCCAGGCCGGCCGAGGCGAGCACGACCCAGAGCGGGACCAGCAGGCCGACGAGGCCACCGAAGCCGGTCGAGGCCATCAGCAGCAGGACCAGGCCGGCCACCGCGCCGACGACCAGGGCCGAGCTGAGCACCCGGGCGGGACTCCAGCGCTTGAGCAGGATCGGGTTGGCCTGGGTGGCGGCGATCAGGCCGACCGCGCCGGCGCCGAAGACGAAGCCGAACGACCGCGCGCTCAGACCATATTGTTCCTGGAAGACGAACGACGAACCGGACACGTAGGCGAACATGGCCGCCATGGCCAGCCCGGCGACCAGGATCAGCCCGATGTAGGACCGGTCGGCGAACAGCCGCCCGTAGTCGCGCAGGGTGCCCGCCACGCCGCCGCTGCGCCGGTTTTCGGGCGCGAGCGTCTCGGGCAGGGCCAGGGCGGTCAGCGTGATGATGCCGATGCCGTAGACGGCCAGCACGACGAACACGCCGCGCCACGAGGTCCAGGTCAGGGTGATGCTGCCCAGGGTCGGCGCGAGGATCGGGGCGGCGCCCATCACCAGCATCAGGCGGGAGATCAGCGTCGCCGCGGCGTATCCGGTGAACAGGTCGCGCACGATGGCCATGGCCACCACCATCGAGGCGGCGGCGCCGAGGCCCTGCAGCACGCGCAGGGTGCCGAGGACGGCCAGGTTGGGGGCGATCACGCAGATCACCGAGGCGAGCACGTGCACGGCGACGCCGGCGAGCAGGGGGGTACGCCGTCCGAGCTTGTCCGACAGCGGCCCGATCACCAGCTGACCGAGGGCCAGGCCGAGCAGGGTGCCGGTGAGGGTCAGCTGCACGGCGGCCGGCGTGACGTTCAGGTCGCCGGTGATGGCGGGCAGCGAGGGGAGGTACATGTCAATGGTGAGCGGGCCGATCGCGATCAGCGCGCCCAGCACCAGCACGAGTTTGACGCGCTGGCGAGTGCTCATGAGCTCGCCAGGGGTGAGGTCGGGCGCCGGTGGCGCCTGCTCCGGGGCCAGGGTCATCGTCTCGTTCCGTCCGTCGTGGTGCGTGTCTGACACGTTGACGAACAAGTCCCCGGGCATTCGGACAATTCCTGGAATTGCTTTTTCGTGCCGCCCGTCACACCGCTCGGAAATCGCAGATTACGGACAGGTAAAAAGCCCGGCGCGCCGCGTCATTCCGTGGAATTTCGCTTGACGCGCCGGGCTCCCGGTGACTACCTCAGAAGGCTGTGAGCTCGATACCCGCGGTCCGTGGGTCGCCCGAGTGCACCAGCGACTCCTGGTTCTGCACGTCGTCGAACGCGAATCCATACGCCTTGCCGTCACTCATGTTCTCGTGAATTACCCGAGAGTAGTGATTGGTGAGTGACCCCTTGTAGAAGTCGACCGCCGTGCCCCCGGGCTGAGTGTCGATCCGGCCCAGCGTCGACCGGTGCAGCGCCGCGCACAGGGTCCGGGCGATCGGCCCGACCGTCTGGTCGTTGGGGGCGCCCAGCGCACCGTCGCAACCCCAGACGTTGCTGGTGCTGGGCTTGGTGAACGAGGCCACGGTGCGGCCCGAGGCGTCGGTGAAGTTCATGACGTTCCCGGCCGTACGCCCGGAGAACTTGACCTCGGGCCGGTCCAGGAACGGCGTCACGGTCAGTGTCTTTCCGGTGTAGGCGTTCCACGCCTCGGTGATGTACGGGTCGAGGTAGGTCGGGCTGAACCGGCCGCCGTCGGCTGCCTTGCCCGGCGCCAGCACCCGCAGCACGGTTCCGTCGGCCCGGGTCACCACGGTCTTCTCGAAACCGGGCTGCGACTTGATCGCGTTGATCACCCGCTGCCGGCCACCCGCCTTGAGCTCGCCCGCCTTGATCGTCTTTCCGTCGCCGCCGCGCACGCTGACCACGTGCGGCACCGCGAACATGTCGACCTGCGAGCTGTTCAGGAACAGGCCGCCGTTGTCGAGGGTGAACTCGGACCAGTCGAACAGGATGTCCCGGTTGGGGTCGGCTCCGGCCCACGGCGCCGGCTGCACCAGGCCGTCGGTGCTGAGCCGGAAGTCCAGCTTCTGGCCGAAGGACATGTAGAGCCGGCCGGAGAGGCCCTTGGGAAGCTTGACGGTGGTCGCGCTTCCGTTGCCGGGTCCGGCGATGGCCACGTCGGGGGCGGGTACGGGTACAGGCTGCCCGCCGGTCCAGTTGTGGAAGGCGCCCGCCGCGTCGACGTACCCGAGCTTGCCGGTGCTCAGGTTGGTGCCGAGCACGTACAGGAACACCTTGTCGCCGCGCCCGGTCCGGTTGGTGACGGTCAGCGGCAGGACGTTCGACGCGGCCGGCGGCGGCTGCTCCTGGGTCGGCTCGGTCGTCGGCGGAGTGGCCGGGGGCTTGGTCGGCCGGGTGGGTGCCTGCGTCGGCTGGGTCGGCTGCGCCGCCGGTGGCTGGGCCGGCGGCTGTGCGACCGAGCCACCGCCACCGCCGCAGGGCGCGCCGTTCAGCGTGCAGTTGACCGGCTTGGCCCCGGCGCCGACGAAGCCGAAGGTGACCTTCCCGCCGGTCGGCACCGAGCCGTTCCAGCCCCGGTTGGTGAACGTGCGATGGGCGCCGCTGGTGGCCATGTCGGCTTCCCAGAAACTGCCGATCCGGGCACCGGCCGGCAGGTCGAACTCGACCTTCCAGTTCGACATCGCCGACCCGGCGTTGTCGATCGTGACCTCGGCCTGCCAGCCCGTGCCCCAGTCGGAGACGGTCTTGACGGTCGCGGTCGCCGAAGCGGCCGAGGCGGGAAGGGCGATCCAGGCGGTACCCGCCGCCGCGACGATCGCGGCGGCGGTAAGCAGTGTTGTTCGCAAGCGGCGCATGGCCGTGAATTCTGTCGAGAGAACGCTCTCTCGCCCTTAAAGCAACATTAAAGAACCTTGAAAGTCCGCCTCAGCCGCGGCGCCACTTCTGGTTGGCCCCGCCGACGCAGTCCCACAGGTGCAGCTGCGCGCCGTCGTTGCCGTTCCACTCCTTGATGTCGACGCACCGGTTGGCCTGGGGGTTGACCAGGTCGCCGGCCGCGCTGAGGACGAACTGCTGGGCCGGGTTGCCGCTGCAGCCGGCGATCTGGATGGGGGTGCCGTTGCCGGTGTTGCCCCACTGCACGTCCAGGCACTTGTTGTTCGGCACCTGGAGCGTGCCGCCGACCGAGTTCCAGCGCTGCGCGTTGGTCTGGTTGCAGGTGTACATCTGCACCAGCACGCCGTCGGAGAAGTTGGCGCCGGGCACGTCGATGCACTTGTTGTTCCAGTTGCTGATGATCGCCTGCCCCGAACCGCCCCCGCCGGTGGTGGTCAGCGACAGCCCGTACACGCCGAGGATCTCGTTGACCGGCTGGAACCACATGGTGCCGCCCGAGGTGCAGTTGCCGCTGCCGCCCGAGGTGACGCCCTGGGCCTGGTTGCCGGAGATCCACGAGCCGCCGGAGTCGCCCGGTTCGGCGCAGGCGTTGCTGCGGCTCAGCCCGGACACCGAGCCCTGCGGGTAGGTCACGGTCTCGTCGCGGCCGAGCAGAGTTCCACACCGCCACCCGCTGGTACGCCCGGAGCGGCAGATCGAGCTGCCGACCGCGGCGTCCTGCGACCCGGCCACGGTCACGTTCCCGCCCGAGTAGTTGTTCACCCACGGCTGCGAGACCCAGTTGCCGTTGGTCCGGACCCAGGCGTAGTCGTTGCCGGGGAACGACGAGCCGGCGAACGTACCCTGCGCGACGTTGTTGTAGCCGAGGGTCGGGCTGCCGGTCCCGCCGCAGTGCCCGGCCGTGACGAAGCCGCCGGCGACCGAGAAGCCGACCGAGCAGAGCGTGTTGCCGTTGATCACGTACTGGTCACCGCCGCGGGTGTCGTACATCGGCCGTGCCTGCTCGGGCGTGATCTCGACCCGGACCGCGCCGGCGCCGCTCGCGGCCGCGAACGCTCGCGCCGCCGCTTCCTGGCCCGGCGCCGCCCGCACCACCAGGCTGTTCGTGGCGACGTCGGTGTACCAGCCCCGGATGGCCGTTCGGTCCGCCTGGGCGGACCGCCGGTCCAGTTTCGCCTGGTCGGCGGCGAGGTCGGCGGCGCTGCGGGCGACCAGCGTGACGTCGGCCCCTTCGGCGCGGGCCTTGGCGGCGGCCGTGGGCGAGGTGACGGCGACGGTCAGCCGGGTGCCGCCGGCCGGGATCCACGCGCCGCCGAACTCTGTACCGAGCGCGGCCCGGGCCCGTTTCTCGACGACCGGAGCGGCCGCCTCGGTGGCCAGCCGGGCGCGGATCTGGTTGTCGTCGAGACGAAGGTCGCGGCGCATCGCGGCGAGCATGCCGGGCGCCAGATCGAACGAGGGGGAAGGGTCCGGTTCGGCGGCTTGACTAGGAGGCGCGACGAAGCCGATCGCGGCGAGAGCCGCCGCGGCGACGACGACCGCCTTGAGGGGGCGGGCCATAGCTCACTCCTGGTGAAAGGGGGGATGGGAGAGCGCTCTCATCGGAGTCTGTCTATCTATTAACAATGTGTCAAGAAATCTCCAGGCAACATGGGCCGAGGACCGTACGAGGTGACTCGCCGCCGGGCCACCTGACGTGCGAGGGTGGACGCGGCGAAATCCGACAGGGGGTAGTCGTGGGCATGGTCAAGGTCGTCGGTCTCGTGCTGCACCCACGGCGCGACTGCGGCGCCGCCATCGCCGCGATCGTCGAGTGGGCCAAGTCACGCGACGTGACCGTTCTCGGGTTGAAGGACGAGATCAACCGGATCGACTGTGACGCCGTCGCGGTCAGTCCCGAGGAGATGATCGAGCGGGCCCAGGTGCTGGTCAGCCTGGGTGGCGACGGCACCATGCTGCGGACCATGCGGCTGGTCGAGGGACGCAAGACCCCGGTGCTCGGCGTCAACGTCGGCCGGCTCGGCTTCCTGGCCGAGGTCGACCTGCCCGACCTGCCCGGCGCGCTCTCCGCCTTCGACGAGCACCGGTTCACCGTCGAGTCCCGCACGGCCGTGCGCACCACGCTCCCCGGCGGCAAAGAGGTGTCCGCGTTCAACGACATCGCCCTGGTCCGGGTGCCCGGCGAGGGGCTGGCCAACGTCGGCATCTGCGTCGAGGGAAAGAACTTCGTCAGCTACGCGGCCGACGCGGTCATCGTGTCGACGCCGACCGGCTCCACCGCGTACTCCTTCTCGGCCGGCGGCCCGATCGTCTCGCCCAACGTCGAGGGCCTGATCGTCACCGCCTCGGCCGCCCACTCCTCCTTCAACCGGTCGCTGATGCTCTCCGTCGACGAGCGGCTCGACCTCGACGTGCTGGCCCGCAGCGGCCGGCTCGCGGTCGAGGTGGACGGCATCATCGAGGGGTACGTGACCGAGGGCGAGGCGCTGGCGATCACCCCGGTCCCGGCCGCCGCCCAGGTCATCCGGCTCGGCCGCACCTCCTTCTACGAGCGGGCCCGGCGCAAGCTACGGGTCGAGGGCAGCGCCCAGATCACCACCGGGGACGCCGGCGACGCGACGGTGGTCGACAGCTTCGAGCAGAACCGCTACGAGATCCTGCTCGGCGGCGAGGTGGCCGGCGTGCTGCACTACCGCCGCCACGGCACCTACGTCGACCTCATGCACACCGAGATCGACCAGGCCTTCGAGGGCCGGGGGCTGGCCGGGCGCCTGGCCGCCGCCGCGTTCACCGACGCCCGCAACCGGGCCACCCCGGTCAAGGTCACCTGCCCGTTCGTCAGCGGATGGCTGGAACGCCACCCCGAGTTCTCCGACCTGACCCAAGGAGCTTGAAACATGAGCAACAAACCGTGCGCGCACGTCGACGAGATCGCGATCGACGAGGTGCGGCCGTCCGGTGACGGCTGCGTCGAGTGCCTCGCGAACGGCGGCCGCTGGGTCCACCTGCGGCTGTGCGAGAACTGCGGCCACGTCGGATGCTGCGACTCGTCGCCGGCCAAGCACGCCACCGCCCACTTCCACGAGACCGGCCACCCGCTCGTCCAGTCGTACGAGCCCGGCGAGGAGTGGTGGTGGTGCTACACCGACGAACTCGTCTTCAATGTCCCCGGCGCCCCGACGTTCTCTCATCCCTGAGGTTTGACACATGGGCCATCCCGCGATCCTGACCGTCGACGACGACCCCTCCGTCTCCCGCGCCATCGCCCGTGACCTGCGCCGGCGGTACGGCGAGAACTACCGGATCATCCGGGCCTCGGCCGCCGCCGACGCACTCGAGGCGCTGCGTGAGCTCAAGCTGCGCGGCGGCCGCGTCGCCGTCATGCTGGCCGACTACCGGATGCCACAGATGAACGGCATCGACTTCCTCGAACAGGCGATGGACCTGTTCCCGAACGCGCGGCGGGCGCTGCTCACCGCGTACGCCGACACCGACGCCGCGATCCAGGCCATCAACCAGGTGGACGTCGACCACTACCTGCTCAAGCCCTGGGACCCGCCGGAAGAGAAGCTCTACCCGGTGATCGACGCCCTGCTCGACGCCTGGCTCGAGAGCGGCGACCGCGAGATGGAATCGATCCGGGTGGTCGGGCACCGCTGGAACGAGCAGTCGTTCCAGGTGCGCGACTTCCTCACCCGCAACCTGGTGCCGTACCGCTGGCTGTCGGCCGAGGAGGCCGAGGGCCGCCGCCTGCTCGAGGCGGCCGGGGTCGGTCCCGAGGCGGTGCCGCTGGTCGTCACCCCCGACGGCCGGGCGATGTCCCAGCCCAGCACCACCGAGGTGGCCGAGGCGGCCGGGCTGTCGACCGCGCCCGACCGCGACTTCTACGACCTGATCATCGTCGGTGGCGGGCCGGCCGGGCTGGGCGCGGCCGTCTACGGCGCCTCCGAGGGCCTCAAGACGCTGCTGGTCGAACGGCAGGCCGTCGGCGGGCAGGCCGGTCAGAGCTCCCGGATCGAAAACTACCTGGGCTTCCCGGACGGCATCTCCGGCGGCGACCTGACCACCCGGGCCCGGCGCCAGGTCGGCAAGTTCTCGGCCGAGGTGCTCAACACCCGCGAGGTGACCGGCCTACGGGTCGACGGGCCGGCCAAGACGCTGGCATTCTCCGACGGCGGCGAGGTGTCGGCCCACTCGGTCGTCCTCGCCACCGGTGTCGCGTACCGGCCGCTGGTCGCCGACGGCGTGCACGAGCTGACCGGCTCGGGCATCTACTACGGCTCGGCCGCGTCCGAGGGGCCGGCCTGCGAGGGCGCCGACGTCTACATCATCGGCGGGGCCAACTCGGCCGGCCAGGCGGCGATGTACTTCTCCCGCTTCGCCAAGCACGTCACCCTGCTGGTCCGCGGCGACTCTCTGGAGACGTCGATGTCCTACTACCTGATCCAGCAGATCGAGAAGAAGGAGAACATCTCGGTCCGTACGCGCTGCGAGGTCGTGGCGGCGCAGGGCGAGGGACACCTCCAGGCGATCACCGTCTGCGACGGCAAGAACGGCATGTCCACCACTGTCGAATGCGGGTACCTGTTCGTCTTCATCGGCGCCGAGCCTCGCACCGACTGGCTGGACGGTGCCGTCGCCCGCGACGAACGGGGCTTCGTCTACACCGGGCCGGATCTTTTGACGAACGGCACACGCCCGAAGGGATGGGATCGGGACCGCGATCCGTTCTACCTGGAGTGCAGCGTTCCGGGGATCTTCGCGGCGGGCGACGTCCGGGCCAACTCGGTCAAGCGGGTGGCCTCGGCGGTCGGCGAGGGCGCGATGGCCGTGACGCTCGTGCACCGCTACCTGGAGGCGCAATGACCGACACCGACAGCAGGGAGATCTCTCTCGAACCGTGCGAACCGGGCAAGCTCACCATCGACGAGCTGCGGACCCTCTTCCTGTTCGAGAAGCTCACCGACGAGCAGCTGACCTGGATCGCCGACCACGGGTGCACGATGCGGGCCAAGGCCGGCTCGTACGTGCTCCGCGAGGGCGACCCCGCCGAGAAGTTCTTCATCCTGCTCAGCGGCACCATCCAGCTCACCCGCCTGGTCGGCCAGGACGAGGTCGAGACCAACCGCACCGAGCAGCGCGGCGTGTACATGGGCGCCACCAACGCCTACCTGCGCGACGACGGCGTGGAGCGCAAGTACATGGGCTCGATGCGCGCGCTCGACCAGTGCGAGTTCTACGTCATCGAGGCCGAGGACTTCGGTCACATGATGCGCGAGTGGTTCCCGATGGCCGTACACCTGCTCGAAGGCCTGGCCATCGGCATGCGCAACCAGCAGGTGGCCATCGGTGAACGGCAGCGGCTGACCGCGCTCGGCGCGCTCACCGCGGGCCTGATGCACGAGCTCAACAACCCGGCCGCCGCCGCCTCCCGGGCCACCGGCTCACTGCGCCAGCGGGTCGCCGGCATGCGCCACAAGCTGGGCATGCTGGCCGCCGGCAAGGTCGACCCGGCCCGCCTCGACGCCCTGGTCGAGCTGCAGGAAGAGGTCATCGAGCGGGCGGCCAAGGCGCCGGCGCTGACCGCCATGCAGGCCGCCGACCTCGAGGACGAACTCGGCGAGTGGATGGACGAGCACCGGATCACCGGCGGCTGGGACATCGCGCCGGTCTTCGCCCAGGGCGGCCTGGACGTCGAGTGCCTCACCATGATCGAGCAGAAGGTCGGTGCGCCCGAGCTGCTCGACCAGGCGGTGCACTGGCTCGGGTACGCCCTCGAGACCGAGCAGCTGATGAGCGACATCGAGGACGCCACCAGCCGGGTCTCCAGCCTGGTCACCGCGGCCAAACAGTATTCCCAGATGGACCGGGCCGCGCACCAGTGGATCGACGTGCACCAGGGCCTGGACAGCACGCTGGTGATGCTCACCCACAAGATCGGCGACGGCGTCACAGTGGTCAAGGACTACGACCGCTCGCTGCCGCAGATCCCGGCCCACCCGGCCGAGCTCAACCAGGTGTGGACCAACCTGATCGACAACGCGGTGCAGGCCATGCACGGGGCCGGCACGCTCACCGTCAAGACCTACCTGAAGGGCAACCAGCTCTGCGTGTCGATCGGGGACACCGGGCCCGGCGTGCCCGAGGAGCTGCGCAAGCGGGTCTTCGAGCCCTTCTTCACGACCAAGCCGGTGGGCGAGGGGACAGGCCTCGGGCTGGACATCTCGTACCGGATCGTGGTCAACCGGCACGGCGGCGACATCAAGCTGCAGAGCGCGCCGGGCGACACCCGCTTCATCGTGCGGCTGCCGCTCAGCGAGCCCTCCTCGGCCTGACCGCCCTTGCTCAGAGGCCGAGCAGGCCGCGCGCGTAGGCGGCCTGCCCGGCGTGCTGAGCGTCGTCGTCGTAGACGCTGACCAGGCGCACGGCGAGAGTGACCGGCGGCTCCCAGTTCTTGTCGACCACCCGGTCGAGGTCGTCGTCGGACACCTCGCGCAGGTAGTCCAGGGTGCGCTCGTGCACGGCGGCGTAGTAGTTGAGCAGCGCCTGCGAGGTCTCCGGGGCCAGCGCCGCCACCTGCTCGGCCGAGTGCCCATAACCGGTGTCGGTGGAGTCGGCGGGCTGGGAGAACATCGGCGCCCAGCCGCCCGAGACGTAGACCTCCTGGCCGCCGATCAGCTCGGTGAGGTGGCTGTCCTGCACCCGGGTCAGGTGCCAGACCAGCCAGCCGATCGTGTTGGCGCCCTCGGCCGGCGCCTGGCGCAGTTGCTCGGGGCTGAGCCCCTCGACCGCCCGGGCGACCAGTTCGGGCAGCCGCCCGAACGCCTCGATCAACACCTCGTTGCCACGCACCGCTGCTCCCTCACTCGTTGCCGCTGTCTCCCGGCGGCGCCTGCTGCTGTTCCTGCTGACCGCCGCCCTCGCCGGTGCCGTCCCCCTCCCCGGTGCCGCTGTCCGGCGTGCTGCCCTGGGTGGGCGCGTCGGTCGCCGGGGCCTCGGCCGGCCCGGTCGTCGTGCCACCGGTGGGGGGCGCGTCCGTCGGGGCGGTCGTCGGCGTTCCGGCCGGCGCACTGCTCTGATCGGCCGGCGTACCCGTCGACCGGGTCGCGGGGTTGGTCGACGGCTGCTCGACCGGGATGTTCCGCTGCTGCTGGTCGTGGCCGCCGTCCGTGGTCACGCTGCTGAACGTGGTCGAGCCGGACGAACCGTGCCCGACCATGGACGCCACCGACTTGCCGGCGATCAGCTCGACCGCGGTCAGCGCACCCATCGTCAGCACGAACACACCGGCGGCGATCAGTGCCACCCGCTTCCACCGGATCGTGTGCCCCCGTTCCTCCTCGGGAACCGTCTCGGACGGCTTGTCGTCGTCGGTCGCCGCGGCCACCTCGGGGGTGCCCACCGCGGCCGGTGCCGTCACGAAGGCCGGCGCCAGCGTCTGCAGCTTCTCGGCGCCCCGCCTCAGCGACCGGGTGTAGATCTCCGTACCGATGGTGCCGACGATGCTCGCCAGGGCGGCGCCGATCAGCGTGCCGGCCACCCCCAGGAACGAACCCAGCACCGCCGCGCACACCGCGGCCAGTGCACCGCCCAGCGCCTTGGTGATGTCGATCCCGGACCAGATCCGCTCTGGTGCTACTGCCTGCTCGCTCATGTCCTCCTCAGAATCCTGTTCTCGACGCCACGCGTGAGTCTGTGCCTTTACCTAGCGGCGAATCGCTAAACCACGGCGCTCGGCCAGAATCTCGCGGATCGGGCGCACCACCACCCCGTCCTCGGCCATCTTTCGCCTGGCCAGACGCCGGGTCCGCAGGATGCCGACGACCCCGATCACACCGACCAGATATTGGACGCTCAGGGCCACCCGGAAGTCGTCCAGCCCGTAGGCCGACGTCCCGCCGGTCCGCCAGTCGAGGATCAGCCCGACCAGCAGGATGGTCAGCAGCGAGGCGGTGAAGCCGCCCACGTTGACGATGCCGGTCGCGGTGCCCAGCCGGGCCGGCGGGTTGAACGTACGGGCCAGATCGAAGCCGATCACCGAACCCGGGCCGCCCAGGCCCAGCGCCAGCACCAGCAGCACCAGCACGGGCAGCGGCGCCGGACCGGGCCAGGCCAGCACCAGGCCCCACCCGGCCGCGTTGATCACGACCACCGCCAGCACCAGCCACGACCGCCGCAACGGATGCCGCTGGGCCAGCACCCCCATCACCGGCCCGGCCACCATGCCGGTTAGCACGAACACGGTGAGCAGCGCGCTCGCCGTGCCCCGGGCCAGGCCTTCACCGGCCACCAGGAACGGGAAGCCCCACATCAGCGCGAACACCGTGCCGGTGAACTGGGTGGTGAAGTGTGTCCACAGGCCGAGCCGGGTGCCCGGATGACGCCAGGCGTGCCGGAGGTCGGTGGCCACCTGCCGCGGGGTGATGGCCGGGCCGGCGCTCACCCGTACCTCCGGGGTGTCATGAAGGGCGACCACCGCGAGGACCGCGACCAGCACGCCCAGCGCCGCCGTGGCGACGAACGCGGCCGTCCAGCCCTGGTAGGCGAGCAGGGCGGCCAGCGGCACGGCGCTCAGGATCTGGCCGAGCTGGCCGACGATGCCGGTCAGCTGGGTCAGCACCGGCACCCGGCGGGCCGGGAACCAGCGGGGCACCAGCCGCAGCACGCTCAGGAAGGTCACCGCGTCACCGGCCCCGACCAGCACGCGCGCGATGACGGCACCGGTGATCCCGCCGGCGAACGCCATCAGAGCCTGCCCCGCCGCCATCACGACCGCGCCGGCGACCACCATCCGCAACGAGCCGAAGCGGTCCAGCAACAGGCCGGCGGGCACTTGCAGGACCGCGTACACCAGCAGCTGAAGGACCGCGAACGAAGCGAGCGCGCTCGCACCGACGCCGAAGCGATCCTGCGCGTCGAGGCCCGCGACCCCGAGCGAGGTGCGGTTGAGCACGGCGATGATGTAGGCGGACAGACCCACGGCCCAGACGGCCCAGGCTCTTCGCAGGGCCATCTCAAACCTTCCAGCCGGACTACGGGGAACGCCCCCCACACTTGTCCGGGCCGGCCCAAGGTCACAACGGAATCTGTCCCACACCACACGTGGGCCTGGTCACGGTGCGGTCCGGCGCTCGTTGGGACCTGTGCGACCCAGGACACACGAGCGAAGGAGCCGACGACATGGACCAGCACCGGCTGATCGACGTCGTTCGCCGGCTGGCCGCCACGCCCGCGCCGTGCGAGCCGATCAGGTCGGTGGCCGGTCCGATTCAGGTGGTGTGGAGCAGCGGGCTCCACACACTCGTGTCGTTCAGCCGTGTCGATGTGGCCGAGGGGGCCGAGCTGGCTCTGCTGACCGGCACGGTGCTCGCCGCCGACACCGGGCGGGCGGCCGTGGCCCACGCCCCGGACGGCACCTTCCACGCCGGCTTTCCCGGCCGGCTCACCCCGCCGCCCAAATGCCGGCGGTGGGCGCGTCGGCGGGAGGCCGAACGGCGGGCGATGGACGAGGTGCGGGACGCCGCCCCGGAGTGGCTGGAGCGTCTCCGGGACGACGGGCGGGTGGGACGGACCGAGGGCGACGTGGCGGCGATCCTCAGGCGCGCAGGTGACGGGTGAGCCAGTCGACGGTCTCGCGCAGGTATTCCGCCCGGGAGTGGCGGTGCAGGAGCTCGTGGCCCTCGTCGCGGAAGAGCAGGTAGCGATGCTCCACGCCGCGCGCGGTCAGGGCCGCGGCCACCTGCTCGGCCTCGATCACCGGGACGTTGCTGTCGTTCTCGCCGTGCACGATCAGCAACGGGGTGCGCAGGCGGTCGATGTGCGTGATCGGGGACAGGTCGCGCAGCAGGGCCTCGTCGGTGACCGGGTCGCCGTACTTGCTGACCGCGGCGGCCGCGATCCACGGCTCGGTGTGCTCGTAGAAGGTCGCGAAGTTGGACATGCCGCAGACATCGATGCCCACGGCGAACAGCGACGGGTACGTGACCAGGGCGGCCAGGGTCAGGTAGCCGCCGTACGAGCGGCCCATGACACCGACCCGGCCGGGCTCGGTGACGCCGGTGGCGACCAGGTGGTCGACGCAGGACTCGACGTCGCGGATCGCGTCGTACCGCAGCACGCCGTTGTCCGCGTTGACGAAGGTGCGCCCGAAACCGGACGACCCGCGCACGTTGGGCGCGAAGACCGCGATGCCCCGGTCGACCAGCGACTGGAACAGCGGGCCGTGCCCGGGCCGCTCCTGCGCCTCCGGTCCCCCGTGGAACCACAGCACGGCCGGGTGCGGGCCGGCGCCCGGCGGCCGGAACAGCCAGCCGGTCAGCGTCAGCCCGTCATGGGCCGGCAGCGTGACAAGGGTGGGCCGGACAGCGCCCGGGGCGGCGGGATCGGCCGAGACCGGTTCGACGCCGGCGGAGGAGGTCCACACCCAGGTGCCGTTGGGCTGCCCGGGGCCCTCGGCGGCGAAGGCCAGCGCGCTTCCGTCCGTACTCCAGGAAAGACCGCCCACCACCCAACCCGGCAGCGGCACCTCGGTCTCGCCGGGCAGGACCGTGACCCGCGACGTTCCGCCCCGCACGTTCCACAGCACCGCCGCGCGGCCGCCGTCGGCGGTCAGCGCGAACGCCTCGACCTCGGCGGTGGGCGACGACGCCACGACCTCCGGTACGCCGTCCACGACGTGCAGCAGCACCCGGAACTCGCCGGCGTCGCTGAGCGCCCAGATCGACCCGTCCGGCCCGAACACCGCCTCCTCGCCGCTGGTCACGTACTCCTCGACGCCGGTGGCCAGGTCGCGCACCGCGATGTGCCGGGCGCCGCGCGGGCCGCGCCGGATCAGCGCCCGGGAGAAGTCCGGGTCCACGTCGAACAGCGAGACCAGCTCGTCCTCGAACAGAATCCGGCGCTCGCCGGTGACCGGGTCGATGACCAGGGCGCGGGTCAGGTTCTCGGTGACCGCGAGCAGCGACCGGCCGGGCAGCCAGCGCATGTTGTCGGCGGTGTCGGCCCCGAACCCGGCCACCTGGTGCAGCGCCGAGCCGTCCGGCCGGACCAGCCACACCTCGTGCCGGGGCGCGCCGCCGGGCGCCAGCTGACAGGCCAGCCATCCGCCGCCGGTGGACCACTGCACGGCCGTCACCGGGTGCTCGCCGGTGCCGACCAGGAAGGTCAGCTCACTGCCGACCGGCTGCACCCACGCCTGGGGCACGCCGCCGCGGTCGGAGACGTACGCCGTGTGCCGTCCATCCGGCGACAGCGCCGGCGACCAGGTGCCGCCGGCCTCGGACGGTAAGTTCCGCTCGGACCAGCCGACGGGGAGTACCGCGACGTCGTGACGGTGGAGCTGACCGGTCATCCGACCCCCTTGTCCTGGAGCCACATCTCGAGCAGGGCGAGCTGCCACAGCTGGTTCGCACCGAGCGTGGTGCGTGGAGTATTCGGGTCCGCGAGGAGCGCGTCAACGTACTCCGGGCGGAACAATCCGCGTGTCCTGGCCGCGGGCGCGTGCAGGGCGTCCCGGACCATCTCCAGCATGGGTCCCTCGAGGTGCCGGATGGCCGGAACCGGGAAGTAACCCTTCGTCCGGTCGATCACCTCGTCGGGCACCACGCCCCGGGCGGCGTCCTTGAGCACGCCCTTTCCCCCCGAGGCGAGCTTCAGCTCGGGCGGGCAGGTGGCCGCGAGCTCGACCAGCTCGTGGTCCAGGAACGGGACCCGCGCCTCCAGCCCCCAGGCCATGGTCATGTTGTCCACCCGCTTGACCGGATCGTCGACCAGCATCACCTGCGAGTCCAGCCGCAGCGCCGCGTCCACGCTGGTGGTGGCGCCGGGCCGGGCGAACTGCGCGGCGACGAACTCGGTGCTGACATCGGTCGCGAGGAGGTACTCCGGGCTCAGCTGCCGAGCGAGCTCGGCATGGGAACGATCGAAGAATTCCGCCGCGTACGCCGTGACGGCGCCGTCCCGGGGCACGGTCGCCAGCGGCGGATACCAGCTGTACCCGGCCAGGATCTCGTCCGCCCCCTGCCCCGACTGCACCACCTTGACGTGCTGCGAGACATCCTCGGAGAGCAGGTTGAAGGCGACACAGTCGTGGCTGACCATAGGCTCGCTCATCGCCGCCACGGTCCGGCCGACCGCGGGCAGGAACCGGTCCCGCTCGATCCGGATCTGGTGGTGCTCGGTGCCGAACTCCTTGGCGATCAGGTCGGAGTAGGCGAACTCGTCGCCCTGCTCACCGGCCGCCGCCTCGAACCCGATGCTGAACGTGGTCAGCCCCCGCTGCCCCTGCTCGGCCAGCAGGGCCACGATCAGGCTGGAGTCGAGCCCGCCGGAGAGCAGCACCCCGACCGGCACGTCGGCGACCATCCGCCGCTCGACCGCGACCCGCAGCCTCTGCCCGATCTCGTACGCCCATTCGTCCCGGCCGAGGTCGCGGCCGCGGGTGAAGTCGGCCTCCCAGTAGATCCGCTCGGTGCTCGTCCCGTCCGCCTTGATCACCCGTACCGTGGCCGGCGGCAGCTTGCGCACCCCCGCCAGGATCGTCCGCGGGGCCGGTACGACCGAGTGGAACGTCATGTAATGCTGCAGCGCCACCCGGTCGAGCGAGGTGTCGACGTCCCCCGCGGCGAGCAGGGCCGGCAGGGTCGAGGCGAAGCGCAGCCGGCCCGGCGTCTCGGCCAGGTACATCGGCTTGATCCCGAGCCGGTCCCGGGCCAGCATCACCGTGCCGGTCTCGTGCTCGACGATGGCGAAGGCGAACATGCCCAGAAACCGCCGGATACAATCGGCGCCCCAGCGGTGGTACGCCTTGATGATCACCTCGGTGTCGGAGGTGGAGAAGAACCGGTAGCCGTACCCGCGCAGTTCGTCCCGCAGCTGCTGGTAGTTGTAGACGCAGCCGTTGAAGACCAGGGTGAGGCCGAGCTCGTCGTCGGTCATCGGCTGCCGCCCGGCCTCGGACAGGTCGATGATCTTCAGGCGGCGATGGCCGAGGGCGACCGCGTCCCGGGCGACCAGCCCCTCGCCGTCCGGGCCACGGGACTCCAGGCAGGGCAGCATCGCGCGGACCGCCTCGGCGTCCGCGGGCCGCCCGTCGAGGCGGAGTTCTCCGGCAATGCCGCACATGTTTCGCAACCTCCTGGGTCGGGTGGGTGATGCGCATCCGTGCTCAGAGCGTTCTGAGCACAAATACGCATCGGGTCGGGGGTGATGCCTATTTGTGCTCAGAGCGTTCTGAGCACAAATAGGCATCGGGTCAGCTGAGCAGCCAAGTGTCCTTCGATCCGCCACCGCGCGACGAGTTGACGATCATGGAGCCGGCCGGGGCCACCCGGGTCAGAGCGGCCGCCGCCACCACCGACTCGCGACCGGTGAAGACGAACGCCCGCAGGTCGACGTGCCGGGGCTCGAGCTGCTGACCGTCGAACGTCGGGTGCGTGGAGAGGTCCACGACCTCCTGGGCCACCCACCGGTGCGGCGCGGTCCTGATCTGCTTGCGGACCGCGTCCAGCTCACCGGGCCGGGCGTGCGGGCCGATCAGGATCCGGTCGCCGCCGTACCCGTCGACCGGCTTGCAGACCAGCTCGTCGAGCCGGCCCAGCACCTCGGCCCGCTGCTCGGGAATGCCGCAGAGGTACGTCGGCACGTCGGCCAGCAGCGGCTTCTCGCCCAGGTAGTACTCGATCAGCTTGGGCACGTACGCGTACACGGCCTTGTCGTCGCCGATGCCGTTGCCGAGCGCGTTGGCCAGCACGACGGTGTCCGCGTGCAGGGCCGCGACCAGGCTCGGCCCGAGCGGCATGCCGTCGGCGCCGGGGGCGTGCATCAGGCTGTCCTCGTCGGTCCGCAGGTAGATCACGTCGACCCGGTGCCGTTTGCCGTCCCGGATCCGGTGCACCACGCCGTCGTCGACGAACAGTTCGGTGCTGCGGACGACGGGAATGCCCATCTCCTCGGCCAGCATCCGGTGCTCGAACCAGGCCGAGTCGTCGGGGCCCTGGCTGAGCAGCACCACGTTGGGGTCGTCGCCGGCCGACGGGCCCGCCGCCTCGCGCAGCGCGGTCAGCAGCAGGGCGGGGGTGTCCTCGACGCCGAGCAGGCCGTCGGGGCGGGGCAGTTCGGGCAGGACGCTCTCGGTGAGGCGGCGGTTCTGCATCGCGTACCCGATGCCGGACGGAACCCGCAGGTTGTCCTCGAGCACACACCATCGGCCGGCGCCGTCACGGACCAGGTCCACCCCGGCGACCTGGGCGCGGACGCCGGGGCGGGCGATCAGGGCGCCGCTGGGCCGCAGCTCGGGCGATCCGTCGATCACCCACTCGGGCACCACGCCGTCCTTGACCACGAGCCGGTCGCCGTAGACGTCCCCGACGAACGCGTCGAGGGCCCGTACCCGCTGCTTGAGGCCTTCCTGCAGCTGCCGCCAGTCGTCCGCCGGGACCAGCCTCGGCACCAGGTCGAACGGGAACAGCCGGGTCGAGGCCTCACCGGCCACCGAGAACGTGATGCCGCGGGCGCGCTGCTCGTCGTCGCGGGCGTCCTCGCGCCGGCGCAGACCGGCACTGCCCAGGGCGGTCAGAACATTGACGATCCCGGTGTACGCGTGAGCCACGTCGCCGCCCGGGAAGGCCTCGTCGCCCTCGGCACGGTACGGGAACAGCCCGGCCGGCACGGTCTGGCCGCTCGGGCCGATGCCTGTCGCACCGCCCCGGGTGTCGGCCACCACCAGGTCGACCACGTCGGAGAGGCGCCCGCGTCGCTGCATGGCCCGCCGCTGCCGGGACGCCGAGCTGCCCTTGCTCAGCGCCTGCACGCTCAGGTCGAACACCTGCTCCCAGTCGCCCAGTTCTTCCAGTTGCGGGCGCAGGTCGCCGATCAGCCGTTCGACGGCCACCGCCGCGGGCACCGGCGCGGGGGAGCGGGGCAGGTCGAGCAGGTCGCCTTCGAGCCCGGAGCGGGCCGCGCGCCACATCGCCGCCCGTTGCAGCGGCGGGCGGATGCGTTCGATCGGGCGGCCGGCCGCGTACTCCTGCCGGGCCCGCAGCACCAGCCCCCGGAACAGCCCGGCCAGCAGCACCACGGTGTCCGCGTCGGGGCTGGCGTCGGTGACCCGCAGCTCGACGGTGGGCAGGTGGGCCGACGGGCGTACGTCGAAGTAGACCATCTTGGGGTCGGTGATCGTGCCCGACGCGATCAGGTCGGCGACCAGCTGGTCGTGGTCGGCGGCCGAGGTCACCTCGCCGCTGTCGCCCGCGGTCGGCCAGCGCAGCCAGACCAGCGAGCGGACGCTGGCATAGCCGGAGTCCTCGCCCATCCAGAACGGCGAGCTGGCCGACAGCGCCAGCAGCACCGGCAGGGCGGGCGCGACGCGCTGGGCGACGGACACCGCCTCGTCCCGGTCGGGGATCCCGACGTGCACCTGGGCTCCGCAGATGAGCTGCTCGCGGGCCAGCATCTGGTATTCGTCGAGCATCCGGCGATAGCGCGAGGTCGGTGTGACCGGCAGCGCGTCCAGGTCGACGAGCGGGACGGTGCCCGCGGCGACCAGCCCGAGTCCCTGCGCCTCGGCGACCCCGATGGCCTCGCGGCGCAGCCGGACGATGCCGTCGCGCAGGTCGTCCAGGGTCGCGGCGACCGGGGTGTTGGTCTCGACGACGGAGCGGTGCAGCTCGGCCGAGAAGTGTTCCGGGTCGAGGCGTTCGAGCAGATCGGGGGCCCGGGGTACGAGCTCCCGGGTCTTCAGGTCGACGACGTGCAGCTCTTCCTCGACGCCGAGGGTGAGTTCGCTGATGTCACCGGTGCCCTCCATCCCGTCGTCCGCCGCGACTTTGAGTGACTCCGTCATGCCACCGCCTCTGTCCCTCCGGATACCGTCCCCGGAGCCTCGCCATTTCATGTTCCAGGCATGTGACGTGCCCATTTCCAGCGTTCGTCAAGCTTCCTGACGTCGGTCAATGTCCTCGTCCGGGGGTATTCCCGCAGCTCAGAGGCATGTAGCGTCAGGCCACGTGAAATCCAACTCTGCCTTCAGGCCGGTCAGGGGCGGCGGTGGGGCTGAGGACGGCTTACGTGTGCGCCGCCGTGGAGTCCTGACCCTGGCGGCGCTGACCGCGTCGATGGCCGCCTGTTCCCGGAACGCCCCTTCCGCGGCCCCTCCGGAGCGGACGATCTTCACTCCGATGTCAACTTCGCCGGAATTGACCGTTCCGTCACCCTCGTCGGCACCCAGCCCGTCCGCGACGACGAAGGCTCCCCGAAAGGGCGACGAGCCGAAGGTCGAGGAGGTCGCCAAGAAGACCGGCAAGGGCGGGCCGGTGCCGGCGCTCGACCGGGCCATGCTCGGGTCGTACCTGGCCCTGGGCGGAATGTCGCTGTCCGAGAGCCTCGCGCTGCGCCGTCGCCAGCTCGGCCGCGACCAGAAGATCGTGCACCTCTTCTACGGGTGGTCCGAGCGGATGCCGTCGGACGTGTCGATCGGGAAGTCGACGCTGATGGTGTCCTGGCACGGGATGAAGCTGGCCCCGGTGGCCAGTGGCGCGCAGGACGCGGTCATCGAGGCCGCGGCGAAGAAGCTGGCCGCGTACGGCAAACCGATGTTGTTGCGCTGGGCCTGGGAGATGAACGGCGACTGGTTCGAGTGGGGCGGCCCGCAGAACGGCGGCAACCCGGGCCTGTACGTGACCGCGTACCGCCGGATCCACCGGATCTTCCGGGCCAACGGGGCGGACAACGTCGCCTTCGTCTGGAGCCCGAACTGGAACTCCTCGCCCAACACGCGGGCCAACGCGATCAGCCGCTACTACCCCGGTGACGCCTATGTGGACTGGGTCGGCGTGTCGGGCTACAACTTCTACTCCGAGTCACCGTCGACGCTGTTCCGGCCGGTGGTCTCCGCGTACGGGAAACGCAAACCGGTCATCGTGACCGAGACGGCGGCCATCGACTTCGGTCGCGGCACCAAGGCGGCGTGGATCAAGAAGCTGTCCGCGTACGTACGGACAACGCCGTCGATCGGCGCGGTGGTCTGGTTCGACACCGACGTGCAGGACGACTCCAAGCACAACTTCCGATTCGACACGTCGAGTGACGCGCTCGCCGCCTACCGCGCGATGGCCCGCAGCGCCCGGTTCTCGGGCTGAGATTTCGCGATCAAGGAACCGACCCTGGGGCTGTGCGACTGGCGCCGGTAGGGGACACTTCCCTGCATGTCGGGTGTGATGGAGCTGGGCGCGCGGGACCCGCGCCAGGTCGGCCCCTACCGCCTGCTCAAGAAGCTGGGCGGGGGCGGTCAGGGCACTGTCTATCTGGGCACCGACGACGGCGACGAACGCGTCGCGGTCAAGGTGCTCAACACCGACTTCGACGACACCGGCCGGCTCAAGTCGACGCTGAACCGCGAGTTGGAGAGCGCCCAGTCGGTCGCCGCCTTCGTCACCGCCGGCGTTATCACGTTCGACCTCGACGCCGACCCGCCGTACATCGTCACCGAGTTCGTCGACGGGCCGACCCTGCAGGAGGACGTGGTCACCGGGCGCGGTCCGCTGCGCGGCAGCCGGCTCAACGACCTGGCCATCCAGACCGTCATCGCGCTGGAGGCCATCCACGGCGCCAACGTGGTGCACTGCGACTTCAAGCCGGCCAACATCATCCTCGGGCCGAGTGGCGTCAAGGTGATCGACTTCGGCATCGCCCGGGCCTGGGAACAGGTGCACCAGGCGGCCAGCCGGGTCATCGGCAGCGCCCACTTCATGGCGCCCGAGCAGGTGGAGAACCAGCCGCTCGGGCCGGCCGTCGACATGTTCTCGTGGGCGTCGACGATGGTGTTCGCGGCCACCGGCAAGCACGCGTTCCCCGGCGCCAGCCCGGTCGCGGTCGGGGTGGCCGTGGTCCAGGCCGAGCCGAGACTGCACGGGCTGTCCGGGCAACTGGCCGAGCTCGTCCAGGCCTGCCTGCGCAAGGATCCGCGGCAACGGCCGACCGCGGGCCAGGTACGCCAGGCGCTGATGGCGCCGTCGGGTCGCCCGACCTCCGGCGCCCCGGCGTTGACGGCGCCACCGGACCAGCGCCCGACGTCGGGTGCGCCGATCGCCTACCAGCCGGGTGCGGCCCTGCCGTTCGTGCCACCGCAAAAGCTGATCGAGCCGACGCTGCGCGAGCTGCCGTCGGCGGCGCCGCAGAGTCCGGCCGTGCCGTACCCCGCCTATCCGGGTCATCCGCCGCGGCCGCCGCGCCGCACCGGCGGCAAGATCGCGCTGACCTTCGTCCTGGTGCTGCTGATCCTCGGCGGCGCCGGCGTCTCCGGCTATCTGTGGTGGGACCGCGCGCAGGGCCGCGACACCACGACGTCCGACGGCACGGACGCGTCGGGCGGCGATAACCGGCCCGATCCGGCGCTGGTCGAACTGCAGACGTTCGCCGGGAAGCAGCCGCTCGACGGTTGCACCGCCGGCACGCCGAACGAGAAGCAACTCGCCCGGCGCGGCTGCGTGGTCGGCGACGTGAAGGTCACGTACGTGCTGTACAAGGACAGCGGGCGCCGCAACGCGGAACGGGCGCTAGTGCAAAACCTGCACAAGAACTCGGAGTGCGACTGCCTGAGCCAGACCGGGATCAGTCCCGACAAGCGGCGCGGGAAGTACATCGAGTACACGTACCGGGCCGCCGAGGACGACAAGTGGTACGCCGCCCTCTGGTGGGACGACGGTGAGTCGCGGCCCGACGGGTCGGGTGTGCTGACGATGCGTACGCCATGGGACCAGAAGTCCTCGGATCCCGCCCAGCCACTGCGGGAACAGTGGCTCACTTGGGGTTACAGCCTCGCCGACTGACCCTGTGTCTTTGCTGAGTGCTCCGAACGCGTAACGCGCGGTTAACCGGGCTGCCGTACGGTTTCCGATATGCCGGAATTGTTCCGACGAGACCTGCCCGCTTCCGTGGTGGTCTTCCTCATCGCCATCCCCCTGTCCCTCGGCATCGCGGCCGCCTCAGGTGCGCCGCTGATGGCCGGACTCATCGCCGCCGTCTGCGGTGGCATCGTCGCCGGCGCCCTCAGCGGCGCCCCGCTACAGGTGAGCGGCCCCGCCGCCGGACTCACCGTGATCGTCGCCGGGGTCGTCGCCGACCTCGGCTGGGCCGGTACGGCCGCCGTGGTCGCGCTGGCCGGCCTGGTCCAGATCGGCCTGGGCGCGGCCCGCCTCGGCCGCGCCGCGCTGGCCCTGTCACCCGCCGTCGTGCACGGCATGCTGGCCGGCATCGGCGTGGTGATCGCCCTCAGCCAGCTGCACGTGGTCCTCGGCGGCCGGTCGCAGAGCTCGGCCCCGGCCAACCTGCGCGACCTGCCCGGCCAGATCGCCGGCTCGCACACCCCCTCGGTCCTGATCGGCCTGCTCGCCGTGGCCATCATGCTGCTCTGGCCCCGCGTCGTACGCACCTCCCTGCTGCCCGCCGCCCTGATCGCCGTGGTCGCCAGCACCCTGACCGCCGCCCTGGCCGGCCTCGACGTGGCCCGCGTCGACCTGCCGGCCCAGCCACTGGACGCGATGGTCCTGCCCCGGTGGCCGGACGCCCCGGTCGGCGCCATCGCCGTCGCCGCACTCACCGTCGCCCTGGTCGCCAGCGTCGAGTCGCTGCTGTCCGCGGTCGCCGTGGACAAGCTGCACGACGGCCGCCGCGCCCGGCTCAACCGGGAGCTGATCGCCCAGGGCGCCGCCAACACCGTGTCCGGCCTGCTCGGCGGCCTGCCGGTGACCGGCGTGATCGTGCGCAGTTCGGCCAACGTCGCGGCCGGCGCCCGGACCCGCGCCTCGGCCATCCTGCACGGCGTCTGGGTGGCCGCCTTCGTGCTGCTCGGCGCGGTCCTGCTCGAGCGGATCCCGCTCGCCGCGCTGGCGGCCGTGCTGGTGGTGGTCGGCCTACGGTTGGTCGACCTCAGCCACATCCGCGAGTACGTGCGGCACCGCGAACTGCCGACATACCTGGCCACCGCGGCCGGCGTGATCGTTATCGACCTGCTCACCGGGGTGGTGCTGGGTATGGCCGTGGCGGCACTGTCGATGCTGTGGCGGGTGGCCCGCTGCGACATCCGCAGCACCGAGACCCACCCCGGCCACTGGCTGGTGAACATCAGCGGCACCCTGTGCTTCGTCGGCTCGGCCCGGCTGTCCCGTCAGCTGGCGGCGCTGCCCGAATCCGGCTCGGTCGAGGTCGAGCTGCATCTGGACTACCTCGACCACGGCGCTTTCGAAACGATAAGAGATTGGCGCGACGCGTACGAGCGGACGGGCGGCCGGGTGGCCATCCGCGAGGTCCACGACTCCTGGTTCCACCGGGCGACGGCCGGCCGCCTGGGTTCGGCCCGCAGCGGCCCGCCACGCTTGCTGGGGTCGTGGTCGCGCTGGCAGGCCTACGACCGCGGCGGCCGGGACGCCATGACCGCCGGCATCGACGAGTTCGAGCGTACGGTCGCCCCGCTGGTCCGGCCTCACCTGGCCGGTCTGGCCCGCGCCGGCCAGCAACCGGAGCAGCTCTTCATCACCTGCGCCGACTCCCGCGTGGTCCCCAACCTGATCACCGGCAGCGGTCCCGGCGACCTCTTCTGCGTCCGCAACGTCGGCAACATCGTCCCGCCGCACGGCGCCGCCGACTCGTCGGTCGGTGCCGCGGTCGAGTACGCGGTCGACGTCCTGGGCGTCTCGGTCATCACCGTCTGCGGCCATTCCGGTTGCGGCGCCGTCCGCGCGATGATGTCCGGCGGCACGCCGTCCGACACCTCGCTGGGCCGCTGGCTGACCACGGCGCACACCGCGGTCGAGGGCGACGACGAGGAGCGCTGCATCACCGCCAACGTGGTGCAGCAGCTGCGCAACCTGCGCACGTACCCCAGCGTCGGTGCGGCCGTGGCCGAGGGACGCCTGCGCCTGGCCGGCCTCTACTTCGACCTGGCCGAGACTCGCATGTACACAGTGGACGAACAGGAGGGCCTGCGCCGCCCGGTCGAAGCCTGACTCACTTCCCGCCGCCGGGCCGGGAAGCCTGGCTCATTTCCTGCGGCCGGGCCGGGAAGCCTGGCTCATTTCCCGCGGCCGGGCCGGGAAGCGTGGCTCACTTCCCGGCCAGCCGGGCGACCAGCGGGGTGGCCGTCTCGACCGCCGCCGGGCTGATCGGGAAATACGAGACCCCGTACTGCTCACGCAACCGCTGCAGGGTGTCGATCACGGCCTCGGTGTCGTCGGTACGAATCGCCGAGACGTGGTCGACCCCCGGCAGAATCCCGTAGTTTCGCAACCAGGCCGGCTCCTCGCCACCGCCGATGTGAAAGATCGAGACGCTGAGCTCCAGCTCGTCGAACCGATCCCCCGCGGCGTCCCGGATAATCGCGACCTTCCGTCCCAGCTCCTCCTCGGTGGCCACGCCGAGATGAATGATGTCGGCCCGCCGCGCCGCGAGGTGCAGCAACCGGTCGCTCTTCCCCGCCACCATGATCGGCGGCCGGGGCCTTTGCACCGGCTGCACCGGCGCCTCAGCGGCCAGCCGGTCGACCGCCGCGATCGTTTCGCCGACCAGTGCCACCCGCCGGCCCGCCGTCCCGTACGACTCGCCGAGCTACCGCGTACCACTCTCGTTGGCCGGATGCCCTGACCCCAGCCCCAGCTCGAACCGCCCACCCGACAACTGATCCAGCGTGGCCGTCTCCCACGCGACCACCCCGGGCGCCCGCAGCGGCACCGGCACCACCATCGTCCCCAGCCGAAGATCCTCGGTCACCGCCGCGGCGACCGCCAACGCCTGGAACGCCGAGAACCGTTTGGGCCCGTCCGGTACCAGCAACGTGTCGAACCCGAGCCCCTCGGCCCGCCGTGCGACATCCGCCCACTCCCGCACCGACCCGAACCGCGCGGTCCCGATCCCGAACGGCGCCCCGGCCAGTCCAAACCGAAATTTCCGTGCCACCCGCACTCCTTCAGACGACGTCCTCCCGAACGACGACCAGCCGCCTCCCCGGTTCAGTCCCAGCCCTGACGCAACCGCCACCAGTACTCCGGATCAAGTGGCGGCGGGCCGAATCGGTACTTGGACGCCCGCACCTCGTACTGACTGCGCGCCCGGATGGCGTCCCGCAACTCCCGGTCTCGATGAAACGTCTCCGGCGGCCGGGCCAGCCCGTAGAGATCTCCCCACCACTCGCCCGGGTCGGGATCGAGAATCGTGTCAAGATGGCTCGGATAGCGCCGCTCGGCCCCGTCGCGGGTGTTCTCCCAGTCCTCCATGGGCAGCACGAGCCGCCCGCCGGCATCGACCGCGACCAGCCAGAACCCCGCTGTCCGCAGCACCCACAGCATCAGCCCCAGACTGGGCATCATCGTCCCGGCCTCGATCTTGCCGATCGCCGCCCGTGACACACCCGCCCGCTTCGCCAGCTCGCGCTGACTGCAGCTCGCTTTCCGCCGCGCGCTCCGCACCAACCCGGCCGCAGGAAACGCGTAACGCCGCCTCATTTCCGCCATGCCGCCGATGCTGACAGACCTTCCCTCCCCGCCGCCCGCCCCCTGTGGACAACCCCTCGCGCGCCCTTTGCTCTGCGCACCAATGCTCGCCCCCCAAATCGATCGCGGGCTCGACCTCCGCACCTGGGCAGGCAGTCGCGAAAGGCCCGCCGATCTGGGCGGCGGCGGGGCTGGCGACGAGAGAAAGCGCTGGCCAGGCGGGGTTTCCTCGGGCCCGGCGAGGGGCCTGTGCTTGCGGCGATCCGTAGCTGTTCACGTAGAGCGATCGTCCTCATCGGTCCGCTGTTCGCAGCGCGGCGAGGAAGGGCAGGTCGGAGAGGGGGGCAACCATTGGTACGCAGAGCAAAGGGGCCGGGCAGGAGGTGGGGCGGGCAGCGTGGCGTCACGGTGGGTAGCGGGGTGGGGAAGGAAGGGGAGGGGAAGGGGAGACGGGGCGGCCGGAAGCGGCCACGGGGCGCTGTGGACGCGGGAAGGCCAGGAGGGTGGCGGGTATGGGTTACGAGGACTGGATGGGGATGAGCACCCCTACGCTGGCGGGGGCGCTCGACAGTCTCGGGAGGGTCGGCCAGAGGCTCGGCGAGGACTGGGCGGGGATCAGCCAGGCCATTCAGGGTGGGCAGGCCGGTATCGGCGCCGGGGACGTGCTCGCGGGGGCGTTCCGGGAGACCTATGAGGACCCGGCCCGGATCGTGCGGACCAGCGCCGGCCAGACCCCGGGGCTGTACGAGGAACTGGCCGGGGCCGGGGTGGCCGGCATGAACATCTACATCGGGGGCGAGACCATCGCCGCCGACGGATTCCCGAACTGAGGGGGCGGCCATGGCGATCGCCGAGCCGGTCGACTCGCGACTGTGGCAGGCCGTTCAGGGACGGGTCCGGTGGCCCACCGCGAACGAGGATGTCACGGCGGTGCTGGCGCACGACTGGGCCGACGCGGTCGCCTCGTTCCGGTACGCCGCCTCCTCGACCAAGGACCTGCCCGACACGGCGTGGCCGGACTCGGTGGGACGGGTCTTCGACGCCAAGATCGGGGAGTTGCGGCAGCGGGTCGAGCAGGACTCCGACGGCATGGCGCGGCTGGCCCGGATCACCCGGGCGTACGGCGAGGATGTGGGTTATGCCAAGGGCGAGATCGTCCGGGTCCTGCCGTCCTGGGACGCCGTCTTTCGAAGCGAACCGGAGGTCGCCGACGGATTCGCCACGCTGATCAACGACTTCCTGCAGGCGATGGCGACCCGGATCAAGGCGCGCGGCGACGCTGGGCCGGAAGCCACCGACCTGGCCCGGACCGGCCTGCCCACCCCGGATGACGTACTCGCGCAGGCGGCCGCCGCTCCGCCGCCCGGCGGGTTCAATCCACCACCGCAGCCGATCGAGCGGATCAGTCAGCAGCAGCAGGGGCACATCCGCGGCACGCCGCAGTACGAGCTGCGCATCCAGCAGGGGAAGCCGACCTCGTACTTCGAGACCGAACGGGAGGCGAACCTGTACACCTATGAGGCCTGGTACAAGGGGACGCCGGTGAACGGCAACCCCAACATCCGGGAACTCGACTTCGGCCACAAGGTCGGGTCCGGGTACTACGGCGGCTATCAGACGCGGGTCACCGCGGTCATGGACTCACAGGGCCATGTCCACGGGTATCCGTCCGGGCCCGAGTTGCACTTCTGAAGGTGAGCTATGGACATCGACGAGGTTGAGGACGGCCTGCGGCGGGCGTACGGCTCCCTGAGCCGGCCGGCGTTCGGCACGGTGGCCGGACGGCTGGCCCGTGGCCCGGACGGGGGTCTGGTCGAGGCCCTGTACGACCGGTTCGAGGTGGCCGACGTGACCGACCCGAACGAGGACCACGGGTGGCATCTGATCCTGGCCGCCGACGGACGGCGGTGGGCGCTGTACGTGTCGGCGGTGGGACCGTACGCCGCCCTGGCCCGGATCAGTCAGGCCTGGGACCTGATCCTGACTCCGGACACCGAGGACCCGGCGCCGGACGAGCGGTGGCTGCTCGACCTGCTGGCCGGCCGCGGGCTGACCGTGCTGAGTCAGGCCGACCTGGAGACGCCGGTGGCGCTGGCGCTGACCGGGGTCGACGACGTCCGGGCCTACCACGCCCTGTTCACGGCGACCGAGATTTTGCCCTGGGACCACGTCACCCTTCGGCGGCTCGGTCTGCTGGCGTAGCGGCGGCGCCGGGCTGCAGGACGCGCTGCAGGAAGGTGCGGGTGCGGTCCTGGCGGGGGTGGGAGAGGACCTCGGCGGGCGGGCCGGTCTCGATGATGCGGCCGTCGTCCATGAAGACGACGCGGTTGGCCACGTCGCGGGCGAAGGACATCTCGTGGGTCACCACGATCATGGTCATGCCCTCGCCGGCCAGGGTGCGCATGACCGCGAGGACGTCGCCGACCAGTTCTGGGTCGAGGGCCGAGGTGGGCTCGTCGAAGAGCATCAGGCCCGGGTTCATGGCCAGGGCCCGGGCGATGGCCACGCGCTGCTGCTGGCCGCCGGAGAGCTGGCCCGGGTAGGCCTTTTCGCGGTCGGCCAGGCCCACCCGGGAGAGCTGGGTGCGGGCCTCGGCGGCGGCGGACGAGGCCGAGCGGCGCAGGACGCGGCGCTGGGCGACGGTGATGTTGCCGAGGACGGTCAGGTGGGGGAAGAGGTTGAAGTGCTGGAAGACCATGCCGATGTGGCGGCGGGCGGCGTCCACGTCGGTGTCGGGGTCGGTCAGCTCGACGCCGTCGACCGTCACCGAGCCGGAGGTGGCCGCTTCCAGGGCGTTGACGCACCGGAGCAGGGTGGATTTGCCCGAGCCGGACGGGCCGACCAGGCAGACCACCTCGCCCGCCTCGACGTCGAAGTCGATGCCGCGCAGGACCTCGTGGTCGCCGAAGGACTTGTGCAGGTCGCGGATCTCAACGAACGGCACGGGCCGACCTCCGTTCGAGCAGCCGGACCAGCTGCGACAGGGGCAGCGTGATCAGCAGGTAGAGCAGGCCGGCGACCAGCAGGGGAGTGGCGTTGACCTGCTGGTTGAGGGCGTCGCCGGCGTACTTGGTCAGTTCGATGGTGCCGGCGGTGACGCCCAGGACGTACACCAGGCTGGTGTCCTTGGTCAGGGAGACGAACTCGTTGGTCAGCGGCGGCAGGACGATGCGTAGCGCCTGCGGCAGGATGATCGAGATCATCGCGCGGGACGCGGACATGCCCAGGGAACGGGCGGCCTCGGTCTGGCCGCGGGGGACGGCCTGGATGCCCGCGCGCAGGGTTTCCGCGGTGTACGCCGCCGCGGTCGCGCCCAGCCCGACGGTCACCGAGCCGTACAGGCCGCCGGGGATCTCGCGGTCGGGGAAGGCCAGCGGGATGCCGTAGCCGACCAGGAACAGCACGAGCAGGGCGGGCAGGCCGCGGAAGATCTCCACGTAGGCGGTGGCGAACCAGCGGTACGGTGC
This sequence comes from Actinoplanes sp. NPDC049265, assembly GCF_043197135.1. Taxonomy (NCBI): domain Bacteria; kingdom Bacillati; phylum Actinomycetota; class Actinomycetes; order Micromonosporales; family Micromonosporaceae; genus Actinoplanes; species Actinoplanes sp. NPDC049265. Next base: position 337,927 of record NZ_JBICSP010000002.1, on the reverse strand, counting down.
CACCGAGGACAGCCGCGCCAGCGCCAGGGCGAGGCCCACCAGCAGCCCGAACACGAACGCCAGCACGGTGTAGACGAGCGTGTTGACCAGGGCCGTGGTGACCACGCCGGGGAACATGGACCGGGCCACGTCGGGGCGCAGGAACGACTCGGCCAGCCGGCCCCAGTCGGCGGCCAGGACGACAGCGAGCAGGACGGCGACGAAGACCGCGTACGCGATGCCGCGGGTCAGCCGCCGTCGGGCCCGGACCTTCACTTGCCCGTCGGCTTCGGGCCGATCCACTGGGCGTAGATCGCGTCGTAGGCGCCGTCGGTGCGGGACGCGGCCAGCACCTCGTTCACGGTCTTGAGCAGGTCGGGGTCGCCGGTCTTCTTGAGCGCGAACCCGTACTGTTCGCCGGTGTCGAAACCGGTCGGCACCTCGACCTTGCCGGGGTTCTTCTTGAGGTATTCGTTCCACACCGGCAGGTCGCCCACGGCCGCCTCGATCTGGCCGGTGACCAGCGCCTGCTGCTCGGAGGCGAGGTCGCGGTAGGACACCACCTCGACGTCCAGGCTGTCTTTGGAGACCTGCTCCTTGACGTACGCCTCGCCGGTCGTGTCGCCCTGCACCCCGAGCCGCTTGCCCTTCAAATCGGCCAGCGATTTGTACGGTTTGCCGGTGAGCACCACCAGCGCCTGGGTGGCGTCGAAGTAGGGGTCGGAGAAGTTGAGCACCTTCTTGCGCTCGTCGGTGATCGTCATGCCGGCCGCGGCGATGTCGCATTTGCCGGTGTTCAGGTCCTGCCCGGACTTGATGCCCTCGAACGGGGTGTCGACGATCGCCTGCGTCACGCCGAGCTTCTTGGCCACCAGGTCGACCAGGGCGACGTCGAAGCCGACGACCTTGCCTGAGGCGTCCTTGGACTGGAACGGGGCATAGGGCAGGTGGGTGCAGGTGGTGATCGTCCCGGCCTTGATCAGGGTCACGCCACCGGACTCGCCGCTGGTGTCCTTCTTGGCGCAGCCGGCCGGGATCAGCAGGACCGCCACGGCGGCCGCGGAAAGAAAGTATCGACGCATGTGATCACCCTACCGATCACATGGGAAATCGGGGGTGGCCGAGGCCACCCCCGACATAAAGGATCAGTTGCGGTTGATGGTGAACGTGGACGTGGTGTTCTCGATGTCCCGCCAGTTGTTGGACAGGCGCAGCCCGGTGAAGGTGGCCGAGCCCACGGCCGGTCCCTGACCGGATTCGGGCATCGGGTTGACCCACACGCCGAAGCCGGACTTGGCGTCGTACTCGTCGCCGCTCTTCTGCGCGCCGCTGACCGAGACGTTGGTGAACACGGTGTCGGTGATCGGTTGCAGCGCCTGCGGGTTGTACTTGGTCTGGAACATGATGCCGTGGTAGGTCGGGTCGACGATGTCGACGTTGCTGATCCGGATGCCCCGGAACTCCTTCTCGCCGCTGAGCAGCCACAGACCGGGGAAGGTCTGCGCGCCCCAGAAGTGCCCGCCGGCCCGGACGATCGAGATGTTGTCGAGGTTCGTCGTCGGCGACGCCCCGAAGCCGAGCATCGGGATGCCGAAGTCGATCGACGCGATGGTGACGCCGGAGTAGACGAGCGTGTCGGCGATGTAGATGTTCTTGAACGTGTTGCCCTGGCCGCCGTAGACCGCCAGGCCGGCCGCCCGCCAGGTCAGCGTGCTGGACAGGTTCTGGAAGACGTTGCCGGTCTCCTGCTGGTTGTTGGAGTCGATCGCCGCGAACAGCGCGAAGCTGTCGTCACCGGTGGCCCGGGCGTCGACGTTGTCGATCAGGTTGCCGGTGCTGCCGTTGGTCATGTTGATGCCGTCGGCGAACATGTTCCGGATCCGGGAGTTCCGGACCACCATGTTGTCGACGTTGGCCCCCCAGAACAGGCACATCTGGTGCTCGGTCCAGACGTTGTCGACGGTCATGTTGGCCACGTTGTTGAAGTCGAACACCTTGCCCGGCCCGTCCTGCCGGATGGTCCAGTTGCCGAAGAACCCGAAGTTCTTGAACGTCGAGCCGTTGGCCGAGGACTCGGCCCGGAACCCGCCGTCGGTCTCGGTCTGGCCGGAGGGGGTGAAGAACCGGGTGTACCAGGGGCCGGCCCCGACGACCTGGATGGCCCGGCCGTACACGCTGAACTTGCTCTGGGTCTGGTAGTCGCCGGCGGGCAGGTAGACGCCGGCCTTGGAGGTGTCCTGCCGGGCGGTGTCCAGGGCGTTCTGCACCGCCTGCTGGTCGAAGCCGGTCGGCACGACGTAGGTGGCCGGGTTCGGGTTGGCGATCGCGGTGGCCTGCTCCAGGTTGATGAAGTCGATGGTGATCGTGCCCGGGTTGCCGCCGTCCTTCTGCAGCTTGATCGTGCTGCCGGCCGGGAACGACCCGGTCAGCAGGGTGTTGGCCTCGTCGTAGATGTGCCGGGGCCCGGTGCCCGAGTTCTGCGGCTGTGCCTCGGGACCGTAGAGCCACGCGTACTTGGAGGTCAGCGGCAGCGTCTTGTTGAGCGCGCCGTTGACGTAGATGTTGATCGAGCTGGTGGTGCCGTCCGGGATGGAGAACCGGGTGACCAGCGTGTTGGTGGCCGCCTTGCTGGTCCACTGCACGTACGAACCGGTGCTGGGCAGGGTCACCGCGCGCCGCCCGGACGCCTCGCCGGCCAGGTCGCCGACGCGCCGGTTGGCCGCCAGCACCTGTGCGCCGCCGCCGGTCTGACCGTCCTCGGCCTCGTACATGTCGTACGGCATGTTGGCGCCGCGCCCGACGAAGAAGGACCGTTCCGACGTGTTGTTGGCCTGCTTGACCGGCAGTTCGTTGGCGTCGTTGGCCAGCACCACGCGGACCGTGTACTTGCCGTTGGCCGCGGTCCAGGTGCCGAGCGCCAGAGCCGGGGACGACGCGCCGGGCGCCAGCGTGCCGGTGTAGGAGCCGGTGAGCGTGCTGACCGTCGTACCCGCGTCGTTGAGCAGCGTGAGCGTCACACCGTGGGCGCCTCCGGCCGAGGCCGTCGTGCCCTGGTTCTTGATGGTCACGCTGAACGCGACGCTCTGCCCGGCCGACGGGTTGCTCGGCGACCAGTTGACCACCGAGGCCACCAGGTCCGAACTCGGCACGGGGGAGATGGTCAGGGTCCCTTGGAAGGCGTTGTTGGCGTCGTTCTGTTCCACGACGGTGTTCGCCTCGTCGACGACGGCCCTGGTGTCGAAGGTGCCGGCGTTATGGGCCCCGATGTTGGCGGTGACCGTGGCCGTGGCGCCGGCGGCGAGAGCGCCGACGCCGGTCGTGCCGACCTTGGTCGTACCCAGGTAGAAGTTGACGTTGCTGGCCGGTGACGCGGCCGAACCCGCGTTGCGGACCGTGGCCGACAGCGTGATCGTGTCGGTCTCGACCGGCGCGGACGGCGACGCGGTGAGCGCGGTGACGGTCAGGTCCGGGTTGGGCGCCGGCGTGCCGAAGACCTGGAACTCGGCGACCTGCCCGCTGGGTGCGCCGGAGTTCCCGGTGAAGCTGAGGCGCAGGTCGGCGGCGGTCGCGCTGACCGGGATGGTCACGCTGTTGCCGGTCGAGGGGTTGAACGTGTACGTGGCCGAGCCGACCAGTGTGGTGAAGGCCGATGCGCTCTGCTCGCGCCCGAGTACCGAGAAGGTCTGCGTGCGCTGCCCCCAGACCGGGTCCGGGTTGAGCTTGACGACGACCGACGACGTGCCGACGTTGGCGCCGAGCTTGACGGTCAGGGTCGCCGGGTACGCGCCGCCCTCCCAGTAGGTGCCGGTGTTGTCGTCGTTGGCGTTGGTGGCGACGAAGTTCTGGGTCACCGACGAGGCCTCGATGGGCTTGCCCGCGGCCAGGTTGCTGCCGGTCGGCGGTGGCGGATCCTGGCCACCGGGACCGTACAGCTCCAGTTCGGAGAGTTGCCCGGCCGGCCAGCCGGTGTTGGCGGTGAAGGTCAAACGGACAAACCGGGCAGTAGACGAAAGGCTGAGTGTCACGCTGTTGCCGGTGGATGGATTGAAGGTGTAGCTCGCGCTGGATTTGAGGACCGAGAAGGAGGAACCGTCGGTGCTGCCCTGGACGGTCAGCGTCTGCGTGCGGGTGGCCCACGCAGACGCCGGCGGAAGCTTCAGGACCGCCTGATCGAGGCCGGCCGACGAGCCGAGGTCGACCTGGATCCACTGCGGGAAGGCGTTGCTGGTGCTCTCCCAGTAGGACGAGGTGTTGCCGTCGCCGGCGTTGCCCGGCTGGTAGACGTCGACCGAGCTGCTGGCGGTGAAGGTCTTGCCGGCGGCCAGGTTGGTGCCGGCGGCGTTCGCGGGGGAGGGGACGAGGAGGACGGCGGCGGCCGCGACCGTGGCCGCGACCAGGGAGCGGAACATGGGGTACCTACTTTCCGGGGTGGAGGCGGAGCCAGACGGCGGTGTCCGGCGGCAGCAGGGTGCCGTCGAGCGGGCCGCTGGCCAGCAGGCAGGAGTGGTGGTCCGGCAGGGGGACGGAGACGCCGGACATGTTGAGCACACACGCGAACGTGGATCCGCGGGTGTAGGCGAGCACTCCGGGCGCGGTGTCGAGCCACGCCATCGTGCCCCGATGCAGTCCCTCTTCGGCCCGGCGCAGGTGGATCGCCGTGCGGTAGAGCTCGAGCATCGAGTTCGGGTCGCCGGTCTGGGCCTGGACCGTGCGGTCCTTCCACTCGGCGGGTTGGGGCAGCCACGGGGTGCCGGTGGTGAAGCCGAACGGCGGCTCGTCACCGGACCAGGGCAGCGGGACGCGGCAGCCGTCCCGCGAGTGCCCGCGGCGCCCCCACATCGGATCCTGGAACTGGGCCGGTGGAATGCTCTCGTTCTCCCACAGGCCGAGCTCTTCGCCCTGGTAGACGTAGGCGGCGCCGGGCAGGGACAGCGACAGCAGCGCGGCCGCCCGGGCCCGCCGGGTGCCCAGTTCCAGGTCGACCGGCGTCCCGTCCAGGTTCTCCTCGAAGCTGAACGTGGTCTTGGTGCGGCCGTACCGGGTGACATGTCGCGTGACGTCGTGGTTGGACAGCACCCAGGTGGCCGGTGCACCGATCGTCTCGTGCGCGGCCAGGGTCCGGTCGATGCACTCGCGCATCAGCTTCGGATCCCAGGCGCAGCCGAGGAAGTCGAAGTTGAACGCGGCGTGCAACTCGTCCGGTCGCAGGTAGCGCGCGAAGCGGTCGACCTCCGGCATCCACACCTCGCCGATCAGCGCGCGGTCGGGATAGGAATCCGCCACCCGCCGCCACGCGCGGTAGACCTCGTGCACGCCGTCCAGGTCGTGGAAGGGATGCGGCTTGTCCGGCGCCACCTCGGGAAAGGACGTGTCCTTGAGCAGCAGCGCCGCCGAGTCGATCCGGATGCCGTCGACGCCCCGGTCGAACCAGAACCGCAGGATGTCCTCGAACTCGGCCCGCACGTCCGGGTGCTCCCAGTTCAGGTCCGGCTGCTCCGGCGTGAACAGGTGCAGGTACCACATGCCGTCCGGGGTTCGGGTCCACGTGTCGCCGCCGAACTCGCCGATCCAGTTGGTCGGCTGGGACCGGAACCAGAAATACTCCCGCTCCGGTGCGTCCGGCGAGGCGAGCGCCGCCTTGAACCACGGGTGCTCGCTGGAGATGTGGTTCGGGACGATGTCGACGATCATCCGGAGCCCGGCCGCGTGGGCCTCGGTGATCAGCGCCTCGGCCTTCTTCAGACTGCCGAAGACCGGGTCGATGTCGCGGAAGTCGGCCACGTCGTAGCCGGCGTCGGCCATCGGCGAGGGGTACCACGGGCTCATCCAGATGGCGTCCACCCCGAGATCCCGCAGGTGGCCCAGGCGAGCGCGGATGCCATCGATGTCACCGATGCCATCGCCGTCGGCGTCGGCGAAGCTGCGCGGGTAGATCTGGTAGATCACCGCATCGCGCCACCACGGATCTTGATTGGTCACTGTTACCTCTTTCTGAAGGTCAGCCCTTGATGGAACCCGCGGAGAGCCCGCCGATGATGCTGCGCTGGAAGATCAGGAAGATGACGATCATGGGTACGGACGCGATGACCAGCCCGGCCATGAACTCGGTCTGCGGCACCTGACTGGTGTTGGCCAGCCGGGCCAGCGCCACGCTCAGCGTCTGTTTCTCGGTGTCCTGCAACACCAGCAGCGGCCAGAGGAAGTCCTTCCAGATGCCGATGATCGCGAAGATCGACACGACACCGAGGACCGGACGGGACAGCGGCAGCACAATCGACCACAGCACCCGCAGCCGGCCGGCGCCGTCGATCGCCGCGGCGTCCAGCAGGTCGTCCGGGATCTGGTCGAAGAACCGTTTGAGCACGTACACGTTGAACGCGTTGGCGGCGGCCGGCAGCCACAGTGCCCACGGGGTGTTGAGCAGGTTCCAGCCCAGGATCGGCAGGTCGGTGACGGTCAGGTAGGACGGCACGATCAGCGCCGTGGCCGGCAGCATCAGGCTGGCCAGCATCAGGCCGAGCACGATGCGCCCGAAGATCGGCCGGAGCTTGCTCAGTGCGTACGCGGCGGTCACGTCGACCGCCAGCTGGATCAGCCAGCCGCCGACGGCGTAGAAGGCGGTGTTCAGGAAGTACCGGCCGATCCGCATGTTCGTCCACGCGGTGGCGTAGTTGTCCAGGTGCCACGACCGCGGCAGCAGGAACGCCTTGCCCTCGGCGAACTCGGCCGGGGTCTGCAGCGCGCTCGCCGCCATCCACCACAGTGGATAGAGGAAGGCCGCCGCGAACAGGACCATGGTGACGGTCACCGCGACCAGATAGGCGACCCGATGGCGTTTCAGATCAATGGCGGAGATGAGGGTACGGGTCTCCGCCCGCGTTTCCCGACTTCGGCGCACGCGTTGCGGGGCGGGCGGCGGGGTGGCCGCCCCGGGCACGGCCGGCTGGGGCGGTGCGGTCAGTGTCATGACGTTCCCCTCAGTCCGCGGACCGGGTCAGGCGCAGGTAGAGCGCGGAGAAGACACCCAGCACGACGAAGATCAGCACGCTCATCGCGGCGGCCATGCCGAAGTCGTTCTGCACCTTGAAGGCGTACCGGTAGACCAGCACCAGCACGGTGACCGTGTCCGGGCTGGAGGTGCCGGTGAGCAGGAACGGCTCGATGAACACCTGCATGGTGGCGATGATCTGCAGCAGCAGCAGGACGAGCATGATGAAGCGCATGTGCGGGACTGTCACGTGCCGGATCCGCTGCCAGACACTCGCGCCGTCGAGCTCGGCCGCCTCGTACAGCTCGCCCGGAATGCCCTGCAGCGCGGCCAGGTACATCAGCGTCGCGCCGCCCATGTTGGCCCAGGTCGACACCAGGACCAGCGAGATCATGGCCGACGACGACCCCTGGGTCCACTGCGAGGTGGGCAGGCCGGCGCCGGACAGCCACGTGTTGAACAGGCCGTTGCCGGGGTCGTAGAAGTCGCGCCAGAGCAGCACGGCCACCGCCGGCGGGAGCATCACCGGCAGGTACACCAGGACCCGGAACAGGCCGGTCAGGTGCCGGAACTCGTTGAGCAGGACGGCGATCACGAACGGCAGCGCGTACCCGAAGACCAGGGCCAGGCCGGTGAACGTGACGGTGTTCTTCCAGGCCGTCCAGAACAGCGGGTCGTCGAACACCGCGCGATAGTTGTCGAGCCCGACCCAGTACGGCGGGATCACGAAGTTGTCCTGCTGGAAGCTCAGGATGAAGCCCTTGACCAGCGGGTACCAGGAGAAGAAGCCGAAGCAGAGCAGACCGGCCGCGAGGAACGCGTACCCGAGGAGATTGTCCGCCACCCGCCGGCGCACCCGCGCCGCCGTTATCACCGCCACCGTGCCGAGCCTTTCTGGTGGGGGCCGCCGGCCCGGGGGCCGGCGGCCGGATCGCTACTTGACGGACTGGAGGATCTGGTTGACCTGCGTCTCGGCGTCGGCGAGCAGCTTGGCCGGGTCGGCGTTCTTATCGGTCAGCACCTTCTGCATGGCCACGTCGAGCACGGCGTAGATCTGCTGGGCGTTCGGCGGCTCGAGCTTGACCGGGACCTTGCCCATGCCGGCCACGAACGGCGCGTAGTTGGCCTGCGGGACGTTCGCGTACTGCTTGTCCGCGGCCGCCTGGGTCTGCGCCGCCGCGCCGGTGAAGATGGCCGGCTCGGGCAGGCCGACCGGCTGCTTGGTCTCGCTGGCCCACTTGTTCTCCTCGGCGAACTTGTCGGCCGAGGTGAACCAGAAGGTCAGCCACTTCAGGCCGGCCTTGATCTTGGCCGGGCTGAGGCCGGCCTTGAACATGTAGCCCTCGCCGCCGCCCAGGGTGCCCTGGCCGTCCGGGATCGGGGCCAGCCCGTACGTCTCGTACTTGCCCTTGTACTGGTTGACGATGGTCGGCAGGTTGTCGGCGGTGGCGATGTACATGCCGAGCTTGCCCGAGCCCATCTGGTTGAGCAGGTCGGCCCACTCCAACAGCTGCTTCTGGCCCATCGAGTTGTCGGTCCAGCGCATGTCCGCGAGCTGCTGCAGGACCTGCTTGCCCTTCTCGTTGTTGAACGCGGCCTTCCAGGTGCCGTTCTGGTTGGTCGCGATGTCGCCGCCCAGCGAGTAGAGCTCGGCGGTGAAGTGCCAGCCGCCGGTGTTGCTCTTGCTGTAGTCGCCGTAGCCCATGGTGTCGTTGCCCAGGGCGGTGATCTTCTTGGCGGCGTCGCGCACCTCGGCCCAGGTGGCCGGCGGCTGGTCCGGGTTCAACCCCGCCTTGGTGAACAGGTCCCGGTTGTAGAGCAGGCCCATCGAGTAGTTCTTGTACGGCAGCCCGTACGTGCCGCCCTTGTCGTCCTGGAAGACCCTGAGCACCTCGGGCTTGAGCTGCGCGGTGACCGGGAAGTCCTTGAGGTATTTGCTGACGTCGGAGACCTGACGCTTGGCGATCAGGTTGGCCGGGTCGGTGAAGTAGACGTAGAAGACGTCTTCGAGCTGGCCGCCGGCGAGCTTGGCCGGGAACGTCTGCGGGTCCATCTTGCCCTCGCGGACGTCGAGCTTGATGGTCGGGTTGGCCTTCTCGAACGCCGCCACGTTGGCCAGGAACCGGTCGTGGGTGGCCTTCTCGGTGGCCGGCGGAAGTCCGTTGATGACCAGCGTGACCGGCCCGTCGGCCTGCTCGCCGCCGGCATCGTCGTCGTTGCCGCAGGCGGCCGCGGACAGGGTGAGCCCCGCGATCAGCAGCGCGCCCAGCAGCCTCTTTCTCAGCATGGGGAACCTTCCTCTATGTCGCGAGCGTGCTCTCATGTTTCGTAGCGGTGACGGTAATTGGTCTCTTCTTGTTACGCAAGAACTTCACTCTCTTACGAAAGAACGCGACTTTCGTGGCCCAGCGCACAAAAAGACGGGCGGACCCGGTGGGTCCGCCCGTCGAAGCTTGCGAATGTGCTGCTCAGTCCGCCTTTGCCGGCCCGGTGCTGCCGCGGACCACCAGCTCGGGCTCGAACAGCAACTCGTCCGGCTGCACGCCCGACCCCTCGATCTGGTTCACGAGCAGGTCGACGGCCGCCTGACCCATCATCTCGATCGGCTGCCGCACCGTCGTCAGCGGCGGATCGGTGCAGGTCATCAGGGCCGAGTCGTCGTAGCCGACCACCGACACGTCGGCCGGCACGTCCAGGCCGAGCCGCCGGGCGGCCCGGATCGAGCCCAGCGCGACCACGTCGGACACGCAGATCATCCCGGTGATGCCGCGCTGGATCAGCCGGCTCGCGGCCAGACGCGCGCTCTCCATCGAGAAGTTGGTGCGCTCGACCCGGTCCTCCGGCCGCTCCCAGCCGGCCAGCCGGGCCACCGCGGCCAGCTTGCGGCGCGACGGCATGTGGTCCTCCGGGCCCAGGACCAGGCCGATCTTCTCGTGGCCGAGGGAGCGCAGATGCCCGTAGGCCTGCTCGACCGCCACCGCGTCGTCGGTCGAGATGTGCGGGAAGCCCAGCCCGTCCACCCCGGCGTTGACCATCACCACCGGCATGCGGCGGTCGAGCAGCTGGCGGTAGTGGTCGTGATCGGCCTCGGCCAGCGCGTACGACCCGCCGGCGAACACCACGCCGGACACCTGGTGGTCGAGCAGCATCTCGATGTAGTCGCTCTCCGGCACGCCGCCGATCGTCCGGGCGCACAGGGCCGGCGTGAACCCGCGCTGGGCGAGACTGGCCGTGACCACCTCGGCCAGCGCGGGAAAGATCGGGTTCTGCAGCTCGGGGAGCACCAGCCCGACCAGCCGGCCCCGCTCGCCGCGCAGCTTGGTCGGTCGCTCGTAGCCGAGCACGTCCAGCGCGGTCAGCACGGACGCGCGGGTCGCTTCGGAGACGCCGCTGCGCCCGTTGAGCACCCGGCTGACGGTCGCCTCGCTGACCCCGGCTTTCTTGGCCACCTCGGCCAGTCGTTTGGTCACGTACGGAAGCCTACGTCAGCTTCCTGCAAGAACTGAACTTCTCTTCGCCCGTCGCTGCAAAATCCGACCCCAGGGCTTGTAAGTGGACAGCACTGTCGCGAAAATCATCAGGCTCGTCGACATCGCCGGCGCCACCACCAGGTTGACCCGGTCCGGCCCCTCCGGGATCACGCCGCTCGCCAGCTGTGGGTAGAGCAGGAACGTGACCAGGAAGAGCATCAGCGTGGTCACGCCCAGCTTGACCACGACCCACCAGTGCCTGAACAGGCCCCACGGGGTGGACAGCGCGTTGGTCACCCCGACCAGCCAGACGAGGCCGGTCAGCGGGACGAACAGGAACCGGCCGATCAGGCTCTGCGCCGGGTAGACGACGTTCGGGTCGGCCCCGGACAGTCCCGCGACGCCGAACGTCAGCATCGCGAGGTCGACTCCCAGCCAGCCGACCGCGGTGATCACATGGACGGTGAGGATCAGCTTTCGCACAGGCGGTTTCATGCCTTACAACCTTCTCGTCCCCGGCGCGCGGAGCGTCCCGGCAGCGACGTATCACCGCATACGTCAGCGGGCGTAGCGGGTTTGGCGCGCAGCGCCGGAGGGTGACCATTTACGCAGGTGGAGCGGAGCGACCCTCGGCGGGAGCAGCGGTCAGCACCACCCACCCAGCCACGACATCGAGCTCTTGAACCTGAATTGCCGTTAGCCTCGACGGTATGGATCAACGACCGCTCGAGGACGGCATCGTCCGGGACTTCAAGGTCAACCTGTCGTACGGGCGCTACCTGCACCTGGACGAGATCCTCAACGCCCAGCACCCGGTCAGCCGGCCCGAACACCACGACGAGCTGCTCTTCATCCTCCAGCACCAGACGTCCGAGCTGTGGCTCAAGCTGATCCTGCACGAGCTGCGGGCCGTGCTGCGCCAGCTGGCCGCCGACGACCTGCGGCCCGCGCTCAAGGGCCTGGCCCGGGTCAAGCACATCCAGCGCCAGCTCACCGAGCAGTGGTCGGTGCTGGCCACCCTCACCCCGAGCGAGTACGCCGAGTTCCGCAGCTTCCTCGGCACGTCCTCCGGCTTCCAGAGCTACCAGTACCGCGCGGTCGAGTTCACCCTGGGCAACAAGGACGCCCGGATGCTGCCGATCTTCGACGACGACCCCGGGGCCAAGGAGATGCTCACCGCTGCGCTCGAGTCGCCCAGCGTGTACGACGAGTTCCTGCGCTACCTGCACCGGCTCGGGCACGACGTGCCGGTCGAGATCCTCCAGCGCGACGTCACGTTGCCCTATCGCTACAACGCCGACCTGGTGCCGGTCTTCGTGCGGATCTACGAGCGCAAGGACGAGTTCTGGGAGGCGTACGAGGCCTGCGAGGAATTCGTCGACCTGGAGGAGAACTTCCAGCTGTGGCGGTTCCGGCACCTCAAGACCGTCGAGCGCACGATCGGCTTCAAGCGCGGCACCGGCGGGTCCAGCGGCGTCGACTTCCTGCGCAAGGCCCTCGACCTGACCTTCTTCCCCGAGCTCTACGCCGTCCGGACCGAGATCGGAGCGCCCGGCCAGTGACCGACGACCTTGCCGCCCGCGCGGTGGCCCTGGACGCCGCCGACCCCCTCGCCGCTCACCGCGACCGGTTCCTGCCCGCCCCCGGCGTGGTCGCCTACCTGGACGGCAACTCGCTGGGTAAGCCGCTGATCGAGACCGCCGCGCGGATGGACGCGTTCATCCGTACCCAATGGGGCCAGAATTTGATCCGCGGCTGGGACGACGAATGGCTGGACTGGCCGGAGCGGATCGGCGACCGGATCGGGGCGCTCGCCCTGGGCGCGGCGCCCGGCCAGACGATCGTCGCCGACTCCACCACCGTGCTGATCTACAAGCTGGCCCGGGCCGCCGTCGACGCCCGGCCCGGCCGCACCGAGGTCGTGCTCGACACCGACAACTTCCCCACCGACCGGTACGTGCTGGAGGGCATCGCCGCCGAACGCGGCCTGACCCTGCGCTGGATCGAGACCGACCCGGCCACCGGTGTGCACCCTTCGCAGGTGGCCGAGATGGTGGGTCCGGACACCGCGCTGGTGCTGTTCAGCCACGTCGCCTACCGCTCGGGCTGGATCGCCGACGTCGGCGAGATCACCCGCGTCGCGCACGAGGCCGGGGCGCTGGCGATGTGGGACCTGTGCCACTCGGCCGGCTCGGTGCCGACCTGGCTCGACGAGTGGGGGGTCGACCTGGCCGTCGGGTGCTCGTACAAATACCTCAACGGCGGCCCCGGCGGGCCGGCCTTCGCCTACCTCCGCGGCGGCCTGCAGGCCGAGCTGCGCCAGCCGATCCGCGGCTGGATGGGTCACCGGGCGGCGTTCGAGATGGGCCCCGGCCACGAGTACGCGCCCGGCATCCGCGCCCTGCTCAGCGGCACCCCGCCGATCCTCGCGATGGTCCCGCTGGACGTCAGCCTGGACCTGCTGGCCGAGGTCGGCGTCGAGGCCGTCCGTGAGAAGTCGACGCTGCTCACGGGGTACGCGCTCGACTTCGCCGACGAGCTGCTGGCCCCGCTGGGCGTGACAGTGGCGTCCCCGCGCGACCCGGCCCGGCGCGGCGGGCACGTGACGCTGACCCGGCCCGGCTTCGGCGACCTGCTCCAGCCGCTGTGGGACGAAGGGGTGATTCCGGACTATCGTCGCCCGGACGGGCTGCGGATCGGCCTGGCCCCGCTGAGCACCAGCTTCACCGAGGTCCACCAGGGACTGTCCCGGCTCCGCGACCGGCTCGTCGGATGACCTACCGGCAGGCCGGCACGCTGTGGTGGGACGGCCGCTTCCACCAGGGGAAGGCCCTGCACGGCTCCGAGGTCGTGGCCCAGGTCCCGCCCGGCACTGTTCGTCTTCCCGGCACGCTGCTGCCCGGCCTGACCGACGCCCACGTGCACCTCGGGCTGGCCGATCTTCCGACGATCCGGGCCGGCGGCATCGCCGAGGTCTGGGACCTGGGCGGCACCCTCGAATTCGTGCGGCGGCAGCCCGGCATCCGCTACGCCGGGCAGTTCCTGACCGCGCCCGGCGGCTACCCGAGCGATCGCGCGTGGGCCCCGGCCGGCAGCTGGCGCGAGGTCGGATCACCGGGTGAGGCCGCCGACGCGGTCTCCGCCCAGACCGGGGCATCGTTCATCAAGGCGACCCTCAACACCGGCGGCCCGATCCTGTCCCTCGCCACACTGGCCGCGATCGCCGACGCCGCGCACGCGGCCGGCCTCCCGCTGATCGTGCACGCCGAAGGCCCCGGAACCGTGGAAACGGCCCTCGACGCGGGTGCCGATCTGCTCGCCCACACGCCGTGGACGGAAGCCCTGGACGAGGGGGTGATCCGCGCCGCCGCCGGGCAGACCACGTGGATCAGCACCCTGGACATCCACGGGTGGGGCGCGCCCACCGCCGACCTCGACGTCGCGCTCGGCAACCTCCGGCGCTTCCTGGCCCGCGGCGGAACCGTCCGCTACGGCACCGACCTGGGCAACGGGCCGCTCGTACCCGGCATCAACCCCCGCGAGATCCGTGCCCTGCAGCAGGCCGGCCTGACCCCGGCCGAGATCCTCACCGCGATGAGCCCGTCGGCCGCGACCCTGCCGCCGAGCTGGATACCCGGCGGACTCGACCTCGACCCGGCCCGCTTCGCCGGCTCGTTGGCCACCGCCCGGGCCCTCTGACGCGCTACTGCAAGTGGGCCGACTCGGTCATCCAGGCCAGGATCATGTCGCAGCTGCGGAGCACCACCTCGGCCGCCCGGCGCTCGGCCGCGGTGGCACCCGGGCGCTGCCGGCGCCAGCGTTCGGCCGCCGCGTACGCCTCGGACCAGATGTCGTCCGGTGACGCCTCCGGCGGCAGGCCCAGCCGCTCGCCGACACTCGTCCCGGCCCCGCCCAGCAGCCGCCGGGCCTCGGCTGCGGTCTCCTGCGGCAGATCCACCCGGCCGGCCCGCAGCGCCGACAGCAACCGCAGCTCGCGGAACGGGTGCACCTCGGCCATCAGCAGCTCGATCTCGGCCAGGTGCTCGCCCCGGCCGGGCGGCGGCTCGGTCCGCAGCAGCTGATCGAGAACGGTCAGCGTGGACCGGGCCTTGAGAGTGGCGCGCCGGGCCGTGAAGAACTCGGCCACCGAGGTCTGCAGCTCCTTGAGCCCGCTGTACTCCTGCAGGCGCTCGGACAACTCGCCCCGGCCGGAACACCCGGTGCGGACCAGCGTGACGGCCAGCCGGACGCCGCCCAGGCCGAGCCGGCGCAGCAGGTGGTCGCGTTGCTCCGCGGGCACACCCAGCCGGGCGTCGGCCGAGGTGAACCGGTCGGCCGACAGAAGGTAGGGGTCGAGGTCGCCCCGCGGCCACGCCGCCAGGTTGGACAGCGCGCGGAACTCCTCCTCGCGCAGCGTGCGGGCGGCCTGCCCGATCAGCGGGGACGTGGCCACCACGTCCTGGCAGAGGGCGCCGACCCGGGGGTCGCGGCGGCGGCGCCGGGCCACCTGCCGGGCGGTGATCATGGCGTCGGCCCGGCCGCCGGACGTGGCGTCGGACCGGGCCAGGACGACGATCGTGTGCACCGGGAACACCGACGGGCCACGCAGGCCCCGGCCCGCCCAGAGGAAATTCAGGTCGGACTCGTCCAGGTGGGTGGTCAGGTAGAGGACGGCGTCGGCCTCACGGAAGACCCTCTGCGCGGCGGCGCCACCGCCGCCCTCGGCCAGGCGGCCCAGGGTGTCGACGATCCGGGTCCGCCGCAGCGCGCGGCTGGGCCACTCGACCACGGCCCGGCGTACCCCGTCGGCACGGTCGTCATCCCCCGACGAGGTGCTCAGCCGCAGTCCGGGTGTGGTGCGGACCATCGCGACCTCGTGCACGTTGCGGCCGTCGGCGTACCACCAGGCCCGCGGCTCGGGACCGTCCTGATAGGAGGCGAAGGTGACCGCACCGCCGGCCGGGACCGCCGGGGCCACATCGTCGCCGATCAGGGCATTGACCAGTGTCGACTTGCCGGTGCCGGGCGGGCCGGCGACGGCCAGGCGCAGCGGCTCGGCCAGCCGGACCGAGGCCTCCTCGAGCAGCGAGCCGGCCCGGCCGTTGCCGCGGTAGGCGTGCATCGCCTGGCTGAGCAGGCGCTGCACGCGCTGCTCGAGGTCCTCGTCGTCGATCACGACGCGCTGCGCTGCCGCGGGATCGCCGGCCGCTTCGGACCGGCCTGCAGAGCCCGGGCCTGCTGCGACAACGCCGACAGCTGGGCCAGCTCGTGCTGGAGGCCGCGGGTGCGCTGCTCACGCGCGGCGACCTCACGGTCGGCCGCGGACTTGGCGCTGCGCAGCGACTCCATGACCGCTTCCTGTAGGTCCTCGGTCACCGCGGTGAAGTGGTCACGCAGCGAGCGCTGGATCCGGCGGACCGAATCGCGGGCGTCCTTGGTCAGGCGTACGAAGATCTCGTCGACGTGCCTTTGCACCGCTGTCCGGGCCTCGGCCTGACGGCGCTTGAGCAGCGCCTTGCTCTCGTCGCGGATGCTCTTGCCGCCGAACAGCGCGCCGCCGCCGATCGAGATCGGGTTGATCAGCGACATGCCGGTGAGGCTGGTGACCAGGCCGAACATGATCACGCCGCCGTACGAGCCGCGGAGCCCGATGAACAGTTTCTGGCCGGGACTGAACGTGGCCACCGGCGGCGCGTCCAGCCCCGTGGTGGAGTCGCCGAAGCCGGCCGGCATCTGGAACATCTGGGCCGGCAGCACGTCGCCGGCGTCGGGTGGGAACTCGTCGGCGACCTTGCGGGCCATCCACTCGGCCCGCTCCACCAGCCAGGTCAGGCTGGTCCGGGTCAGCTCCTCGAGCGACTCGCGCAGCCACGGCTCGAACTCGTCCCAGGCCTTCGCCGGATCGGCCGTGGCGAAGAACTCGTCCGTCTCGGACAGCACCGCCCGGGTGCGTTCCCGCAGGTCGTGCTCGATGTCCGACATCAGGTCACCGACCTCGTCGGCGAGCCGGTTCTGCCAGCGGGCCGAGCACTTGCGCAGGTCGTCGAGCCGGCGCTGGGTGGCGTGCAGCCGGGCCACCGCCTCGGTCGCCTCGGTCGCCTGGTCGGTGGTGAGCTGTGCGTGCAGCGGCTTGGCCAGCCGTTCCAGCACCGTCCGGCTGAGCACCGCCGCCGTGGCCCGGGCCAGCTGGTCCGGTTTGGCGGCGAGCAGCCGCTGCAGGTGATTGATCAGGTCGGGGAAGCCGGACTCGGTGTTCAGCGCCGGATCGCCGGCCTTGACCGCGTGCAGCCGCAGCGACGCGGACACCGCCGCCACCGTCGCGGGCACCCCGGCGCCGCTCAGCACCTCTTTGCTGCGGGCCAGCTGCTGCCGCCAGTCCGGCGTGTAGTCGGCCTTGGTCAGCACCACCGTCACGGTGGGGAACAAGCGGGTCAGATCGGTCAGCACGGTGAGCTCGGCGTCGCTCAGGTCGCGACCGGCCTCGCAGGTGAACAGCACCAGGTCGGCGCCGGCCCCGGTGGTCAGGTCGCGGGCCTCGGCCACCGCGTCCGTGCCGCTGCCGGGCAGCCCGCTCAACGGGGGCGTGTCGATCAGCACCAGGCCGCCGGCCAGCAGAGCGCGGGGAACGCCGATGTCGGCGTGCAGCGGGGTGGCCGCCGGGAGGCTCGCCGCGGTCTGCGTGACCGCCGTGTCGAGTCGTTCCAGCGCGAGCGGGATGCGGTCGCGCAGCCCGGCGTCGGCGGTCCAGTCGGCGTTGAGAGAGTCGCGCCGGATCAGCTCGGCCACCGGTGCGTCGGCGTGCCGGACGACCGCGGGCACCGTGGTTCCGCCGTGTTCCGGCACGCCGCACACGGTTGCGTTGATCAACGCGTTGATAAGCTGGCTCTTGCCCTGCTTGGCGGCACCGGCCACCATCACCCGTAGTTGCGGTTCGAGCATGCGGGTGCGGCGGCGGGTGAGCCAGTTCGCAATCTCCGTGCGACCGTGCGCGGAGCACGAGCGGATGGTCGCGTCCATGACGTCGAGCCAGGTCAGCGGGGCGTCAGCCGCCCGCAGCGGGTCGGGCAACGCCCGGTTCAGCGGGATGAGGGAGGTCGGACCCGCATACGCCGTGGGTCCGGCCTCCCAGCTAACCATCCTCGCCAATCCTGCCCTTCCGGCTGTACTGCCGCTCTCCGTCCGCCGGTCGGGCTTCTTCCGTCCTACAGGTGCAGGTCGGTGAGGCCGCCGAGGGCGCCGCCGTGCGTGCTGTCGGTGTCCGTGTCGGCCTGGTGGCCGCCCAGCAGGTTGCCGGTGACGCCGTGCACCGTGTCGACGGTGCCGTGGACCGTGCCCGTGACGGTGCTGTGCACGCTGTGCGTCACATCGTCGGTGAGGTCCGTCTTGACCACAGACGACACGACCGAAGAGGTTGCCCCCTCAACGCCCGAGACGTCAAGGCCCGTGGAGTGGCCGAGGTCGACCGTGGCCGGCACGTTGACGACGTGGGTGACGTTGTCCAGGGTCTCGATCGGCCGCAGGTCGGTCTCGGGGAGCAGGTCGCCGGCGCCCGGGACGACCGTGTTGACCGTGCCCTGCACCGCGACGCCCGAGTCGAGGTCGAGGGCCGGGTCGTGGTCGACGGAGAGATCGGCCACAGTACCGGTGGTGACCGAGCCGATACCGTCCAGGTTCAGCGCGCCGCCGGACAGCACCGAGCCGGACAGCAGGTCCTCGCCGGCCACGCCGACGACGGTGGTGTGCACGCCCGAGACCGTGAGGTTGAGGTCCTGGACGACACCCTGGGCCGGGGCCAGGGCGGCGTGCGAGGTGATCGCCTGGAGCTGGGCGACCGCACCGGCGACGTCGAGGTTGGCGACCCCGGTGGTGATGTCGTCGACGCCGGCGATGTCGGTCACGCCCGCGACCGGCGCGTAGTCGACCACCATCGGGATGACCTGCTGCACGTCGACCGCGGTGACGTCGCCGAGGCCCGCGTGCTGCAGCGTCGCCTCCGGGTCGAGTTCGAAGGCCTGCCGGGCAGCGGTGTCGTAGAGCAGGTTGAGCACGAAGTCATGCAACGTCGGCGACGCGTCCATCGAGATTTCCTCCACATTGGTGGGCCACGAGGCACCGGTGATCGGCACCGTGGAAACCGTACGGTCGGGGGGAAGGTCCGGGCATCGGGGCCGAGCCCCCTAACTGCGGACGGCGTACGGTACTCGGCGACGCGGTTCCGGTTAGGGGATTAGGGGATCGGGGGCCCGATTTCATGGGGGCGGTCCGGGCTGCTTCTTCTGGTACGAAAGGGTGTCCCAATTCGGCCGAGAAGAGAGGCTGACGTGCCCTACCTCCTGGGGATCGACATCGGTTCCGGCACCACGAAGGCCGCCGTCGCCCGGCCGGCCGCGGCCCGCGACGCGCGTGGCCCGCTGTGGGAGCCGGTGTCGCTGGGCGTCCGCTCCCGCACGGTGCCGTCGGCCCTGGCGACGACGCCGGAAGGCGCCGTGGCGCCGGCCGAGGCGCACCGTGACACCTCGGCCGCGGTGAGTGGTTATCTGGCCCGCGTCGGCGACAGCCTCCCGATGCTCGTCGGCCAGGCCTACTACCCGGCCCACGGCCTGGTCGCGGCCATGGCCCGCTGGGTCGTCAACCAGGCCTGGGAGCTTCTCGACGAGCCGCCCGAACGGGTCGCGCTGGCCTGCCCGACCGGCTGGGGCCCGGGCCGGCTACGCCTGGTGCACGCCGCTCTCACCGAGGCCGACCTGGCCGGCACGCTGCTGGTGACCCGGGCCCGCGCCGTGGTCGAGAGCTTCCAGGTCGCCGGCCGGGTCGCCCCCTCCGGTGGGATGCTCCTGGTCTACCGCCTCGGCGAGGCCGGCGTCGAGGTGTCGGTGGTCCTGCCGCACGGCCCCGGCCGGCTCGAGCTGCTCGGCAGCGCCGAGCTCGACGAGATCAGCGGGTACGAGCTGGACGACGTGACCCCCGAGCACATGCGCGCCGTCCTGCGGTCCACCGTGGACCTGGCCGAGCACACCGTCCGCGGCTGCGGGGGAGTGCCGGCCGAGTTGGCCGCGGTGCTGATCGCCGGGGGCTCCGCACCCGTACTCCCGGTCGTGACCGAACTCCTCGGCGCCGCCTTCGCCGTCCCGGTGCTGGTCGACCACGACCCCCAGCTGACCGTGGCCGGCGGCGCGGCCCTGGCCGGCCGGCCCCAGTCGCGCACCGTGCCGCCCCCGTCACCGCAGGAGCCGCCGGCCGCCGCGGCTCCCGCAGTCGTCGGCGCCACCCCGTCCTGGCCGGAACAGGCCGGCGGCGTCCGCGTGCTCCCGGAACGACCACCGCGCCCAGCGGTCCGGGTCGGCCCGGTGCGGGCGGAGGCGTCATGAGCGCGCCCGTGCTGACCGACCCGCGGATGCTCAGCGCCTCCGGTCTCGACCTGCTGTCCCGGCTGGTGGCCGACCCACACGCACCGCTACGGGTCGCCGTCGTCGCCCCCGGCGGGTACGGCAAGACCACCCTGCTCCACCAGCTCGACGAGGCCGGTCGCCGGGCCGGCCTGAGCGTGGCGGCACCCTGGCGCCCGCTCGCCGACGCCGAGCTGCTGCTGGTCGACGACGCCCACCAGCTCGACGAGGCACGGCTGGACGAGCTCTGCGCGTACGCCGAACGCCCCGACGCCCGCCTCGTCGTGGCCCACCGCCCCTGGCCCCGACCGGCGCCGCTGCTGCGCCTGCTCGACTCGCTGCGCCGGGCGCACCCGCCGGTCACCCTGACCGCGCTCACCCCCGAACAGATCCGGGCCCTGGTGCCCACCGCGGAGCTGGCGAGCTTCGTGGCGGCGCAGACCCAGGGCATACCCCGATACGTGGAACGCGTGGCGGCCGGCCTGAGTGCGGCAGATCCCGCGCTGCCGCCACGCGTTCCCGCAACCGCCCTCGCACCCTTCGCCGCCGACCTCGACGACCTGCCGGCCGACCTGCGCACCCTGCTGCTGGCCGTGGAGGCCGGCGCCGGCCTGTCCTACGACCTGATCGCGTCGCTGCTCGGGCAGGACGCCGGGCGGGTCGCCGACCTGGTCGACGCCGGCCGGGCCACCGGCATGCTGGCCGCCGACGGCACCCTGGTCCCGCTGGCCCGGCTGGCCATAGCCGCGCTCGGCACCCTGGCCCAGCGGATCGACGTGCGGCAGCGGCTGGCGGCGTCGCAGCTGGCCCGCGGCGGCCCTGTGCTGCCCCTGGTGCGGCCGCTGCTCGGCAGCTCGTCCGGCGCCGGCCTGGTCCCCGGCGCGGCCGGCAACGACCTCGGTCCGGTCTACGAGGCGGCCGGCGAGGAAGCCCTCGGCGACGACCCGGCGCTGGCGGCGCGGCTGTTCGCGGCGGCGGCCGGCGCGGGCCGCACCACGGCGGCCCGGCGCGCGCTGGCCACGGCACTCTCCGGCGACCTCGACCAGGCGTCCCGGCTGGCCGACCAGGCCCTGGTGGCGGGCACGGCCGAGCAACGGTCCGAGGCGGCGTACGTGTCCGCCGTCGTGCTCACCCACCGCGGTCAGCCGGCCCAGGCCGTGGCCCTGTACGACTGGTCCCGGCACGGCGCCGCCCCCGGCTTCGGCGCCATCGGGCTGATCGCCACCGGCCGCCTGGCCGAGGCCGAGCAGCGCACCGCACCCGGCGGCGCCACCGGCGAACCGCCGACCTCGCTGAGCGCCACCGCCTCGCTGATGGCCCGGGGCGTGCACGACTCGGTCACCGCCTCGCCCACCGCCGCCCTGTCCGCGCTGGTCCAGGCGTCGGCCCTGATCGAACCGGCCGGCCCCGGGGTGCTGCTGGCCGACAGCCCCGCCGCCCTCGGCGCGATCATCGCCGTCCAGGGCGCCGAGCTCGACACCGCCGACACGCTGCTGGCCCGCGCGGTCCGCTCCGGCACCGGCGGCGCCCTGCTGCAACCCCGGCACCGCCTGCTCCAGGCCTGGATCCTCATGCTGCGCGGCCGGCCCGTCGCCGCCGAACAGCACGTGCCGGCGCTGGTGGCCGGCGACGCCCCGGCCGGGCAGCACGGCCGCGACGTCCTCCTCGGCGCTGCGCTCCGGGCCGGCCTGGCCCGTCGCAACAGCGATCTGGTCGCCCTCCGGGCCAGCTGGCCCGACGCCTGCCAGGCCCTGATCGGCCAGCCGGTCGACCTGTTCGGGCTGCTGCCCCTGGCCGAGCTGACCGTGGCCGCGGCCCGGCTGGGCGAGCAGCAGCGGGTCGCCGACCACCTCGACCAGGCCGACCAGCTGCTGACATCGCTCGGCGACCCGGCGCTGTGGAGCACGCCCCTGCACTGGAGCCGGCTGCACGCGGCGATCCTGGCCGAGGACCACGCGTCGGTCGAGCGGCATGCCGAGGCGCTCGACCGCAATCGCGACTTCAGCCCGTACGCCGCAGCCGTCGCCGCCGCGGGCGCGGCCTGGCAGCAGGTGATGACCGGGCGGATCGAACCGGACCCGGTGATCGAGGCGGCTCGCCGGCTCGGCGCCCTCGGCCTCACCTGGGACGCGACCCGGCTGGCCGGGCAGGCCGCGATCCGCACGCCCGACCGCAAGGCGATGACCGTGCTGCTCGACTGCGCGCGTACGCTCCAGGCGCCCACCGAGGTCCGCGGCACTCCCGACTCCGGCGGCGCCGGCACCCGCACCCGGGCCGCCGACGCCGGGCAGCACCTGCTCAGCGAGCGCGAGCACGAGGTCGCCGCCCTGGTCCTCGAGGGACTCACCTACAAGCAGGTGGCCGAGCGCCTCTACCTCTCGGCCAAGACCGTGGAGCATCACATGGCCCGAATCCGCCAGCGCCTGGGCTGCACCGACCGCCAGGAACTGCTCGCCCGCCTGCGCTCCCTGATCGGCGGCGCGGCCGAGCCGGCATCCACCCCGCCACCCGGGACCCGGCCGTGATCCGCGCCCGCGCCGCGCGCTTATCCGGCTGCGGCGCTCTCGCCGGGCTGCCCTCGCGCTCGACCCGCGGTGGCGCTGGGTTCGGGCCGGTCGGCGGTGGTGCTGGGGTCGGGCCGGTCGCGCGCTCGGTCGGCGGACGGGCTCGTACTGGCCGGGTGCTGGGTGCGTCGGGGAGGCGGTCGTGAGTCGCGGGCGCTGGCGGGCCGTGGTGGCGTTGCTCGCGGTGCTGTGGGTGGCGGCGGCCGTGCCCGCTGTGGGAGCCGCGGTCTGGGTGATGTCTGACCGCGCCTCCGCCGACCGGCTCGAACCGTTGCTCGGGCGGGCCGTCCTGGCCCTCGAGGCGGAACGCCGGCTGTCGGTGGCCGAGACCGCCCGGCCGGGGAAGAGTGCGTCCCCGGCCGGGCTCGCGGCCCAGCGGACCCGCACCGACCAGGCCGGGCGGCTGCTCCGCGAGGCCGGCGACGGGCTGCTCGACCGGCTCCGAGAGACCGGCACCACCCGCGAAGCGGACGCGCTGGTGCAACGGATGAGCGGGCTCGGTGCGATCCGCGCGGCGGTCGACGGCGCGCGCATGGACCGCCACGACGTGCTGGCCGCGTACACCCGGATCATCGAAAGCACCGGCGACGGACGTGGAGCGCTGAGCCGGTCCCGCGAGCTCCTGTCCGAGGAGGACGCGCTGCTGGCGACCGTGGCCGGCACCGCCCGGATGGCCGACGACGACCGCGCCCGGCTGGCCGAGCTGGCCGGCGCCCGCCGCACCCTGCTCGCCGGCACCGGCACCACCGTTCCCGGCGAGTCCCGGCTGCGCACCATGGAAGACACGCTGATCCTTCGCCCGGGCGCGGTGCCGGACGGCTGGTCGGCCGCGTTCAACCAGGTCAACAGCGCGCTGTGGGAACGCGAGACAAGTGCCGAGCAGAACCGCAGATTGACGGGTACGCCGTACGCGGTTGCCCTGGTGACCTGGGCCGCGCTGATCGCGGGAGGCGGCCTGATCGCCTTCGTGGCCGTGCTGATGCTGGCCCGACGCGGTTCCCGCCGCGAGCCGGGCCCGGCCGGTGTGCGGACCGCGCCGACCGCCGGCGAGTCCCCGCCTACCGGCGGCCTGGACGCCCTCTTCCGCGACCTCGAACGCCGCAACCAGAGCCTCGTGCACCGGCTGCTGCGCCAGCTCGACGGGCTGGCCCGGCACGAGACCGACGACGAGCGGCTCGGCGACCTGTTCCGGGCCGACCACCTCGCCAACCGGATGCGCCGCAACCTCGAGAAGGCCGTCATGCTCGGCGGCGACCTGCCCGGCCGCCGCTGGAGGCGCCCGGTCGCGCTGGCCGACGTCGTCCGCGCCGCCGCGTCCGAGGTGCCCGAGTACGAGCGGGTGTCCACCTCCCGCATCGAGCCGGTGCACCTGGCCGGTGAGGCCGTCACCGGCACCATGCACCTGCTGGCCGAGCTCATCGAGAACGCCACCACCTTCGCGCCGGCCCAGACCCGGGTCCGGGTCTCCGGCGAACGCGCGCCCGCCGGCTACGAGATCACCATCGCCGACGTCGGACCCGGGATGACCGACGACGACCTGGCCACCGCACACGCCGTGCTGACCGACCCGGCGCCCCGGCCCGGCGGCACGTGGTGGGGCCTGTATTCGGCCGGCCGGTTCGCCGACCAGCTCGGCATCGGCATCCAGCTGCACAACGCACCCGGTGGCGGACTGCTGGCCTCGGTCACGGTGCCGGCCGAGCTGCTCGCCGCCGAGGCCGTCCTCGACGAGCCGACCGGGGAGATGGTGACCTTGTCATGACGCTCTGGACCGAGACCTGGTACGACGAGGAGAGCGGCCCGCTGGTCCGCCGCTACGCCCGGATCGGCGGGCGCACCGTCGTCGGCGACGACCTGGAGCTGAACGCGCTGGTCAGCCGCATCCCGGACGAAGTCGTGCCGGCCGGCCTGTCCTCGACCGAGTCGGCGATCCTGCGGCTGTCCAGCCGCCCGGTGTCCCTGTCCGAGATCGCCGCCAGCCTCGACCTGCCGATCGGCGAGATGCGCGGCCTGCTCGGCGGCCTCACCGACGCCGGCCTGATAATCGTCCGGCGCCCGTCCCAGGACGGCGACTCGTCCCCCGATGTCCTGCAGCAGTTGCTCGCCGGGCTGCGCTCGCTCTGAGGATCCGGAGGCAACTCATGGCCCGCCGTACGATCACGGTCGTCGTCCTCGACGCGCTGCTCAGTCTCGGCACCCGCCTGCAGGCCGGTCCGACCCCGCAGCCGCGCGTGCGTACCCCGCTCTCGGCCCGCTCCCGCCTGTGGCGCTCCCTGCTGGCCATAGGGGTGGCCGCCGCCATGGCCGGCACGGCCATGCTGATCACCGCCCTGGTCCGTACGCCCGAGACGACCCCACTGCATCCGGAGGCCGCCGCCGGTCTGCCCGGCCCGCCGTCACCCCCGCCCGGCACGGTCGTCGTCCAGTCCCCGACGGACACCCCCGAACACCTCGCCAACCCGTCGATGCCGCCCCTCCCGTCGGTCACCTCGACGTCCCCGACGGCGTCCGGCCCCGCTTTCACACTGCCCGGTGGTGCCGGCCGCCCGCCGTCGTCGCAGGCCGGCGCCCCGCCCTTGACCGCCCACTACGGAACGTCGTCCCTGCTGGTCGGCCTGCTCGGCTACCGCGTGACAGCCACCGTGACCAACCCCGGCAGCAAGGCCCGCGACGGCTGGCACCTGGTCGTGACCCTGCCCCGCCCGACCCTGGCGGTGGCCGCGGTCTCCGGGGCGACCGCCAGCCAGTCCGGCTCGACCTGGACTTTCACGCCCGACAAGACCACGTCCCGCGTCCCGGCGGGCAAGTCGGTCACGATCGGCTTCGACGTCCGCGGCGCCACCTTGCTCAACGGTGCTCCCGCCGGCTGCCAGATCGACAACAACCCCTGCTCCTGACCCCTCCTTGGGCGTTCCCGGCCCTTCAAGGAGGGCTCCCGCTGGCCGCGGGGCTGGCTGGGTTGGCCAGGCAGCGCGGTCACGACGCTCTGGCGGGCGGGAAAATAAAAGTTGGGCCGGGTGTCGATTGGGGGCGGGGGAGTTCGTAGCCCTGGTGAAAGACCGGCACAGGGCCGGTCGCCGCGCCATCGGGAGATTGCGATGACCACCACTGTTACCCGTTCCGTCGCCCCGGCCGCCTCGATTCGCCGGATGCTCGGGCATGGGCTGCTGGCCGCCCTCGGTGCGAGCGTGGCCACATCGGCCATCGCGGCGGCCGGGCACGCCGCCGGGATCAGCCTCGATGTGGCCGGGGCGCCGATTCCGGTCACCGGGTTCGCCACGCTGACGGCGATCTTCTCGGTGGCCGGGCTGGTGCTCGCGGCGGGGCTGGCCCGGTTCGCCCGGCGGCCGCGGGTCGCGTTCGTGCGGACCACCGTGGTGCTGACCGCGCTGTCGCTCGTGCCGGACGTTCTGGCCGACGCCGCTTCTGGTACCAAGGTGCTGCTGATGGTCACCCACCTGGTGGCCGCGGCCATCGTCATCCCGGTCGTCGCCCGCCGCTTGGCCGCCTGAGCAACTGGCGGCGGCCCCTGAGCAACTGGCGGCGGCCCCTGAGCAACTGGCGGCGGCCCTGGAGCGGCCGGCGGCGCCCCGGAGCGGTCGGCGGTGCTCCCAGAGGAACCGGTGGAGGCCGCACGAGCAACCGGCGGCAGCACACGAGCAACAAGCGGCGACAACTGAGCAACCCGCGGCGGCCGCCCGAGTGACAGCGAGCTCCAACTCAACAAGAAGCCCGAGATCCACCTGGGAAACCCCAGAACCGCAGAGGGAGAAACGATCATGAAGCAGTACATGCTGGCCGTGCAGTTCGACTACAGCGCACCGCTGCCGCCCGAGGATCAGATGCAGACGATGTACGCCGACGTGGAACGGGTCAATCAGGAGATTCAGAAGGCCGGCGTGTGGGTGTTCGGGGGCGGGATGCTCGGACCGGACAGCGCCACCGTCGTGCGGGTGGTCGACGGGGCCACCACGATGACCGACGGGCCGTACGCGGAGACCAAGGAAACCATCGGCGGGTTCTGGGTGCTGCGGTGCGCCGACCTGGACGAGGCGCTGGCCTGGGCGGAGAAGTGCGCCGAGGCGTGCCGCGGGCCGATCGAGGTGCGGCCGTTCGAGGACGAGCCCGAGGCCTGAGCCCGGTGCCGACCGACCACAAAACGCCGAGCATGGACGGAAGGGCGGCCAGGGAATGCCGAGCGCGGGTGGAAGGGCGGCTAGGGGAATGCGGAGTGCGGACGGAAGGGCGGCCCAGGGAATGCCGAGCGCGGACGAAAGGACGGCCCTGGACGGCATCTATCGCGCGGAATACGGCCGCTGCGTCGCCACGCTGACCCGCCTCCTCGGTGACATCAGCCTCGCCGAGGAGGCCGTGCAGGACGCGTTCGCGCAGGCGCTGACCAAGTGGGAGACGACGCCGCCGAATCCGGGGGCGTGGATCGTGACCACCGCCCGCAACCGGGCCATCGACCGGCTGCGGCGGGAGTCCACCCGCGAGGCCCGGCACGCCCAGGCCATGCTGCTCAACCAGGCCGACGAACCCCGGGAGGTGGGTCCGGTGCGCGACGACGAACTGCGGCTGATCTTCACCTGCTGCCACCCGGCGCTGGCACCGCTCGCGCAGACGGCACTCACGCTGCGGCTGCTGGGTGGGCTGGAGGTGCCGGAGATCGCGCGGGCGTACCTCGTACCCGAAGCAACGATCGCCCAGCGCATCGTGCGCGCCAAGAAGAAGATCCGCGACGCCGGCATCCCCTATCGGGTGCCGGGTGCGGCGGAACTGCCGGCGCGGCTCAAGCCGGTGCTGACCGTGCTCTACCTGATTTTCAATGAGGGGTACGCGTCGACCACGGGCACGCTGGTGCGGACCGACCTGTGCGTGGAGGCGGTACGCCTGGCCCGCGAGCTCGCCGCGCTGATGCCGGACGAACCGGAGGTGCTCGGCCTGCTCGCGCTGCTGGTGCTGATCGAGGCGCGGCGGCCGGCTCGGGTCGGCCGGAACGGCGAGCTGGTGACGCTGGCCGAGCAGGACCGGTCGCTCTGGAACGGGGAGCTGATCGCCGAGGGGCACGCGCTGGTCCGCCGATGCCTGCGGCGCAACCAGCCGGGCCCGTACCAGATCCAGGCCGCGATCAACGCCGTGCACACCGACGGGCCGGCCACCGACTGGCCCCAGGTGCTGGCCCTCTATGACCAGCTGCTGGTCGTGACCCCGACACCGGTGGTGGCGCTGAACCGGGCGGTGGCGGTGGCCGAGGTGCACGGGCCGGCGATGGCGCTGGCCGCGCTGGAGGGCATCGACCTGCCGGGCTACCACCTGCTCCCGGCGACCCGGGCGGACCTGCTGGCCCGCCTGGGCCGCACCGAGGAGGCGCGCGCGGAGTACGACGCGGCGATCAGCCTGGCCGGCAACGACACCGAGCGCGCGTTCCTGGAGAGTAAAAAAGCTAGCTCTTGAGGCAGAGGTCGAACGGTTGGCCGCCGGGGTCGAGCAGCACCCGCCACCGGCCGGGCTGTGGCTGGGTGTCCGGCCTGGTCGCGCCCAGTTCCAGCGCCGCCGTCTCGGCCTTGTCCAGGTCCTCGACGTAGAGGTCGAGGTGGTAGCGCTTGGGCGTGGCCTCGTCGGGCCAGCCGGGGGCCGAATGGCCGGGCACCTTGCCCCAGCCGATGCTGACCGAGCCGTCGCCGATCATCGCGTACTCGTCCGCGCTGTGCAGAACCTCCCAGCCCAGCACTTTGCCGTAGAACTCGGCCAGCCGCGCCGGGTCCTCGGCGTCGAGGTTGAGCATCGCCAGCTTGGCGAATCCAGACATGTCAGATCCCTTCTGTCGAGAGACAGACTGCTACGAGAAGCTGACAGGGAACGTCAGGATTCGGAGGATTGCGCCGCCAGCCAGCCGGCCACCTGGGCGCGGGACGTGAAGCCGAGCTTGCTGAGGATGTTTTCCACATGGCCCTCGGCGGTGCGCTGGGCGACCACCAGCCGCGCGGCGATGTCGCGGTTGCTCAGCCCCTCGGCGATCAGGGCGGCCACCTCGCGTTCGCGTTTGGTCAGGTTGGTCAGCCCGGCCGGTTCCTCGGCGGCGGGCCGCGGGGCGGGTGCGACCGTACGCTCCAGAGCGAACGCCACCGCGTCGGCCGCGCTCATCGTCAGGCCCCGCTGGAACTGCACGTCGAAGGAGCGACCACCCATCCGGGTACGCACGTCCGACACGATCTGATCGTGGAAGTCGCCGAGCCGGCGGAACGACGC
Organism: Actinoplanes sp. NPDC049265; assembly: GCF_043197135.1. Taxonomy (NCBI): domain Bacteria; kingdom Bacillati; phylum Actinomycetota; class Actinomycetes; order Micromonosporales; family Micromonosporaceae; genus Actinoplanes; species Actinoplanes sp. NPDC049265. The sequence goes on along the minus strand of NZ_JBICSP010000002.1, from coordinate 309,288 downwards.
CAGCGACGTGTGCATGGCGTGCCACAGCCGCTGCGAGGCGCCGAGCAGCCGGGCCGCCCGCTGGTCCCGCCGCTCGACCCCGGCCACCCAGGCCAGCGACTCGAGCGACAGGCCGACCCCGAACTGCTCGTCCTCGACCAGGTTGCGGACCTCGAGACCCTCCTTGGCCGCGGCCGCCGCGCCCGCGTTGTCGCCGTCCAGCCAGCGCAGCACGCTCAACGCCCACAGCGCGAACGAGCGCCACCACACCTCGCCGCTCTCGGTGCTGAGGTCGCGGCAGGCCAGCAGGTCGGCGTACCCGTCGGAGGGTTTTCCGGAGAGTCCCTTGATGAGGCCCAGGCACGACAGCGTCCACATCACCCCGCTGGTCGCGCCGAACTCTTCGAAGGTGACCAGCGAGCGCCCGAACAGTTCCAGGGCCCGCGCGTGGTCGCCGCTGAACATGGCGATCTGGCCCTCCATCAGCGGCACGTAGGCCAGCTCGATGGACGGCGGCAACTCCCGCACCAGGGTGCGCGCCTCGTCCAGCAGGCGTTCGCCCCGGACGTAGTCGTTCTGCACGGTGGCGATGAACGCGTCCACCCGCAGCGCTTTGACCCGGGTCCAGTGCTTCTGCGGCGGCAGGGCCAGCGCCCGTTCCAGCCAGTGCCGCCCCTCGGAGAGGAAGCCGCGGACGAACCAGTGGTTCTCCAGGTCGGCGGCGAGCCGGCAGGCGACGTTGGTGAGCTGGTGCGAGACCGCGTACTCGAGGGCGACCCGCAGGTTGGCCTTCTCGTCCTTGAGCCGCTGCATGACGGCGGCCTGGTGCGGGCTGACCCAGTTGCGGTCGCCGTAGGTGGCCAGCTTGGCGAACCAGTCGAGGTGGCGCTGGGCGATCTGGTCGACCTCGCCCGCCTCGGCCAGGTGCAGTGCGCCGTACTCGCGGACCACCTCGAGCATCCGGTACCGCGCCCGGGGCCCGTCGCCGATCCGGTTGAGCACCGACTTGTCGACCAGCGAGGCGATCAGGTCGAGGATCTGTTCGGCCGGCAGCTGGTCGTCGGCGCAGATGTGCTCGGCGGCGTCGAGTTCGAGCCCGCCGGAGAAGACCGAGACCCGGGCCCAGAGGGTGCGCTCCGCGTCCGAGCAGAGGTCCCAGCTCCAGTCGATCAGGGCACGCAGCGTCTGCTGCCGCGCGGGTGCGTTCCGTGTTCCACTCGTCAGCAGCCGGTAACGGTCGGTGAGGCGTTCCAGGATCTGATCGAGCGACAGCACCCGCAGCCGGGCCACCGCGAGCTCGATCGCCAGGGGCAGACCCTCCAGCGCCTGGCACAGCCGGGCGACGGTGGCCGAATTTTCCTCGGTCACCGCGAAGTCCGGTAGCACGGCCGTGGCCCGCTCGACCAGCAGGCTGGCCGACTCGTTCCGGGCCAGTTCGGCCGGGGTGGCGGGCACTTCCGGGTCGGGGACGGAGAGCGGTTGCACGGCCAGCGTCGCCTCGCCCGCCACCCGCAGCGCCTGCCTGCTGGTGGCCAGGATGCGCACCTCCGGGCAGGTGCGTAGCAGCAGCGCGGCCAGGTCGGCGCAGGCGGCGACCAGCTGCTCGCAGTTGTCCAGGATGATCAGGGCCTGCTGGTCGGACAGGAACTCGGCCAGACCGGGGGCGTCGGCGCTGATCGATTCCTCGCGGATGCCGAGGGCCTCGGCGACGGTCACGGCCACCAGGTCGGGGTCGCGCAACTCGGCCAGCTCGACGAACCAGACGCCGTCCGGGAAGGCCCGGCGCATCTCGGCGCCGACGCGTTGCGCGAGGCGGGTCTTGCCGACCCCGCCGCCGCCGGTCAGCGTGACCAGGCGGCTGGTGGAGAGGAGCCGGCGGATCCCGGTGACCTCCTGCCGACGGCCGACGAAACTGGTCACCTCGGCGGGCAGGTTGCCGAGGGAACCACGCGCGGTCGTGGCAGTGCTCATAGGAGAGCACGTTAGTGGGTGCGCACCCCGTCCGGGATGGCTGGAATCACGCGGGTACGGCGCTCGTTAGTTTGATCTTGGGTGGGTGCGGTGCCACGGAACTACCGTCCGGCATCAGCTCGCCGGTGTCATCGAAGGTCACCACACCGTTACACAGCAGGCTCCAGCCCTGCTCAGGGTGAGCAGCCACGACCCGGGCCGCATCGTGGCCGGGCTCGGCCGCCTGGGGGCAGGGCGGCAGGTGCTCGCACATGATCACTCCTTTCCGGCTACCACTATGGGCCGCGCGCTCTCCAGTGGACACGGGTGAAATACCTACGCGCTACCCGATTTCCGGTGACGCTCAGTCTCCCACTGATCATTACTCCGCGTAACCCCAGATTTGAAGATTCTTCTCAAGAGTCGCCTTTGGGATCAGCGCAAGGTAACTGTCGGATAATTGATCACGTCGATTTCAGGACGGCTTCGAGCGACGTGGCCGGGCGCCCGGTGAGTATTTCGACATCCGCCGATACGCCGGCCAGCTCGCCCGCCGCCACCGCGGTGTAGGTGCTCACCCACGCGTCCACCTGCCAGCCCGGGGCGCCGTAGCCCGCGCGGGACGCGTACGCCTCGTCCAGGGTCTCGTCGTGGAACCGCACCGCGCGTCCCGTCACCCGGGTGATCACCGCGGCCATCTCAGCGAACGACAACTCCTCGGGCCCGGTCAGGTCGTAGACCCGCCCCGCGTGGCCCGCCGGATCAACCAGTACCGCGACCGCGGCGTCGACGATGTCGTCCTGAGCCACCACGGACACCCGGCCGTCGCCACCGGGTCCGCGGATCACCCCGTCGTCGCCGACCAACATCGGCAGGAAGTCCGCGTACAGGTTGTCGCGCAGGCTGGTGCGGGTCAGGCCCTTCGCCCGCAGGTATTCCTCGGTCGCCCAGTGGTCCCGGGCCAGCGTGAAGGTCGCGTCCGCCGCCGCGTTGTAGAACGACGTGTAGACGACGTGCCCCACGCCGGCGTCGGCGGCCGCGTCGATGAAGGCCCGGTGGTGGTCCATCCGGTCGGCACTCTCGGCCGCCGACACCATGAGTACGGTCTCAGCCCCGTCCAGCGCCCGCCGCACGGCCTCCCGGTCGGCGTAATCGGCCACGGCGACCTGAGCTCTCTCCAGCCGGGGCGCCCGCGCCGCGTCGCGTACCAGCAGGCGCTGTTCCACACCCCGCTCGGACAGCGCCCGCGCGACCCGCCCACCCAGCCGTCCGGTCGCCCCCGAAACCACGATCACGCTCATGCCGTCAATCCTCTTCCGAAACCAGATGTCGTAAGTGAGTCGGTGGTGCCCCGGGGCCGGCCCGTACCCGGAAAAGCCCTGGTCATTCGTACCCGAACGACGCATTAAATCCTTGGCACATCGGGAATGCGCCGACCGCGGCCGGGTAGCCGACGTGCGTCACAGCACTTCGATTCCCCTGGAGGGGCACCATGAGTGACGTCCCGCCCGGCGCCCGTCTCGACGCGCCGCCGGATCCGTACGCCGCATCCGGGTCCTATGCCGACCCCTCATCCTCGACCGGCGGCTCCCCGTCCGCCGGCGACCGGGCCAAGCAGGTCGCCCACGAGGGCACGCAGTCCGCCGCCCACGCCGCCGGCGAGGTCAAGGAGACCGCCCAGGAGCAGACCCAGCGTGTCCTCCACGAGGCCGGTACGCAGGCCCGCAACCTCGCCTCGGACGTCCGTGACCGGGTCGGCGAGCAGGCGCGCAGCCAGAACGACAAGCTCGTCGGCACCATCCGGCAGACCGCCGACCAGCTCGACGAGATGCGCGGCGACCGTGCCGACGGCCCCGCCGCCGCGGTGGTGTCCCGGGTCGCCGAGGGCGGCCGCCAGGTCGCCGACTACCTGGACCGGCACGGCCCGGACGGCGTGCTGCGCGAGGTGCAGGACTTCGCCCGGCGTCGCCCCGGCGCGTTCCTGGCGACCGCGCTGGCCGCCGGATTCGTCGTCGGCCGGCTGGGCAAGAGCGTGGCCAAGGCCGACGGTTCGGCCGGCACGCCCAAACCCGCGTCCGACGCCTACGTCTCCCACGAGGCGCCCCCGGTCGCCACCCCGCCCACCTCTTACGGCGAGGGCATCGCCACCGAGTACGCCGCCACCGGCACCGGGACCCCCGAGGTCATCGTGCCGCCGACAACCACCCGCCCGGGCGGCCCGCTGTGAGCGCGCCCTACCCCGACACCACCCGCCCGGACCCGGCCGACGTGTCGATCGGTGAACTGATCGGAAACATCAGCAACGACCTGTCGCAGCTGTTCCGCCAAGAGGTGGAGCTGGCCAAGACGGAGATCCGGCAGGAGGCCACCAAGGCCGGCAAGGCGGGCGGCATGCTCGGCGGTGCCGCGTTCGCCGGCTACCTGGCCGTCGTACTGCTCAGCTTCGCCCTGGTCTTCGGGTTGTCCAACGTCATCGACCCGGGCTGGGCGGCGCTCATCGTGGCCGCGCTGTGGGCCATCGTCGGCGGCGTCCTGTACGCCAACGGCCGCAAACGACTCAAGACCGTTGATCCGGTTCCGCGACGCACGGTCGACACGATCAAGGAGGATGCGCAATGGCTGAAGAACCCGACCGGCTGAGGCGGGACATCGAGGGCACCCGTGGCCAGCTCACCCGGGACGTGGACCTGCTGGCCGAGAAGGCGAGCCCACGGCAGATCGCGCGGCGCCGATGGACCACCGTACGGGAGAAGGTGATGGGCGTGACCGACACGACCCGCGACAGCGCCGGTTCGGCGGCCGGATCGGTCAAGGAAAAGGCCGGATCGGTCAAGGACACCGCTGGGTCGGCCGCCGATTCGGTCAAGGACGCGGCGGGAACGGCCACCGAGGCGGTACGCAACGCGCCCCACGCCGTGGCCCAGCAGGCCCAGGGCAACCCGATCGCCGCGGGCGTCATCGCCTTCGGTGTCGGGCTGCTGGCCGCCACGCTGATCCCGGTCACCGACGCCGAACAGCGTGCCGGTCAGCAGATCCGCGACAATTCGGGCGAGCTGACCGACCGGGTCAAGGATGCCGCCAGCGAGCTCGGTGACGACCTCAAGGGCACCGCCCAGGACGCCGCCGCCCAGCTCAAGGAGACCGCCCAGGATGCGGCGCAGACCACCAAGAGCCAGGCGCAGTCGTCCGCGCAGGACGCCGCCCGGCAGACCAAGCAGGCCGCACAGCAGTGAGCAGCCAGTAGTTTCAGGAAGGGATTCACATGGGTTTCGCGGACAAGGCCAAGGACTTCGCCGACAAGCACGACGAGCAGGTCGATCAGGGCCTCGAGAAGGCCGGCGACCAGGTCGACCAGCGCACCGGCACCAAGCACTCGGACCAGATCGACAAGGGCGTCGACGCGGCTCAGCAGCGCACCGGCGCCGGCGACACCCAGCCGGGCAGCTAGCCGCCCCGCGCGATCAGCTCGGTGACGATGTCGTCGAGGTGGTTGAACATCAGTGACAGGTGCCCCTCGCCCGGATGCAGATGCACCGCGGCCTGGGGCACCCGCGCGGCCAGCCATTCGCCGTGCGCGTACGGAACCATCCGGTCCTCGCCGCCCTGCCAGATCGACACCGGCGCCGCGGCCCCCTCGAGGTCGAATCCCCATTCCTGCACGAACGCCAGATCGTCGTCCAGCCACCCCGCGATCCCGGTGGAGACGGCGGCCCGGAACGACTCGGCCACGTAGTCCGCGTACTCCCCCGTGAGGGCGGCCTGGTCCACCTCCGAGACCAGCCCACCCAGCGCCGCGGCCACCTGCTCGCCCCGCACCGCCGCGAGTTCCGCCTCCTGCGCCTCCAGGTAGGGCGTCAGCGCCTCGGTCCCTCGCACCGCCGCGCCGAACTCCTCGACGTTCTCCGGCCCCATGCCCGCGGCCCAGTCGAGCCCGTCCGCGGTGTACGGCGCGACTCCGGCGATCGAGGCGGCGGCGAGGCAACGCCCCGGCAGGAGGGCGGCACAGGCGAGTGCGTGCGGCCCGCCACCCGACCACCCCACCGCGTAGAACCGCTCGGCCCCCACCTCGTCCAGCACCGCCGCGACATCCGCCGCGGCCGACGCCACGGTCCGCCCCGGCTGCGGAGTCGACCCGGCATACCCCGGCCGGCTGTACACCACCAGCCGCAACCCGTGCCGCCCGACCGCCGCGGCCAGCGGCTCGAAGATCACCGCCGCCGACGGCGTCCCCGAGTGCAACACCAGTGGCGTCCCACCCTCGGGCCCGGCCACGAAGTACTCCAGCGACCGCCCGTCCGCAAGCTCCACGATTGCCATACCGCAAACCCTAGACGCCCGGGAATCGTGGTGGGCGATCACAGCGGCCGGGCGGGGTTTGGCACTCCTCGACGGTGGGGTATTGACGCGCCGCTACCCCACCGATCGAGGAGTCTCCATGGCCATTCAAGGCGTCTTTTACCTGATCGCGGTCATTCTGCTGGTGCTCGCCGCGCTGCCCATCGGCACCCGGGGCGTGTCCCTGGCGCTGCTCGGCGCCGCCTTCGCGTTGCTCGGGTACAGCTGGGACACGATCACCGGCTGACGGCGCGCCGATAGACCACGGCCTGCCACGGGCCGAGGATGCCGTCGGACGGTGGCTGGGCGGTGTTGTTGAGCACTAGCTCGGCCCCGTCCCAGCCGGTCAGGTCGGGCAGGGCGGCCGGTGTGCCGCCGAAGTTGCCGGCCACGAGCAGCTCGGTGGCCGACGTGCGCCGGGTGAAGGCGTACACCTGCTCGTCGTGGGGGACCAGCATGGTGAAGTCGCCCTCGACCACGGCCGGTTCGGTGTGCCGCAGTTCGATCAGCTTCCGGTAGTGGTGGTAGACCGAGTCCTTGTCGGCCACGGCCAGCGCGGCGTTGACCTTCGTGTGGTTGGGGTTGACCCGGAGCCAGGGCGTGCCCGTGGTGAAGCCCGCCTGCGGCGAGGAATCCCACTGCATCGGGGTACGCGCGTTGTCCCGCCCCCGCGCCCGCAGCACCGTCAGCACGTCCTCCGGCGACCGGCCCTCCTTCTCGACCGCCTGCGCGTACCCACCGATGGCCTCGATGTCCCGGAAGTCGGCGATGCTGTCCCACGGCGCGTTGGTCATGCCGATCTCTTCGCCCTGGTAGACGTAGGGCGTGCCGCGGTGCAGGTGCAGGATCGTGCCGAGCATCTTGGCCGACTCGACCCGGAAGGCGCCGTCGTCGCCGAAGCGGGACACCACCCGCGGCTGGTCGTGGTTGTTCCAGTAGAGGCTGTTCCAGCCCACCTCGGCCAGCCCGGCCTGCCACCGCCCGAAGATCGCCTTCAGCTTGGTGAGCTCGAAGGGTACTAGCCGCCACGGGTCCGCACCGCGGTCGATCCACACGTGGTCGAACTGGAACACCATGTCGACCTCGCGCCGGGCCGGGTCGGTGTAGAGCTTGGCCTCCTCGACGGTGGCCCCGGGCGTCTCACCGACGGTCAGCAGCGAGTCCCGTCCGGCGAACACCCTCTCGTGCATCTCGTGCAGGAACTCGTGGTTGCGCGGCCCGTTCAGGTAGTGCGGGGCCCCGTTGGCGTACGACGATCCGACCGACACCTCGGCGTCGGGCAGCGCCGGGTCCTTGGAGATGTGGTCGATGACGTCCATCCGGAACCCGTCCACGCCCCGGTCGAGCCACCAGCGCATCATCTCGTACACGGCTTCCCGGACGGCCGGGTTCTCCCAGTTCAGGTCGGGCTGCTTGCGGCTGAAGATGTGCAGGTAGTACTCGCCCGAGGCCGGGTCGTACTCCCAGGCCGAGCCGCCGAAGACCGAGCCCCAGTTGTTGGGTTCGGCCCCGGGCGTCCCGGGTTCCATGCCTTCGCGGGCCGGCCGCCACCAGTACCAGTCCCGTTTGGCCGGGTCGCGGAACCAGGCGTGCTCGTCCGAGCTGTGGTTGACCACCAGGTCCATGACCAGTTTCATGCCGCGCTCGTGCACCCCGGCCAGCAGCTCGTCGAAGTCGGTCAGGGTGCCGAAGAGCGGGTCGATGTCCTGGTAGTCGCTGATGTCGTAGCCGTTGTCGTCCTGTGGCGACGGATAGATCGGGGACAGCCACAGCACGTCCACGCCCAGCCCGGCCAGGTAGTCCAGATGCTGGATGATCCCGCGCAGGTCACCCATGCCGTCGCCGTCGGAGTCCGCGAAGCTGCGCGGATAGATCTGGTAAACGACCGCGTTCTTCCACCACGTCATGCCTCTTCGATAACACAGCAAGTCGGCGAAAGCCCCTCGTAACAAGATCGTGGCGTCACATACTGGCTGGGTGTTTTAAGCCGCTTAGGGAGGCGAGATGAAGATTGCCCTGCTCGGGCCGATCGCGTGGCGTACGCCGCCGCTGCACTACGGCCCGTGGGAGCTGATCACCAGCCTGCTCGCCGAGGGCCTGGCCGCCCGCGGGGTCGACGTGACGCTGTTCGCCACCCTGGACTCGCACACCAAGGCCACCCTGGACGGTGTCTGCCCCTCCGGGTACGCCGAGAGCGACGACCTGGACGGCCGCGTCTGGGAGGCCATGCACGTGGCCCACGCGCTGCGCCGGTCGGGTTCCTTCGACCTGGTCCACAACCACCTGGACTGGCTGCCGCTGGCCTTCTCGCAGCACTGCGCCGCCCCGATGATCACCACGATCCACGGCTTCTCGGGCAGCCACATCCTGCCCGCCTACCGCAAGGCGGAGAGCTCGTACGTCTCCATCTCGGACAGCGACCGTTCGCCCGACCTGGACTACGTGGCCACCGTCTATCACGGCGTGGACCTGGAGGCGCTGCCGTTCGACCCGGACGGTGGCGACGGGCTGGTCTGCTTCGGCCGGATCCATCCGGACAAGGGCACGCACGCGGCGATCGAGATCGCCCGGCGCTCCGGCCGCAGGCTGACGCTGTGCGGGATCGTGCACGACGAGGCGTACTTCCGGGAGCTGGTCGAGCCGCACATCGACGGTGAGCAGGTGGTCTACCTGGGGTCGGTCGGGCCGTCCGACCGCGGGCGGATCCTCGGCGGCAGTGCCGCGCTGCTGCATCCGATCGCGTTCGCCGAGCCGTTCGGGCTGTCGGTGGTGGAGTCGATGGCCTGCGGGACGCCGGTGGTCGCGTACCCGCTGGGGTCGATGCCCGAGGTGGTCGACGAGGGTGTCACGGGACGGCTGGTGGGCGGGGTGGACGAGGCGGTGGCCGCGGTGAACGGGATCGAGGCGATTGACCGGGGCGGATGCCGGGTGCGGGCGCGGGAGCGTTTCGGTGCTGATCGCATGGTCGACGATTACCTGCGCGTTTATCGAAAAGTAATCCGCTAACAAACTATTTTGGTACGCTGAAAATCAGCTCAAATCGGACACAAATTCTGCTGCGGGGAGGCAGCCTCGAGTCCAGAAAGGGCCCGTCATGCCCGCGTCCTACGGCTTTCTCAGCACCTATCCGCCGACCCAATGCGGTTTGGCGACGTTCAATGCGGCCCTCGCCACCCATCTGAACGGTCACCTGGGTAACGGCGTGGTGCGGCTGGTGGCCGGCGACGACCAGGGCGGGCTCGCGGTGGACAAGGCGGCGCCCCGGGTGGTGCACACGTGGCCGACCGACCAGCCCGGCGGCTGGGCCGCGGCGGCCAACGCGCTGAACCGTTACGACGTGGTCATCGTGCAGCACGAGTACGGCATCTATCCCGGTGACGCCGGTGACGAGGTGCTGCCGCTGCTGCGGGCGTTGAAGAAGCCCAAGATCGTGGTGCTGCACACGGTGCTGGCCAACCCCGACGCGATGCAACGCGTGGTGCTGGAACGCATCGTGGCGGTGGCCGACGCGGTGGTCACGATGACCGACACCGCCCGCCGCCGGCTGGCCGAGTGCTACCAGGTCGACCCGCGCAAGATCTCGGTGATCCCGCACGGCGCCAACAGCCACAGCACCAACAGTCCCAGCACCGGAGTGCGCGGCCGCACCGAGGTGCCGCACCTGCTGACCTGGGGACTGCTCGGGCCGGGCAAGGGCATCGAGTGGGCGCTGCGGGCACTGGCCGAGCTGGACGAACCGCGCCCGCAGTACACCGTGGCCGGGCGTACCCATCCCAAGGTTCTGGAACACAGCGGCGACGTCTACCGCGACGGGCTCAAGAAGCTCGCCGCCGACCTCGGCGTGGCCGCCGTCGTGCGCTGGGAGGACAAGTACCTCGACCAGGCCGAGCTGAGCGCGCTGATCCGGTCGGCCGACGTGGTCGTGTTGCCCTACGATTCGACCGAGCAGGTCACCTCGGGCGTGCTGATCGAGGCCGTCGGGGCCGGAGTGCCGGTGGTGGCGACCGAGTTCCCGCACGCCGTCGAGCTGCTCGCCGACGGTCCGGGACTGCTGGTGCCGCACCAGGATCCGGCGGCGATGGCGGCGGCGGTCCGGCGGCTGCTGGCCGATCCGGATGTCACCAGCCGGCTGACCGGGCTGGCCGGCGGCCCGACGCTGCGCTGGCCCGCGGTCGCCGCCCGTTACCAGGCCCTGGCGGCCAAACTGCTGACCACGCGCACCCCCGCCGCTGCGGCGGCGAGTGTCCCGGCATGACACAGACTCTGCGGCTGGTTCCGCCGCCTCCCCGGCTCACCGACGCGCCCGCACCCAGCTGGGCCCAGATCGCCCGGCTGTCCGACGACGTCGGCCTGCTCGAACACGCCCGCAACGCCACACCCCGGCGCGAACACGGCTACTGTGTCGACGACGTGGCCCGCGGCCTGCTCGTGGCCTGCCGGGAGCGGCAGCCCACCGGTGCCGTGGTCACGCTGGCCGAGCGTTACCTGGCCTTCTGCACGCACGCCCTGGGCCTCGACGGCCGGTGCCGCAACCGGTTCGGCTACGACCGGCGCTGGATCGACGAACCGTCCACCGGGGACTGGTGGGGCCGCGCGCTGTGGGGCCTGGGCACGGCCGCCGCCCGCAGCACGGTGCCGTGGATCCGCCGCGAGGCGATGGCAGCCTTCCTGATCGGGGTCCGGCAGCGGTCGCCGTGGTCGCGGGCGATGGCCTTCGCCGGGCTGGGCGCGGCCGAGGTGCTGCGGGCCGACCCGCGCCGGACCGAGGCCGCCGCCCTGCTGGCCGACGCGGCCACCGTGATCGGCGTGCCGGCGCGCGGGGAGTGGGCCTGGCCCGAGCCGGAGCTGACCTACGCCAACCCGGCGCTGGCCGAGGTGGTGATCGCGGCCGGGGACCTGCTCGGCGACGAGCACCTGCTGACCGAGGGTCTGCGCATGCTCGCCTGGCTGTGCGCCGAGCAGGACAACGACGGGCACCTGTCGGTGGTTCCGGTCGGCGGCTGGCGGCCCGGCGTACCCAAGCATCGGTTCGACCAGCAGGCGATCGAGGTCGCGGCGACCGCCGACGCCTGCGCCACCGCCTCGGCGGTGACCGGCGACGAGGGCTGGGACAGCCGGCTGTTCCAGGCGATCGCATGGTTTCTGGGCGACAACGACACCGGCACGGTGATGTACGACCCCCAAACCGGTGGAGGTTATGACGGATTGACCCCGGATGGTCCTAATCTGAACCAGGGGGCCGAATCGACCCTGGCCCTGCTGTCCACCCTTCAGCACGCCCGCGCTCTGGCCGTCCGCAGGAGCGCCACCCGACCCTCAGGCGGATTAGCATGACCGCAACGATGACTTCCCCTCAGTACGCCACCCGGCTCGACCTCACCATGGCTCCAGACGACCGGCGCGTGGTGATCAAGCTGTTCGTGCCCGGTGAGGACGCGCAGCTGGTGCAAAACCGCGCGTCCGGCCTGATCGAGCGCATCCTGCAGCTCGACGAGGACCAGATCGGCCGGCAGCTGGAAGAGGTGCTGGCCCGGTTCGCCGGTCGCCACCACGACCTCACCGGCGTCTTCGCCCACCACTACGAGCTGGTCAGCCACCGTGTGCCGGCCGAGATCGAACTGTCGCCGGCCGCCCGGACGCTGATCGGGGCCTACTTCAGCCACGAGTTCTCGGTCGAGGCGGCGGCCCTGTGCAACCCGTCGATGGTGGCGCACCCCGACCAGACCGACCTCGGCGCCGGCGAGTTGCGCGCGGCGATCAGCCTGCGCCAGATCGGCGAGGGGCACATCTCCTCGATCGGCTTCGCCACCGCCATCCTCGGGCCCGGCCCGATGATCCGGCTCGAGGACCGCGGCGGGCCACTGATGATCGGCCAGCGGACCGGCGCCAAGCACCAGCTCGAACAGCTGGCGGCCGGGCTGGCCGACGCCGAGATCGACAACGAGGCCTCCGCGTACGTGCTGTCGGCGCTGCCCGATCGCTACGACGACGAGGAGTTCGAGGACGTCCTCGGCCACCTGCCGGGCGAGCTGCTGTCCCGGCCCACCACCCAGGACACGCTCGAGGTCATCCGCAAGATCGTCAGCACCGACTACGCGGTCACCTTCCCCTGCACGGTGCCGCTCGACCAGCGCATCCTGTGGCCGGCCACACCGGCCGAGAGCAACGGCATGGAGGACGCCCGCTTCGTCCAGGAGGTCGAGCCCGACGGCCGGGTGGTCTACCACGCCACCTACACCGCGTACGACGGACGGCAGATCGGCGGCCGCCGGATCACCACCCGCGACCTGCGGCACTTCGAGGTCACGGCGCTGCACGGCCCGGCCGCCCGGAACAAGGGCATGGCGCTGTTCCCCCGGCCGGTCGGTGGCCGCCGCCTCGCCCTGTGCCGCTCCGACGGCGAGACCCTCGGGCTGACCGTGCTCGACGAGCAGAACCGCTGGCAGCCGGCCGAACCGCTGCTCGTCCCGCACCGCGGCTGGGACCTGATCCAGGTTGGCAACTGCGGGTCGCCGGTCGAGACCGATGCGGGCTGGCTGGTGCTCACGCACGGCGTCGGCCCGATGCGGCGGTACGCGATCGGCGCCATGCTGCTCGACCTCGACCACCCCGAGCGGGTCATCGCCGACCTGCCGCACGGGCTGCTGGAACCGGACGAGGAGGAGCGCGAGGGCTACGTGCCGAACGTGCTCTACTCGTGCGGTGGCATGGTCCACGACGGATTGTTCTGGCTCCCGTACGGCGCCAGCGACGTCCGCGTCGGCTTCGCCTGCATCGAGCTGGGCCGCCTCCTCGACGCCATGGTCCCGATCCACCAGCACTAGACTTCAGTCGGTAGCGCGCCCGCTCACCGGTGGTGAAGGCTTTCCGGTGTGTACGAACGGGAAATCTCCACGCCGATCGGTTACCGGGTGCTGTTCTGGGCCGTGCCGACCCTGCTCGGGGCCGGTCTCGGCTACGGCCTGCACTGGCTCGCCGACATCGTGGCCGGGTGGGAGTGGATTCCCTTCCGCGGGGTGTTCCGGCTGATCCGCGACCTGCCCGAGCCGTGGGGCACGGCCGGTGCGCTGGCCGTCGGCGTGGTCCTCGGGCTGATCCTGGCCGCGATGGTCGACGCCGAGTCGCTGGCCGTCCGGGTCGACGGTCCCGACCTGGTGCTGACCCGGCCGGGCCGGCGGGTCGTGGTGCCCCGGGCCGAGGTGGCGTCGGCGTTCCGCGACAAGGACAGGCTGGTGCTGCTCGGCCGGGACGGGCGCGAACTGGCTCGGGAACCGGCGAACACCTCGCCCGGCCGGGTCGAACCCCTGCTGCGGGAGTACGGCATCAGGTGGGCCGCCCAGGACCCGTTCGCCGACGCGTACCGGCGCTGGATCCCCGATTCACCCGAGGTCACCGACGTGGCCAACGCGGTGTTCCGGGCCCGGCAGAAATCGCTCGACCACGACGACGAGAAGGACGCGGCCGAGCTGCGCGAGGTGCTCGCCGGGCACGGCTACGTGGTGCGCGACCAGCGCAAGAAGCAGTACTGGCGGCCGATCGGCTAAAAGAACGGCACGACCGTGCCGGTCACCACCCAGATGGTCAGGACGGCCAGGAAGTCGCCACGATCGCCGGCCGCGGCCACCTCGGCCAGCCACGCGTCGCGCTGACCGGCCGGCCACATCCCCGCATCCGGCGGCACGGCCGGGTTGACCATCGGCAGGACGACGGCGGCCGAGGCCGGCGTATCGAAAAAGAGCGTGACCGGCACCGCCGAGACCGCGTCCAGGCCGTGCCGCACCAGCCGCGACCGCAGCGTCCGGCCCATGTCCCGCTGCAGCCGCGGGTACGTGCGCAGCGTGTGCGCCACCTGCCCCGCGGCCAGCCGGCCGGGTACGCCGTCGAAGGCCAGCGAACGCCAGTCGGTGTCGATCAGGCAGATCCGGCCGCCGGGCCGGGTGACCCGGCGCAGCTCGGCGATCGTCTGCTCCGGGTCGGGCACGTGCTGCAGCACCCGCTCGCACCACACGCCGTCCATGCTCGCGTCGAAGACGTCGAGGTCGGCGACGTCACCGCGGACATATTCGACGTTGCTGCCGTCGTGCCGGCTGCGGGCCGCCTCGATGTGCACCGCGGAGAAGTCCACCGCGGTCACCGAACCGTCCGGGCCGGTCCGCGCGGCCAGCTGCCGGGCCACCTCGCCGCCGCCGCAGCCTGCATCGAGCAGATGCTGACCGGGCCGCGGATCGAGAGCCTCCATCGCCACCGAGCGCACCCGCTCGATCTCGGGATGGCGGGACATCGCCTCCAGGGAGGTGATCAGCAGTGCCAGCATCGGAGCGGGCATCCGGTCGAGGTCGGCAAAGGGTGTGCCCACCGAAGCATGGTCCATGCCGCCATTCTGCGATGACCGTCCCCATGATCCCGATCCTCGTCGGGCATCCGACACGTTGAGGAATGCCCGGTTTAGGCCGAACGGGCGGATGTGAACCGGCTGCGCGCGTGGATCCCGGACACCGGGCTGGGCCGGGCCCGCGTGGCGCCCCCGGGCCAGACCCACCACCGAACAAATCGGCGCCCGTACCCGTGGATCGCATCCCCGCGGTGATCGCTGCTTAAGATCGTCACATGTCTGAAACCGCTCCGGTGAAATTCGCGCTCGTCGGGTACGGCTCCGGCGGCCGGATCTTCCACGCCCCGCTGCTGGCCTCGGCCGCAGGTGTCGAGTTCGCCGGCGTCGTCACCACGTCGCCGGAGCGCCGGGCGTCACTGCCCGAGGGACTGACGGCGTACGACTCGCTGGAGCAGGTGGCCGAGGACGGCGTCCGGGCGGTGACCATCTCCACGCCTGCGGCGACCCACGCCGATCTGGCCAGAGAGGCGATCCGGCTGGGGCTCGCGGTGGTCGTGGACAAGCCGTTCGCGCTGAACGCCGGCAGCGCCCGCGAGGTGGTCGCGGCGGCCGAGGAGGCGGGCGTGCCGCTCACCGTCTACCAGAACCGGCGCTGGGACTCCGACTTCGGCACCGTGCGGCGCCTGGTCGACGAGGGCACGCTGGGCGAGCTGCGCCGCTTCGAGTCGCGCTTCGAGCGGTGGGACCCGGCCCGCGAGATGAGCCCGGCCGGCGGGGGTACGCTGCGCGACTTCGGCTCCCACCTGGTCGACCAGGCCCTGCTGCTCAACGGCCCGGCCACCCACGTGTACGCCACGGTCGGCGGCGGTGGCGCGGCGCTCGACGACGACTGGTTCGCGGCGATCCGGCACGCGTCCGGGGCCGAGTCGCTGCTCTGGGGCAGCTGGCGGCAGGGTGCGCCCGGGCCGCGGTTCCGGGTCAGCGGCAGCACCGGGACGTACATCGTTGACGGCATCGAGGGTATGGACGGGCAGGAGGCGGCGCTCAAGGCCGGGCGTACGCCCGCGTCGCTGGGTGATCGCTGGGGTGTCGAGCCCGAGCACGGCTGGGGACGGCTCTACCGCGGCCGGGCCGGCGCGCCGGTGCGCTCCGAGCGCGGGCGGTGGGACCTCTTTTACCCGATGTTCGCGGCCGCGGTGCGCGGCGAGGGCCCGCTGCCGGTCGATCCGGACGATGCGGTACGCGCCCTCGAGGTGCTCGACGCCGCCCGGGTGAGCGCCCGTACCGGGGATACGGTCGAACTGTAGTTATTGGTCTTTTTGACAACGATGTCTGTGGCGCTCAGTGACGCCGGCTCCTCACTGAGCGTATCTTGGCTGCTCAGGGCATCGCCGCGCTCAGCTGCGACTTTCCCAAATGCGACCTTCCTGAGGTGACCTTCCGTAGAACGGTGGCGAACACGGGTAGTGATGCGGGTAGTTTCCCCGTGTCCGGCTGGACCGCAGGGGAACAAGATGGACGGCGAACCGATCGCAGCAGAGAGGGGAACGCCATGGGCCGCCACGCCGTCGGCCGCCCGCCTTTGCACGCCGACCTCTTCACCCCGCCGCCCGGCACCAGCGCCCGGCAGGCCGGCGAGTCCCACGCCCTCGCGGCGTTCGAGGCCCTCGTCCGGCCGCACCGGGCCGGCCTGCGCGACTACGTCTACAAACTGACCGAGGGCGACGACGCCCGCACCGAGATCATCGTCAAGGAAACCCTCTACCGGGCGAGCCAGGACCCGGCGCGGTACCCGCAACGCCCCTCCGCGGTCCGCCCCTGGCTGGTACTCATCGCCCGCACGGCCCTCCGCGACGGCGAACGCCTGGCCCCCGCCGGCCACGACGACCGCCCCGACTTCGTACTCTCCGCAGTGCCGGCCGCGACCACCATCCTCGGTGCGATGGACGCCCTGGCCGACACCCACCGTGACATCCTGGTCGAACTGTTCTACCGCGGTGTGTCCCTCGAAGAAGCGGCGCACCACCGCGGAGTTCCCGTCGAAACCGTCAAGGAATGGCTCTACCACGCCATGCACGCCCTGCGTGGAGTCATCGACCGACAGGTGGCAGACACCTAGACCACCCTGCCGGACCGGTCTCGCCCCCCAGACCGGCCCGGACCCGGAAACCGTCCTTGCCCCCCAGGGCCGGCCTCCGGTGAATGGCGGGCCGGCGCCGTCGCGAGCGGCGCCGGCCCTCCTCCAGTGGAGCCCGGCCTGGGCTCCCGCGCGCGGCCGGGCTTCACCCCCCCTCGAAGCCCGGCCGACCCCCACGCCCCGGGGAACGCGTGCGGCGGGACCGGACCGCGCGGCCGGCCGGTCCCGCCTACCACTGCCCTCCACAGTGGTGGGCGGGGGCGCTGGTCGCCGCTCCGATACCGCTCGGGGCCACCACTGAGGTTTTCGGACCGAACTGTTCAGCCCGGACGCGGCCCAACGGCCCTGCCCCCGGCGAAAGATCGCTGTGTGGGGACAGAGCCGTCGAGTCCGCGTACCCGGCACAGGTTTTAACGCATTACCACCAGGCCGTCCACGACGATGCCGGGGCGGGTCCCGGAGCTGACCACCCGGATCGTGTGGCGGCCGCTCGCGCCCCAGTTCCGGGCCCAGACGCCGACGCGGTTGGCGGTGCGCGCGGCGGCCAGGTTGAACGTGCCGGCGCTGACGCCGTCGACGTAGACCGTCGCGTTGCCGCTGGCGGGTGTCCTGGTCACGGCCAGCGTGGCCGAGCGGCCGGTGAACGTCCAGGCGATGCTCGAACCCCGGGTGCGGCTCTGCGAGGCCGTGCCGCTGAGGTAGCCGGAACCACGCACCGTGGTCCAGCCGCCGGCGTGCGCGGCGGTGGCGTCGTTGGTCACGGTCGGCGTACGCGTCACCTTGCCCACCGACGTGTTTCCGGCCCGGTCGACCGCCTTGACCGCCCAGGTGCTCGCCGCGTTCGGGGCCGCGACCGTGTCGTACGAACGCCGGCCGACCCCGAAGAACACCGGCCGCGGGCTGGTCAGCCCCAGCTGCCGCAACCCGCTCGGGTCGCCGATGCCCCAGCCCAGCCGCACCGGGATGGACCCGTTCAGGCTGCCCGGCCGCAGGATCAGCGACGGACCGGACACGAACTGCGGCGGCGTGGTGTCGGCCACGACCGTCCGGCTCAGCCTGGTGGTGCGGCCGGACAGGTGGACGGCCAGGATCGTGACCGTGTGGCGCCCGGGGCGCAGCCGCAGCAGGGCGATCCGGCCGGCGCTGGTCGTCGAGGACACGTACGTGCCGTCCACGTAGAGGTCGAAACGGTTCATCAGCATCGTCGGCGTGGACACGGCCCAGTACGGCCGGATCGCGCCCCGCGTGTAGTAGGCCGACCCGGCGGCCACGGCACCGTACATCGCCCGCAGTCGCAGCCCGCCCGGCGCCGCCCCGGCCACCCGGCGGATCGCCGGCAGCTGGGCGTAGAGGGTCGAGCCGGGGCAGGTGGTCTCGTTGGTGTCGCGGTGGCCGGAGATCCGGTTCAGCACGACCCGGGTGCCGCGCGGGAAGAGGTCGCTGCCGCTGGAGATCATCGCCGATTTGCCGATCGGCGGGACCCGGTACATGCCCAGCTTGTACGCCGCGACCTCGGCGACCACGTTGCGGACGGTGGCCGAGGCGCCGACCCCGTCGTAGTTGCCGATCACCGCGATGGCGCTGGCGTACGAGTTGAAGCCGAGCGTGTGCGCGCCCAGCACCGGCCGGGTCACGCCGCCCTTGCGGCCCTCGAACAGCGTGCCGCACTTGTCGACCAGGAAGTTGTAGCCGATGTCGTTCCAGTGGTTGCTCTTCACGTGGTACGCCTCGATGCCGCGCACGATGCGGGCCGAGTCGGAGCAGCTGTAGTTGTTGGACGTGGCCGTGTGGTGCACGAAGAACGCCCGCACGGACGGGGTGTACTCGGGCGCCTTCTTCACGATCGACTCGTCGGCGCCCCAGGCGGCCCGGCTCACGTACCGGGGGACCGGCCGGGCCGGAACGGCGGCCCTCGACCGGATGCGCGGGACGTCCACGTCGGGGTTGATCAGATCGAGGCGCAGGCCCGCCGGGAGTACGCCGCCCGTGGTCCGCGCCTCCACCGCGTCGGACGTGTCCACCCACAGCGGATCGGTGCGCCCCCGGCCGTGGCTGTCCGCGCTGCCCGGCTCGGCGGGGGAGCGGCCGTCGCTCTCCAGCGGCTGCCACGCTCCCCACGTGCCGGTGGCGGCCGAGCGGGCCCGGACGTCGATCGTGGTGTCGAGCTTCGTGCCGGGGTCGTCCCAGGTGGCGCCGATCAGGGCGAACGGCCGGGTGTAGTGGGCGTTTCCGGTTCGGGCGAAACCGCCGATCGGCAGTGATTGCAGCCCTTCGTCCGCCGCCACCGCCGGAGCCGGAACCGACAAAACGGATATCAGTACGCCAAAGGCCGTCACTTTCGGAACCAGGTTCACGCGTGTCCCTTCCGCAGAACGGTTACCAACTCTCCCGAAACAGGATGAAACGTTCAGCGGAGTCGCGTGAGGCTTTCATGTAATGCGGCGCTCATTGGCCCAGGTCGCAAAGCTGAGGTCAGCTCGAGGTCAGGGTCCAGCCGTGTTCGAGGATGTCGAAGACGGTGCCGACCGCGGCGCGCTGATCGGGCCGGCCGTCGGTCAGGGCCGGCACCTGCAGCACGAACCGGGCCAGCGTGGCGCAGGCCAGATCGTCGTGCGGCACGCCGGCCTCGTCGGCGATGGCCGCGGCGAGCCGGTCGGTGTGCCGGGTCCACATGCGTTCCGAGTACGCCCGGAGCGCCGGCGTCGACCGGACCAGCGCGCTGAACTCGTCCATCTGTGGGTGCTCGACGAAGGCCAGCCACCGCGCGAGCACGTGCTGCCGCAGCGCCTCGACGACGCCCTGCCCCGGCACCCGCTCGCGCACCGCCGCGACCAGTCCCGCCTCGACGTCCTGTTCCTGGTCGAAGACCAGCGCCTCCTTGCCGCTGAAGTGCTTGAACAGCGTGGTCGTGGACACGTCGGCGGCGTCGGCGATCTCGCGGATGCTCACCTGGTCGTAGCCACGCTCCAGGAACAGCCGCACCGCGGCGTCGGCGATCGCCTGCCGGGTCGCTGCTTTTTTGCGCTCACGGCGCCCGATCGGAGCCTCGGTCATGAAGCCGAGCCTAGGCGAAGGTGGCATCAAGCACAAAGTTGACTCGTTGCACTTTTGAACTGAGTCTGCTTTTCTGGTGAACATGACAGCGATCAGCATCATCGGCGCCGGCCCCGGCGGTCTCACCTGCGCCCGCGTCCTCCAGCGCCACGGCATCCCCGTCACCGTCTACGACGCCGACCCCGGCCGCGACTCCCGCAACCAGGGCGGCTCCCTCGACCTGCACGACGACAACGGCCAGATCGCTCTGCGCGAGGCCGGCCTTCTCGACGAGTTCTTCGCCCTGGCCCGGGCCGAGGGCCAGGAGGAACGCGGCCTGGCCATCGACGGCCGGCTCGTCGAACACCACGTGCCCGCCCCCGGCGAGCGCACCAAGCCCGAGATCGACCGCGGCCAGCTGCGCGAACTGCTGCTCGACTCCCTCACGCCCGGCACGGTCCGCTGGGGCCACGCCCTGGCCTCGACGGACGGCCGGCATCTGCGCTTCACCGACGGCACGGCGGCCGAGGCCGAGCTGATCATCGGCGCCGACGGCGCGTTCTCCCGGGTCCGCGCCGCGGTGTCCCCGGCCGTCCCCCGGCACACCGGCGTCAGCTTCCTGGAGGCGTGGTTCGACGAGGTCGAGACCCGGCACGCCGACCTCTCCGACCTGGTCGGCCCCGGCAGCGCCCACGCCGCCGACGGCGAACGCGGCGTCTTCGCCCAGCGCAACAGCGGCGGCCACATCCGTGTCTACCTGATGCGCCAGGTCCCCGCCGACTGGCTCGACCGCGCCGGACTGTCCATCGAGGACACATCATCGGTCCGGGCCCACGTGCTGAAGGAATTCGCCGCCTGGTCCCCGCGCCTACGCCAGATGATCACCGACAACGACGGCCCGTTCGTCGACCGCCCCATCTTCGCCCTGCCGGTCCCGCACGCCTGGCCCCGCCACCCGTCGATCACCCTCCTCGGCGACGCCGCCCACCTCATGCCCCCACTGGGCGTGGGCGTCAACCTGGCCATGCTCGACGCGAGCGACCTGGCTCTGTCCATCGCCGGCACGGCCACACTGTCCGAGGCCGTCCAGGCCTACGAGGCCACGATGCGGCCGCGCTCCACCGAGATCGCGAAGCTGCTCGAAGGCGGCGCTCAGCAAATGCTCGAACCCAAACCTTGATGAGTACGCGCGTCTCACAGTCCTGTCCCCACTCCGCGACCCAGGTGGTCCGCCCAGGCCGTGCCGCGAGCTCCGGGCGTGAGCGTTCCCTCGCGGTCAATACCGCTTCACGCGGACGCCGGCCAGATCTCCCGCATCCGCCAGCCGCACGGTGCGCGGCAGGTGGACGGTCATGCGCTTTCCGCGAAGCGGTGCCAGATCCAGCCCCGGAGCCGGTCCTGCGATCCACAGGGTGCTCAGATTGCCGAGCCGGCCGAGCGGAGCAAGATCGGGTACGTATTGGTCATTCCCGAAGCTCAACCACTCCAGTTGCGAGAGTTCGCTCAGCGGACCCAGGTCTCTTATCGGCGCGTTGTCCAGCGAGAGCGTGGACAGCCGTTCCAGCTTGCCGATGTCTGACAATTCGGTCAGCCAGTCAGGACTCTGAAAGCTGAGGCTCTGAAGGTGACTCATTCCGCTGAGCACATCGATCAGTCGGCGGGATCCCCCGTCCGGCTCCACTTCCGAATGGACCGAGAAATCCGTGAGTTTGGTCAGAGTGCCGATTGTCTCCGGACTCCAGGTCGATGAAGTCCTGAGCGATAAGCCTTCGATCTTCGGAATTGAGTTGACCAGGCGCTCAGAAATCGCGATGGATCCCAGACCCAGGCGTTTCAATGACATGCGGCTCAAGAAGGAGAGATCCTGAGCGTGCGCCAATCCATAGAGATTGATACCCCATAGTTTGGGCAGCTCCGCCAGGACCGAGAGGCGACAGTGTTTGCCGCCGAAACTGACGGTAAGATATGCTAGCTCCGCATGCTTTCTCAATCTCCCGATATTGCCAACAAATCCTCCGAACAGATTGGCAATTTGAAGCTGGGGAACTTCGGCCAGGAGGGCGAGGTCCACCTCTTCTGTCCCGCCCATAAGCTCGGTCGCGGTGAGATGCCGCAATCGGGGCAGGGCCGGAATGAAAGATGTGTTGTGGATTCGGACCCGGCCGTTGTCGAGAGCGGCGTCGGCGAGCACACGGTCGGCGTAGTCCATAGGGTCGAAGTATTCCCAGGCGGATATCAACTGCCGCTGCACGCGCGACCGTGAATCAACCGCGTAACGAGCGAGCGTATCGATCGCCGCCGGTCCGTTGACGAGGGCCGCGGTCAGCACGGCGGCCGCCGCCTGGGCCTCGCTCAGAGCACTGAGATCCCCCGGGAGCTCGTCGAGCAACGGCTCACCGACGCCGGCGAACGAACGGGCCTCGGCGACCGAGCGAGGCATGAGCCCACGCAGGTGGGCGCGGATCCGGGCCAGGATGACCGGTTCCACCTCGGACGCGGTCTCCAGGCAGGCCGCCGCCAGCAGGCGGACCTTGCGGGCGTGCTGAGGCTGACGCTCGGCCACCTTCAGGAGCCCGGCGAGGAGTTCGTTGCGTACGAGAGTGTGCGCGTGACCGGCCGCCAGGATGATCGTCTCGCGCCACGTGTCGAGGTGGGCGTGCTCGCACAGGACCCCGGCCCGGCCCTGGTCGGCGGCCTCCAGCGCGGCCAGGTACTCCAGGAACGTGCGGTGTACGAAGTCGATGCGGTCCGGGATCGGCTCGCGGAGGACGCCGCTGCGCTGGATCATGTGGTCGAGCACCAGCGCGGCCGGCGCCGTGACGTGGCGGATGCCGGCTAGCCGCTCCTCGACCCGTTTCGCGGCCTCAGCCCGGGACAGCTCCGTGCGCCCGTTCTCGGTCAGCCACCACGCGATGTCGCGCAGCAACAAGGCCTGATCGTTGCTGGTGAGCTGGGGCAGCTCGCTGTGCACGCCGCGTTTGTCGTCCCGCTTGTGCAGGAGCATGTCGACGGCCGCCTGATAGATGTCCATGCGGTTGCGGGGCAGGTTGCTGTCGCGGTCCAGGTTGAGCGCGCAGAGCATCGCGCACAGCAGCGGGCTGGCCGCTAGGTTCTGCAGGTGGGCACTGCCGCCGAGCTGGGCCAGCAGGCGTTGTTCGTACGCCGGCAGCCGGTGCGCCTCGCACGGCAGGTCGCCGGCCGGGCGTACCGCGTCATGCCAATGCCGGATCAGTGCCTTGATGTCGGCCGGGCTCATCCGCTCCAGAAAGATCGAGGCGAATCCTTCGTCGTTGAGCCAGCGAGCCGACGCCGCGGCGGGCCTCGATGTCACCACCAGACGCAGGTCGGGATACTCGTGCAGGAGGCTGTGGAGCCATTCGCGGACGTTCCGGCGCTGCGTCTCGGGCACCTCGTCCACCCCGTCGACGAGCAGGATCGCACCGGCCCGCAAACATCGATGGACCCACCGTGGTGGCATACCGCCCGCGATGATCGGGGCCAGTTTGTCGAGGAACTGGTCCGGCGCCGGCAGCGGCTGCTTCACGTGGTCCCGCAGCCGGATCAGGAACGGCGTACGCCCGTTCCACGACTCCAGGTCGCCGGTGAACCCGTGCCGGGCGGCGGTGACCGCGATCCACTGCAGCAGCGTCGTCTTGCCCGAACCGGCGTCGCCGCGCAGCAGGATCCGCTCGGCGTTGCCCAGCGCTTCTTCGGCCCGCACCGAGGCGCTGCCGCCGGCGCTGTCGTGCCGGAACCGGCCCGGATCCCAGCGGGCCCCGCGGCGGCCGCTTCGCGAACCGGTCACGGCCAGGCTGATGTACGCGATGCTCAGCGGCGTCCGCAGCCGGTAGCGGTGCACGTTGACACCGAACAGTTCGAGCACGTCGAGCCGGTCGAGCACGTGGCTGAGATACCGGGTGCGGAACTCGTCGTCGTGCCGGTCCCCGGCCGGCGCGTCCAAGGTTGTCACCGGGATCCGGGCCAGGACCTCGCGCAGGTCGGCGGCGACCCCGGTGAACCGCTGCAGCATGCGTACCGCCGCCCGGGCCTGGAACGGGCCGAGCTGGATCACCAGCTGGGTCAGGCAGACGCAGCAGTCGTCGAGGACCCGCTCGTACAACCGGATCGCCGGGATCTCGTGCAGCCCGGTCCGGGCCGGCGCGTCGGGCAGTTCGCGGCGTAACCGGGCGGCGATCAGCGCGGGATCGACGTCGTCGGCGAACAGAGCCGCGTCGGACAGGTCGGCGGCGTCCAGGGTGTCGGCGACGGCGTTCAGGGCCGCGGCGATCTCGTTGTCCGGCAGTCCGCCGTCCCTGCGGCTGACCAGCGGCCTGAGTCGTTCCAGGACGGTGTCGACGATCTCCTCGCGAGCCCGGCCGGCCCGCCGCAGCCCGACGTCGTCGGTGACGCCGGTGCCGATCAGGTCGACCAGCGACGACTCGCGTTCCCGCTGCTTGCGGCGCCGGCCGAGCCACAGCAGTCCGGCTTTGGACACCACCGATGCCGCCGTACGCAGCAGCGCCGTTTCGACCACACCCACCGCGAGCCCATTCCGACCGACATCGAAGGACGGCAATCACTCTACGGACACCCGCCGTGTTCACGCACTCACTCGAACGGCTGACGGCGTTCCGGCCACCTCCCACCCACCGCGCGCCCCTGCAGTGGTAGCCCTGGGCGCTACTCGCGCACCGCCCGGACTCGGCTGAGTCGTGTGGTTACGAGAGTCGGCCGGCCTCGCGCAGGTGGTCGAAGATGAGCTGGTCGACCGGGGAGACGCGGGGGCGGTCGGCGTAGGTCAGCCAGGCGACCTCGGCGATCTCCGACGCGGCGGTCAGCGTGCCCGTGTACGACGCCTCGTAGCAGGTCATCCGGACCATGGTGCCGAGCGGGTGACTGTCGGCCTGGGCCCGGAAGACGCCGGCCGGTGTCACGGTGGCCGGGTCGACGGTGACGGTCAGTTCCTCGCGGATCTCGCGTACCAGAGTCTCCAGGTCGGACTCGCCGGCCTCGCGTTTGCCGCCCGGCAGGTAGAAGGCGTCGCGGCCCTTGCTGCGGGTGCTGAGGATCGCGCCGTCGACCAGGTGGAGCCACGCGATCTTGTCGATGTCGGCCATCGGGACAGAGTAGACGGACGTTATTGACGAACATGTTCGTTGCGAACGTGTTCGCTCTCGCCTTGGCTCAGAACGAACGACCGAACGAACGGCACGGACACCGCCGCGTTCGACAGTGCGCGCCGAATCCCCGCCGACCTGCTCGTCCCGTCATCGCGAGCCACGCGCGCGGTGGGGCGGACACCCACCCGGCCGCTCCTGGAACATCGCCGTCCGAGGGACCTCCGGACGGGGGCTGAGCAGCCTATATTCGTCGGTCATGGGCGTGGGTGTCGAAGTTGCCGAGCAGGCCAGCGACGAACTGGTCGCCGCCCTCGCCCGGCTGATGCCGCAGCTGTCGCGGTCGGTCGATGTGATGGACTCCGAGGCGGTGGGGGCGCTGGTCGGCTGGCCGGGCAGCCGGGTGCTGGTCGCCCGGGTCGATGACCTGATCGTCGGGACGTTGACGCTGGTGGTCTATCCGGCGCCGAGCGGGCTGCGGGCCCGGGTCGAGGACGTGGTCGTCGACGCGGCCGCGCGGGGGCGCGGGGTGGGCTCGGCGCTGATGCTCGAGGCGGTGCGGCTGGCCAGCATCGACGGGGTCTACACGATCGATCTGACCTCGCGGACGTCGCGGGCCGCCGCCAACCGGCTGTGCGAGGAGCTCGGGTTCGAGCTGGCCGACGACCGTCCCTACCGGCTCACGCTGCCCCGGCGCGGGCGACGGCGGGCCGCGGGAGGGTGACGGAACGCTCACGCCCGGAACGCGCGGCCCGGCCTGGACGGACCGGCCAGGCCGCGGAGCGGGAACGGAGCTTTTCGTCGCGCGTACCCATAGCGGTCTTGAACGTCACTCAGCGCGACGCCGATACCGTTAGCTCGTGTCTCCGATCCCGTGGTGGGCGCTGCCCCTCGTTGCCGTCGTGTTCGCGCTGGCGGGCGCCGGTGTGGCGCTGCTCGTGCAGGCTCGCACCGACTATGCCCGAAGCCGGTACCGCCGGACCAAGCGGTGGTACACCGAACGCAAGTCCGCCTACGTCGACCTGATGGCCGTGTTCGAGCGGGTCATCTACCGGCTGCGCGCCGGAACCACGAATCCCGACCCGATGATCTACCTGGGCGAGGTCGGGCCGCCGCTGGCCCAGGTGCGGCTCCTGGCCTCGGGGCCGGTCCGCAGCGCCGCGCTGGCCGTGCACCTGCAGCTGGAGAAGCTGCACGCCGCCAACGGGCCGACGCCGCCGGGGGTGGAGCCGCAGAAGCACTTCCGGGAGCTGCTGGCCCAGGTGCCGCTGGTCATGCAGGAGCTCGAGGTGGCCATCCGCGAGGAGCTGGAGATCACCTCGGAGCCCCCGCAGCGGAGCGTTGTCCGGCAGGATCGGAAATGACAAACACCCCTGGGGAGGGCGACATGTCGGAGATGGACGGCACCACCGCGGCAATCGTGCGCAGCGGAGTGGTGGCGGTGCTGCGCGCGGCGTCCGCGGACGGCTTCGCGGCGGTGGCCGACGTGCTGGTCGGCAACGGGATCACCGCGATCGAGGTCACGCTCACCTCGCGCGGGGCGATCGACGCGCTGGCGGGGCTGCGCCGCCAGCTGCCGCCGTCCGCGGTCATCGGGGCGGGCACCGTGCTCACCCCGGACCAGGCCAAGGCATCCGTCGACGCCGGCGCGGCGTTCCTGGTGTCGCCGGTGGTCGACCCGGCCATGCGACAGGACTTCGGCGTGCCGTTCTATCCGGGCGGGCTCAGCCCGAGCGAGATCCACCAGGCCGCGCAGACCGGCGCCGGCCTGGTCAAACTGTTCCCGGCGTCGGCGGTCCGGCCCAGCTACCTCAAGGACCTGCACGGCCCGCTGCCCGGCATCCGGATCATGCCGACCGGTGGCATCGGCCTCGACGACATCACGGCCTGGCTGACCAACGGCGCCTCGGCGGTCGGCATGGGCGGCCCGCTGCTGGGCGACGCGTTCACCGGCGGCGACCTGGGCCAGCTGGCGGTGCGGGCCCGGCGGGCGGCCGAGGCGGTCGCGGTGGCCAGGTTCGCCGAATGAGCGGTCTGTTCACCCTGGGCGAGACGATGGGGCTGGTCGCGGCGGACAGCATCGGTCCGCTGGAGTACGCGCGCGGCTTCTCGTTCGCCATCGGCGGCGCGGAGAGCAACGTGGCGATCGGGGTGGCCCGCCTCGGCGGGACGGCCACGTGGCTGGGGCGGGTCGGTCGTGACGCCACCGGTGACCTGATCGCCCGGCGCCTGGTCTCCGAGGGGGTCGTCGCGCACGTCGTCCGGGACGATTCGTTCACCGGGCTGATGGTGCGTTATCGGCGTACGGGCGCCCTCACTCACGTCGACTACCACCGCGCCGGGTCGGCCGGGTCCCGGCTCGCGCCCGCCGACCTGCCGTCCGCGCTCGACCAGGCGGACATTCTGCATGTCACGGGCATAACCCCGGCGTTGTCGTCATCGGCCCGAGCCGCTGTCTTCCAAGCCGTCGAGCAGGCGCGCGCGGC
This sequence comes from Actinoplanes sp. NPDC049265, assembly GCF_043197135.1. NCBI lineage: Bacteria > Bacillati > Actinomycetota > Actinomycetes > Micromonosporales > Micromonosporaceae > Actinoplanes > Actinoplanes sp. NPDC049265. The sequence goes on along the minus strand of NZ_JBICSP010000002.1, from coordinate 281,919 downwards.
CGGGGTCACCGTGTCGGTCGACGTCAACTACCGGGCCAAGCTGTGGTCGCGCTTCGACGCCGCGCCGGTGCTACGGGACCTGGTGTCGCGGGCCGACATCGCGTTCGCCGGGCCGGACGAGGCGGCGCTGTTCGTCGGCGACGACGACCCGGTGACCGGGCTGGCCGCGCTCGGTCCGGCCGAGGTGGTGGTCAAGGACGGTGCACGCGGCTGCGCCGCCCTGATCGACGAGCAGCGGTACGAGGTGCCGGCGATCACCGCCACGGTGGTCGACCCGGTCGGTGCCGGTGACGCGTTCGTCGCCGGGTATCTCGCCGACCGCATGGCCGGCGCGCTCCCACCGGCCCGGCTGGCCACGGCGATCGCGGCCGGGGCGTTCGCGGTCACCGTCCCCGGTGACTGCGAGGGCCTGCCCCGCCGCGCCGACCTGATCGCCGCGACCGACAACGTGGCCCGCTGACCCGTCAGCCGAACAGGCCTCCGCTGGCCCGCAGGTTTTGTCCGGTGATCCAGCGGCCGTCCGGGCCGGCCAGGAACGCGACCACGTCGGCGACGTCGGCCGGCTGCCCGACCCGGCCCAGCGGCGTGTACGCGTCGAGGGTCCGCAGTTGCTCGGGCGAGTTGGTGGTGCGGAGCAGTTCGGTGTCGGTGGCGCCCGGCGACACCGAGTTGACCGTGATGCCGCGCGGGCCCAGCTCGTACATGAGGGCCCGCCCGAACTGCTCGATCGCACCCTTCGAGCCCATGTAGACAGCCGCTCCCGGCGCCGGTTGCCGAGTGTTCATCGTGGACAGTGTGATGATCCGGCCGCCGTCCCGCATGTGCCGGGCGGCGTGTCGCATCGAGAAGAAGACCGACCGCGCGTTGACCCCCATGATCCGGTCGTAGTCGTCGTCGGTGACGTCAGCGACCGGCGTCGGCGTGAAGTGCTCGGCCGCGTTGCAGACCAGAATGTCCAGCTCGTCGACGCCGTCGAAGAGCGTGCCGACCGCGTCCGCCGCGGCCAGGTCGACCCGCACCGCCCGCGACCCCGGCACCGACTTTTCCACCGCGGCGGCGTCGTCGCCCCGCGCCTGATAGCTGAACACGACGGTGGCGCCGTCGTGCCCCAGCCGCTCCACAATGGCCCGTCCGATGCCCCGCGAGCCGCCCGTCACCACTGCCGTCTTCCCCGTCAGATTCCCCATGGGGCGAACCTACCGCCACGCGTCGTTGACGGCCGCATACTCGCGATGTGGCCGAGTCGAAGCTACTGCGATCATCGGGTGGCCGCGTCGATCAGCACCTTGGCGAGCTGGTCGGGATGGGTCAGCATGGCCTGATGCGGGCCGTCGCACTGGAAGACGGCGGGGTCGGACAGCCGCGCGGCCATGTCTCGCCAGACGCTGGACGGGACGGCGATGTCGTCGCGCAGGAACACGTAGCCGGCCGGTGGTTCCGACCGCCAGTACCGGGGCAGGTGCACCGGGCTGGTAAGGGAGACGAGGGGTACGTCGACCAGCCGGTCCGCGGTCTCGGCGATCAGCTCGGGCGGAGCGCCGTTCAGGAAGCTTTCGCCCCACACCGAGGCCGGTGGGGCCGGCGCGACGGCGTCGATCGGGGCGTCGGACGCGGCGAATTCCTCCGGGAAGGGCATGACGTCGGTGAAGGCCTCGCCGTCGTGGAGTACAACGGCGTCCACGTAGATGACGCGGCTCACCCGGGCCGCGAGCCGGTCCGCCACGGACTGGACGATCGGCCCGCCACCGCTGTGCCCGACCAGGACGACGTCGTCGGCGCCGGCGGTGCCGGTCACGGTCTCGGCGATCCGGGCGCCGGCCGCGTCGATTGTCGTGTCCGCCGGGGCCAAGGGGTGGCCGTCGACCGCGCCGAGCCACGTCGGAGCCAATGTGCGGTGGCCTTCGGCCCGGAGCACTTCGCTGACGCCGTCCCAGCTCCAGCCGCCCTGCCATCCGCCGTGGACCAGCACGAACAACATCATCAGGTTCCTTCCGGAGTATTCATTTCATTGGACGTGTAATCAATACACGACCGGGCTCCTCCTTGCTAGGGTGGGCGGCGTGAACGACGCGACCCGGGCCTATCACTCCCCGCGGCGTGTACTGAACGCGCAACAGACCCGCGACGATGTCCTCCGGACGGCCCGGGAGCTGTTCGTCTCGCAGGGTTACGCGCGAGTCACCATGGCCGACATCGCGCGTGCCAGCCAGGTCTCCGTCAAGACGGTGTATCTCAGCGTCGGCGCCAAGGCCGACGTCCTGCACGCTCTCCTGCTCGGCGACGTGGCCGCCTCCTCGAACGCCTCCACCGCGCTCCGACAGGTCCGCGACGCACCGGACCTCCGTGCGGCCCTCGCGGCCCTCGCGGCGGGCACCCGCGCCGATCAGGAAATGTTCAAACCCTCCATCGACCTCTTGCACTCGTCGATGTCCAGCGACGCCGAGGCCCACGAGATCTGGCGTCAGGTGGTGGCGCAGTGCCGTGACGCACTACGCGAGGCGGCCCGGCACCTCGTCTCCGCGGGCCTGGTCGACCCGGACGTCGACGCGGTCACAGATCACCTGTGGTTCTACTTCGGGCTCTACTCCTGGCGATCGCTGATCGAGGAGAGCGGGTGGAGCTACGACGCCGCCGAACGCTGGCTCGCCCAGCATGCCTGGATCACCCTGACCGGCCCGGCTCCCGGTTGATGCGTGCTTCATGTCCCGGCCACGCCGCAGCCCTGGCCGGGTTTGAAACACGCATCAACCCCGCTACAGCTCGGGGTGACCGAAGAGGCCGGGCAGGCCACCGGTGTGCAGGAAGACGACTCGCCCGGTGCGGGTCAGGCCGTCGCCCCGGCCGGCGGCGATCAGGCCGGCCAGGGCGCGACCGGTGTAGGTCGGATCGAGGAAGAGGCCCTCGGTGCGGGCGGCCAGCTTGATCGCGTCGCGCGCCGGTTCGGTGAACGCGGCGTACCCCCGGCCGACCTGGCTCTGGTCGATGGTCAGCGCCGACGGCGGCACCGGGAGCAGCGCGCCGACGGTGGCGTGCGGGTCGGCCACGGCGCCGACGTCCACCCCGTACACCCGCTCGGGGCCGAGCTCACGCACCAGGCCGGCCATCGTCCCGCCGGACCCCACCGCGACCACCACCCGGTCGAAGTCGGGCAGCTGGCCCACCAGCTCCTTGGCGCAGTCCACATAGGCCTGCACCGACCCGGGAGTGGTGCCACCGAACGGGATCAGGTGCGCACCGTCATGCCGGGCCGCCTCGGCCTGGGCCAACCGGGTCGGCGACTCGTCACCGGCCCAGACGATCTCGGCGCCGGCCAGCGTGTCCAGGATCAGGTTGCCGGCGAGGGCCGGCGGCTCGTACCCGGCGAGGACCAGGACGCAGCGCAGACCCAGCCGGGCCGCGGCCGCCGCGGTCAGCCGGCAGTGGTTGCTCTGCGGCGCGCCGGTGGTGATCAGGGTGTGCGCGCCCGCCGCGAACGCCTCGGCGCAGGTGTACTGCAGTTTGCGTACCTTGTTGCCACCGCCGCCGAGACCGGCGAGATCGTCGCGCTTGATCCATAACTCGCGCAGGCCGAGGGCGGCCGCCAGCCGCGGGGCGCGTTCGAGTGGGGTCGGCCAGGCGCCCAGAGTCAAGGGTGTGACCATGATCGGAGATTACCCTCTAGGTCCGGCGCCACGCGAGGCGCTGAACGAGCAGGGTCAGCACCCCGGCGAGCACGATCGCGGCCAGATTGATCACCAGCTGCAGGGCCGAGCCGGCCGCTTCGTCCGGTACGCCGTAGGCCAGCGCCACCGCCGCGTTGGCCGCTGCCGGGACCGTGGTGACCGAGATCAGCACCCCGACCAGCGTGCCCGCCTTGGCCGAGGTCAGCGACAGCATCCCGGCCACGCCGGCCAGGAACCCGACCACCCAGCTGAGCGCGTCGGGCTGCCAGATGAAGCTGGTCAGCGGCCGCTCGGCCAGCAGCATGTCCCGCCCGACCAGCCCGGCCGCGTCGAGCAGCCAGGTCGTCAGCACGGTCACCACGATGCCGGCGGCGAAGCCGGCCACCAGGGCGGTCACCGCCCGCCGGAGCAGCACGGCCCGCCGCCGGACCACCCCGACGCAGAGCGCGGCCAGCGGCCCGAACTCCGGCCCGACGACCATCGCGCCGACGATCAGGATCGGCTGGTCCAGCAGCACGCCGATGCCCGCGATGACCGTCGCGACAACCATGAAGATGAGGTACGCGGCGGAGAGCCGCGTCTCCTCGCCGGTGGTGTGCTCGATCTCGTCCCACACGACCGCGTCCACCCCGAAGCCGGGGGCCCGCCGCTCGGCCCGCTCGGCCGACGCCGACACCGCCGCGTCGACCCGCTCGAGCATGATCGAGCCGTCCCGCTCCAGCCCGAGCCCGCGCAGCGCGTCGAGCAGGCCGCTGGCGCCCTCCCGCGCCACGTCACAGGTGACCAGGTCACCGACGGGGTCCCGGGCCACCCCGGTCAGCACCACGACGTGGGTGACCGCGGCGTCGGCGGCCAGCACCTCCTCGACCCGGGCGGTCCGATCGGCCGGTGTGATGATCCGTAAGTGCAGCACCCGGTCATCTCACCATGCCCGGCGACTGCGCTCCGGGGGTGATCGGCCGGGGTGTCGGGCTCACCGTGCCCGGCGACTGCGCTCCGGGGGTGATCGGCCGGGGTGTCGGGCTCACCGTGCCCGGCGGCTCCGGTCCGCGGGTGATCGGCCGGGGTGTCGGGTGAACTCGGACGGGGTGCGGCCCACCAGGGCCCGGGCGGTGCGGGTGAGGTGGGCCTGATCGGCGAACCCGGCCGAGGCGGCGACCAGCGCGCCGCCCGCGTGCGGCAGCTCGGCCATGGCGAGGCGCAGCCGTGACCACTGCCGCAGCCGGCTCAACGGGATCCCGATCTCGGCCCGCACCAGCGCCCGCAGCCGGGACAGCGAGAGATTGACGTCGGTGTCGCCGCGTACGGCGTGGGCCACGCGAGGATCGAGGCCCCGGCCGGCACCGGCGTGGCCGACGAGTTCCGCGCGCGCGGCGGCCACGTCGAGCCGCCCGCGGCCGTACGCCGACGCCTGGACGATCCGGCGGGTGGTGGCGGCGTCCAGGCCGGTTGCCGCTCGCGCCGGGCGCAGGGTCCACGGGTCGACCACCAGCGCCAGGTAGGCCGAGCCGGCCACGCAGGCGTGCGGCAGCTGCGGCGGCACGATCACGCCGGGCGCGGTCACCCGGCGGCCGTCGCCGAGGTCGGCCTCCACCAGGCCGTCGCCGAGCGTGAGCACCACCTTCCACGCCGGCTGGGTGTGCCAGGTCACCCGATGGCCGGCCGACTCGGCGAACAGCATCGTCGTGTCGTCGGCGGCGAATTCGAGGCGGCGGTCGTTTCGTTCAAGCGTCCACGACCGGGCCGGGCCGAGCATCACGGCATGAACGCTATCGCGGCCGTCGCCCTGGCCGTCTTCCTCTTCGTCAACGGCGCCGCGCACTTCGTCCGCCCCGGCTACGTCCGCTCGCTGGTCCCGGCCTGGCTGGGGCACGCCCGGCTGCTCGTCGCGGCCGGTGGCGCCGGCCTGTTCGCGGTCGGCGGGCTGTTGCTGATCCCGCCCGCCCGCGCCTTCGCGGCCTGGTGCGCCGCCGCGATGATCGCGGTCTTCCTGGTGGCTCACGTCGACGCCTTCCCCCGCAAGCGCCGGCCCGTCGGCGTGCTGAACATCGTCCTGAACGTGGCCTACATCGCCTGGGCGGTCATGGTGGCCATGACGTCCTGATCAGGTCGCCGAAGGGTCCGTGTGACCCGGGTGCGCCGGTGGGACGTCGAGGTCGGTGTCGTCGGCGATGTCGCTGACGTCGACCACCCGCACGTCGTGGGCGCGGAGATAGTCGCGGGCGCCCCGATCACCGACGGCGGCCGCGGCGACGCCGGTCCAATGATCACGGCCGAGGAGTACGGGGTGGCCGCGCCGGTCGCCGTACCCGCCCATGACCAGGGCGTCCGGGCTCGCGAAGGCCGCGATGCGCGTGACCGCGGCGTGCGTGACCCCGGGCATGTCGACCAGGGTGACGATGGCCGCGTCGGCGCCGGCCACCGCGGCCAGGCCGGCCCGGAGCGACGAGCCCAGGCCCGACTCCCAGTCCGGATTGTCGACATAGGTGAGATCCGGTGCGAAGGCCCGGACCTGAGCCGCCGCGGCGCCGACGACGACGACCGAGGGGATCGAGGCGAGGGCCGAAGCGGCCCGGCGAAGCAGGGGAATGCCCTGGTGGGAGGCGAGGGCCTTGGGCCTGCCGTACCGTCGGCCGGCGCCGGCCGCCAGCACCACCCCGGCGATCCTCATCGGCCGAGAGTAAACCCGGAACTAGGGGAACAGGCCGCGGACGGCGGCGAGCGGGAGGGCGGTGCGAGGCCGGAACGGGGCCCGCCACAGGCCGCCGTGCGCTGCGGCGTACCCCTCGTCGAAGGGGTGTGGTTTGCGCAGCTGATGCACGAGCAGGATGGCCATCAGCTTGCTGGCCGTGGCCGGCTCGAAGATCTCGACGTCGAACAGGTGCGCCCCGGCGTACGCGGCGGCCAGCAGCCGGTTGCTGGTGACCGACCTGGTACGCGTGGACGGGGCCACCCCGAAGACCACCGGGCTGGTCAGTGCCGACCGCCACCGCAGGATCCGCTTGGCCAGCGCGTAGTTCGGGCCCTGGATCGGGAACAGCCCGTCGAAGACGGCCGGCGAGCCGTCGGGGTAGTTGGGTGCCATCACCCGCCCGGCGCCGAGCCGGTGGCCCGCCTTGGCCCGCAGCGAACGCCGCTGCCAGCGCTCCCGGCTCTCGGCCACGGCGGCGGCCGGGACGTTGAAGGCGTCGGTCGGTGTGGCCAGCCCGGCCAGGGTGACGTCGTCGCGGCGCCGCCGCAGGTGCTCGCCCAGGGCGTCGACGGCCACGGCCAGCCGGGGATAGGTGGCGCCGGGGGCGTACACGTAGTTGCCGAGCACCAGCGGCCCGGGCACCTCGGCGAGACAACCGGCGACCTCGGGCAGCTCGGCGAGCAGATCCGCGCGCAGCGCGAGCAGCCGGCCGGCGCTCTTCCCGGCCACCGCGACCACCCGCTCCCACAGGTCCGGCCGCGGGAGGTCGACGCCGACGACCGTGCCGCCCCAGCCCAGCCAGGCCGCCAGGGGACCCATCTCGGCGCCCGCGCCCAGCACGACGAGCGTGTGACCGGCGACGTCGAGCCATTCGGGGTTGCCGGCCACCTCGCGGACGGCGTCGGCGCAGGACTGCTCGATGACGCTGCCGGAGACCCAGGCGTCGAGCTGGCGGCCGAGCTCCGAGCCGCGCAGCAGCCGGCCGCGGTAGGGGAGCGTCACCTCGCGCTCGGGGGTGCCGCTGCCGACAATGGTCTCGACGGCCGCGGCTGCACCGCCGTCGAGGTCGGGCCGGTCGAACCGGCGGTGGACCGAGGCCAGGCCGGCCGCGGCGACCTCGGGCGAGGCGAGCTCGGTGAGCTTGACGAAGTGCCGGACGTAGCCCTTGCGCCAGTCCGGCTCGCGCTCGGCGGCCGCGGCGGCGGCCGGGTCGACCGTACGCAGCGCGTCAGCGACCACCGCCCGGCCGAACGCCAGACTGCTCCGCCGGCCACCCGCGTCGGCCGGGAAATCGAACCCCATGGGATGAGTATTCCCTCCTACCCAGGTCTGAGCCCGGTTCGTCCTCGCGGCCGCGAGTCGGGCTTCCGGACGGGCGAATCCGGCACCCGGTGCCGAAAGGCTCGGAGCATGGAAATCAAGACCTGGCACCGTCCCCTGATGCTGTTGGTGGCGGCCATGGCGATCCTCACGGTCGGCACGGCGGTCGGCGTGTTCACCGACGACCGGGTGCTGACCGGCGCCCCGATCTGGCTCAAACCCTTCAAGTTCTCCGTGTCGGTCCTGCTCTACGCGTTCACGCTGGCCTGGTTGCTGTCGCTGTTACCGGTCCGGCGGCGGGTCGCCGAGTGGACGGCCGTCGCCATCGTGCTGGCCCTGTTCGTCGAGATGGCCATCATCATCGGTCAGGTGATTCGGGGTACGACCAGCCACTACAACATGTCCACCCCACTCAACGCCGCCCTCTGGAACATGATGAGCGTGGCGATCATGGTGCTGTTCATGGCCCACATCCTGATCTCGGTCCTGGTGCTGCGGGCGCGGATCCCGGACCGGGTGGCGCGAACCGGGGTCGGGCTCGGCCTCGGTGTCTCGGCGCTCGGCCTGATGGCCGCGTTCCCGATGGTCGGCGGCCGTGCCGTCATGTCGCATACGGTCGGCGCCCCGGACGGTGGACCAGGCCTGCCCGTGGTCGGCTGGAGCACGGTGGCCGGCGACCTCCGGATCGGACACTTCGTCGGGCTGCACGCCCTGCAGGCGCTGCCGTTGCTGGCCTGGGCGCTGGCCCGCTTCGCGGGTCGGATGTCCGAGCGCACCAAGGTCCGGCTGCTGCTCATGGCCGGCGCCGGCTATGCCGCGCTGACCGTCCTGCTCACCTGGCAGGCGCTGCGCGGTCAGCCGCTGATCCGTCCTGACGCCCTGACCCTGACCGCGTTCGGCATCCTGGCCGGCCTGGTGCTGGGTGGGATCACCCTGATCGTCCGTACCGATCGCCAAGAAGATTTGGAGCTGGCCGCATGACCGAGTTTCTGTTCTCGATCGTCTTCCTCGTCGGGGCGGCACCGTTCTGGGCGCTGATGATCCTGCTGCCGCACTGGACGTGGACCAAGCGGATCGCCCGCTCGCCCTGGATCGTGGTGGTGCCGGTGCTGATCTACCTCGTGCTGGTGGCCGGGGCGATCGGAGACGTGCTCCCCGCGGTCACGCGACCCACCCTGCCCGGGGTACGCGAACTGCTCGGCACCGACGTCGGCGCGGCGGCAGGGTGGGCCCACTTCATCGCCTTCGACCTGTTCACCGGGCGGTGGGCGTACCTGGATTCGCGCGAACGCGACGTGCCGGCCCTGCTGATGGCCCCGATCCTGGTGCTGACCATCCTCCTCGGCCCACTCGGCCTGCTGGCCTACCTGCTGGTCCGCACCCGGTTCGCGCCCGTGCCACAAGCCGTGCGGGGAACCGCGAGGGAAACCGTAGGCTGATCGCCGTGAGCTGGATGAGCAGGCTGTTCGACCCGCGCGACATGCTCGTGCGGCTGATCCTGCTCGACCTCAGCGGGCTCTGCTACCTGGCGCTCAGCGACGACCATCCCGGCCTCACCCCCAGCATCCCGCAGTGGGTGCTGGGGGCGGCCGCGTTCACCGCCATCCTGGTGCTGCACAAGCGGCCGGTGCTCAGCCTGGTCGTGCAGGCGGCGCTGCTGGCCGCCGCGTGCGTGCTGGTCGACGACCCGCTGATCAACGTGGTCGGCTCGAGCTGGATGCTCTTCGAGGTCACCACGGTCACGCCCCGGCTGCGGACGGCCGGTTGGTGCACCGCGCTGCTGGTCGGGGTCCACCTCGCCGACACCGTGGGCGATCCGCTCAGCGAGCTGCAGGGCAGCCTCTTCGGGCTGGCCATCGCGATAGCGTTGCCGCTGCTCGGTGGCATGGTCGTGCGGACCACGCGGGAGCTGGGCCAGCAGGCCGCCGAGCGCGCCGCCGAGCAACAGCGCCGCCGCGAGTCGGAGAACCGGGCGGCGCGGGCCGACGAGCGCAACGCGATCGCCCGCGAGCTGCACGACGTGGTGGCCCATCACGTGGCGTCGATGGTGCTGCGCGTCGGCGTCGCCCGGCACGTGCTGCCCGGCCTCGACCCGAAGGCGGCCGAGATCTTCGACGACGTGCACCTCACCGGGACCACCGCGCTGGCCGATCTGCGCCGGCTGGTCGCGGTGCTGCGCGACCCCGATGGAGTACGCGACCCCGCGCTGACCGCCATCGACCCGTCCGCGCTGCCCGCCGCGCTCGACGGCGCCGTGGAGACCGCCCGCCGGGCCGGTCTCGTGGTGGACGCCGATATCTCCGGCCCGCTCGCCGCGCTCGACGCGGTGCGTGGGCTGGCCGTGCTCCGGCTGACCCAGGAGGCACTGACCAACGTGGCCAAACACGCGGGGACGACAGCGCGCGTCCGCCTTGTCGTAGCGGTCACCGACGACCAGGTCACGTGGGAGGTGTCCGACGACGGCGGCCCGGGCCCGGTGAACGGCACGCCGCCGGGCGGTGGGCACGGCATCATCGGCATGCGGGAGCGGGTCGAGGTGCTGGGCGGGAAGCTGGAGGCCGGGCCGTACCGCAACGGGTGGCGGGTGCGCACCGCGCTGCCGGATGCCGCATGATCCGGGTGTTGCTCGTCGACGATCAGCGGATGATCCGGGCCGGGTTGCGGATGCTGTGCGAGGCGCAACCCGACCTGGACGTGGTGGGCGAGGCCGGTGACGGGCGCGAGGCGGTCACCCTGGCCGGCCGCCTGACGCCGGACGTGGTGGTGATGGACCTGCGGATGCCCGGGGTGGACGGGATCACCGCGACCGGCCGGATCCTGGCCGAACGGCCGGCCACCCGGGTGCTGGTGCTGACCACGTTCGGCGACGACGACCATCTCTATCCGGCGCTGACCGCGGGGGCGACCGGCTTCCTGCTCAAGGACGCGCCGCCGGCCGAACTGCTGGACGGCATCCGGCGGGCGGCGGCCGGGGACAGCCCGTTCAGCAACGAGGTGCTGCAGCGGCTGGTGCGTCGGGCGGTCACCGCGCGGACGAGCACGCCGCCGCCGGTGACCGGGCTGACCGGCCGGGAGCGGGACGTGCTCGACCTGATCGGCGAGGGTCTGTCCAACAGCGAGATCGCCGCCCGCCTCCACATCGGTGTGACGACGGTGAAAACCCACGTCACCGCCCTGATCACCAAAACCGGAGCGCCCAACCGGGTCCGGCTGGCCTTGCTCGCCCGCGGCCTCTGACCCGCCGCTCCGCGCGCTGTTGGTGCGCAGAGCCGCTCTGCGCACCAATGGTCGCGTACGAAAGGCCGGGAGCCCGTGGCGGCGGGCTCCCGGCCTTGCGTACTCAACGGTAACGCGCCTACCCGGCCGGCCGGACGTGATCCGCGACTTTGTCGGTGCTCAGACAGAGCGAGCACACGTACGCGTCGTGAACGTCGCGACGATGACGGTGGTGACCACCGAGCCGCAGTAGCCGAAGCCACTCCCACGGGTGAACGTAGGTGTCCCGTGTGGGCTCGGGCCCGCGCCGCATCCAGGGCCGCGGCCCCCAGGTCGAGGTCCAGGTTGTACCGGGCGGCGTAGTAGGCCAGCGGGAACCCGGTCAGGAAGATCACCACGGCGAACACGCCGATGCCTCAGAGCGTGTTCGCCGTGCCGTACGAGGCCGGAGGGGCCATGGCGCCAGGCCAGGAGCTCTCTGTAACCAATCGATGACCTTTGGTCACGCAACTGCTTCGCAACCGTCACACTCCCGAGTCGCAACCGGTGCTGCTGACCGTGGGTCCCGTGACTCGTACCCCCTGGGCCGTGCTCGCCCTTCTCCCCGGTCTCCTCGTCGCCCCCACCGCCGCCTCGGCCTCTGTCGTCAAAGAAGGCCAGGTCATCGGGGCCGACGCCGCCGACACGATCCCCGGCCGCTATATCGTGACGCCGGCCGTGACCGCCGCCTCCGACGCCGGCACCGGCGCGTACACCGTGACGCTGACCGCCGCCGAGGCGCGCCGGCTCGCGGCGTCGCCGGACGTGCGTACCGTCGAACAGGACCGCGTCGTCAGCGCCGCCGGCACCCAGGCCAACCCGACGTGGGGCCTGGACCGCATCGACCAGCGCAAGCGGACGCCCGCCTCCAGGACCTACACCGCCTCGGCCGACGGCGCCGGGGTGTACGCCTATGTGATCGACACCGGCGTGAACATCACTCATACCCAGTTCCGTGGCCGCGCCTCCTACGGCTACGACTTCATCGACAACGACGCGGTCGCCGCCGACTGCGCCGGCCACGGCACCCACGTCGCCGGCATCCTCGGCGGCTCGACCTACGGGGTGGCCAAGAAGGTCCGTATCGTCTCCGTCCGCGTCCTCGACTGCCAGGGCATCGGCTACCTGTCGCAGATCGTTGCCGGCGTCAACTGGGTCACCGCACACGCGCACCACCCCGCCGTCGCCAACATGAGCCTCGGCGCGGCCGTCGTCTCGCCCACCCTGAACGCGGCCGTGCAGCGCTCGATCAACAGCGGTGTCACGTACGCGGTGGCCGCCGGCAACGACAACAGCAACGCCGCCGGCTACAGCCCCGCCTCGGTCGCCGCCGCCATCACCGTCGGCGCGACCAGCAGCAACGACGCGCGCGCCTCGTTCTCCAACTGGGGCAGCCGGATCGACATCTTCGCCCCCGGCAACGGCATCCGCTCGTCCTACATCGGCAGCGACACCGCCTCGGCCGTGCTCAGCGGCACGTCGATGGCGACCCCGTTCGTGGCCGGCGCGGCGGCGCTCGTCCTCGACGCCCACCCCGGCTACACCCCCGCGTCGGTGACCTCGACGCTGCTGCGCGACGCCACCACCCGTGTCGTCACCGACCCCAAGGGCTCGCCCAACCGCCTCCTCTTCGTGCCCCGCCCGCCGGCGCCCGCGGCGATCAAGACCACAGCCCTTCCCGCGGGTACGGTCGGAAAGGCCTATTCCGGGACCCTGGCCCTGACGGCCGCGCGCACCGGCACCTGGGCCGTCAGCGCCGGCTCGCTCCCGCCCGGCCTCCGCGTCTCCTCGATCGGCCGGATCGTCGGCACCCCGCGGGCGGCCGGCACCTACCGCGTGAAGTTCACCTTCACCGACTACGTCCCGCAGGCCAGCTCCCGGACGTTCCTGCTCACCGTCCGCTGATTCCGCTCATGACCCCGTCCGGCCCGCCGATAGCCCCCTGACGTACGGACCGACCCCCGGTCCTCCAGCGAAGGAACGTCGAACCATGACTGCCATCACGAGCATCAGTGCCTCCTCGGCGGCTGCGGCGTACCGGGTCGCGCCGGCGCCGCCCGTACGCCGCGACCCGATGGCCGCGGTGGCCGACTCGCCCGGTCCCGGCCGCGACGACTCGCGGGACGAGGTGGGCAGCGGCGACCGGCTGACCGACCTCGCCACGGCCAAGGGCGTGTCGCGGACCGAGCTGATCGACGCCCTCAAGGCCGGGCTTCCGGCCGGCGCGGTCAACGCCGGGCTCCGGGACCCGGAGAAGCTCGGCCGGGTGAGCGACCTGCTCGACCTGCCCGCGTCCGAGGTCGCGGCGCAGGCCGGCACGGCCACCGACCTGGTGACCATGTTGCAGAACCGTGGGCTGGACGTCGGTCAGCTGCGGAACGTGATGTCGAGCGGGGATCTGCTGGACGTGCGCGCCTGATCCTTCGCTCTCGTCTCTCGCCAGAACTCTCGTCATCAGGAGAGGGAGCCGGTCGGCTTCCTCTCCTTTTGCCGTCCGGTGCCTGAAGTCACACTATTCCCATATGGTGGACATGCTTTGACGGGCCGTCGGCCCAATGGTGACGATGGGCTCATGCAGCGGCGTGAGCGACTCACCACGCGCATTGCCATCGACCTCCTGCGGTGCGCAAGCGCCCGGTGTCCGCGCTGCCTCTGACCCCGCACCGGGTCCCCCCTCGCGAGCTCTTCGCCCCCGCGCATCGCCGCGCCTCAAAACCCATCTAGCATATGGGAAATGTATTCAAAGGCTCCGCCGCGACCCGGCGGCCACCCCGCACCACCCATCCACCGGAGGACCACAAATGTCCGCACCCGCCGTAGCTGACGTCGCCACCCCCGCCCACGCGCCGCAGGCCCACCGACGACCGCGCCTCCGCGCCGTCCCCGACCCTTCCCGTCCCGCCTCCGCTCCCGCTGTCGCCTTCAGCGCGGCTGAGCCTCTCGGTCCCGGCGACGTCCTGGACCCGGCGGCGCCGCTCACCGTGACGATCAGCATCGACGGGGGAGAGGGCGAGAACCGCGAACGCATCCTCGCCGCCCTGCGCGAACTGGTGTCCCTGGCCGGCCCCGCGGCCGACATCGCCCTCCGCGCCCCCGTCGAAGTCCCCTCCGGCGAACCGGGCGTGATCAGCCTCGACCCGGCCCCCCGAGCGGCCTTCCGCGACGGCAGACTCCTCGACCTGAGCCGCCTCGAATACGACCTGCTCCTCTTCTTCGCCGAGCACCCCCGCCAGGTCTTCACCCGGGCGCAGCTGCTGTCCCGCGTCTGGGGCCACGTCCACACCGGCGTACGCACGGTCGACGTCCACATCAGCCGCCTCCGCACCAAGCTCGACGACCCCGAACTGATCACCACGGTCTACGGCGTCGGCTACCGCTTGGCCGACTCGGCTCCCGTTCGCGTCGTCTGATCCCGGCCGCACTCACTCCTGGGCCCGTGACCGCCGCCACCCCCACCCCTGTGGGTGGGCGGGAAACGTAGCCGACGGGTGTGACGAATCGCGGCGGTTATCCACAGTTCGGGGCGCGTAACCGGCAAAACGACCGGCGTTCGCCCGATAAGGTGGGCCCTCATGGTGGCTTGTTCTGGACCGGCATAGCCTCCATTGCCTATCGTATGGATAGGAATTAGTCGAGGGGGCGCGCATGACCGGGCGACGGATCGTTGCGGTGGTCGGTGGTGGGGCTTCGGGTGTGCTGGCATCCGTCGCGATCCTGCGCCGCACCGACGCCGAGGTGGTGCTCATCGAGCCGGGCGAGCCGGGCGGCGGCGTCGCCTACGGTGCGGCGGCCAGGCCGTGGCATCTGCTCAACTCGCGCGCGGGGGCGATGAGCGCCTACCCGGACGACCCGGGCCATTTCGCGCGCTGGGCCGGCGTCGAGAACTGTGACTTCGTGTCGCGCCAGGCCTACGGCCGCTATCTGCGTGAGGTGCTGGACTGGGCCGCGGTCGCGCATCCGGGGCGGTTCCGGTGGGTGCCGGGGCGGGCGGTGGACGTACGCGCCGATCCTCGCGTGATCCTGGCCGACGGCCGTGAGGTGCGCGCCGACGACGTGGTTCTGGCCCTGGGCAATCCGGCCAGCGCGCGGCCGGGGCGCGGCGATCATCCGTTCTACGTGCCGGACCCGTGGCGGCCCGGTGCCCTCGACGGGCTGCCGTCCGGCGGCGGCCCGATCGTGCTCGTCGGCACCGGTCTGACCGCCGTCGACGTGGCACTGACCTTGACGGGGGGCTCGGAACCGGCCGCCCGCGTCAGCCCGGTCGGCGATCTGGACGCGGGCCCGGGCGCCTACTGGGACGCGCCGTCCCGCAGTGCCCCGGAGCGGGAGTGGGGGGCGTTCGAGCCGTCCGACCGGGTGATCATCGCCTACAGCCGGCACGGTCTGCTGCCGCTGACTCATGTCGAGCGTCCGGCCGAGCTCGAACCTCCGGCGGTCGCGCACCTGGCCGGCCTGCGCGAGGTGGTCCGGGCGGTGCGCGCGGCGGCGGCGTCGACCGCTGATTGGCGTACGGTCGTCGACGGCCTCCGCCCGCAGGTCAACGGCATTTGGGACCGCCTCGGCGAGCGTGACCGGGAGGCCTTCCTGCGGCATCTGGCCCGGGTCTGGGAGTGTCACCGCCACCGGATGGCCCCGCGGGTCGCCGAGCGCATCGCCCACCTGCGCGAGACCGGCCGCCTCGTCGTCCGGAAAGGTGTCCCTGAGGTGACGCCGGCCGCGGTCGTCAACTGTGCCGGTCCGGGCCGCCTGCCCGAGGCCGCCTCCGGCTTGACCGCAGCCCTGCTCCGTACGGGTCTGGCCCGGGTCGGCCCGCATCAGCTGGGCCTGGACGTGGACCGCGCGGGTCGCGTGCAGCCGCACGTCTGGGTGCTGGGGCCGCTGCGCCGCGGGGTCAGCTGGGAGACCACGGCCGTGCCGGAAATCAGGTCTCAGGCGCGGGACCTGGCCGAGGAGCTCGCCGGGCAGCATCCCGATTCGGTAATAACCCAGACGTATGACGCGCCCAAAATCCCTGGTCAGGCCTGGTTTGACGAGGATCGACGAAACATTGTGTAAACCTTAACGAACCTTGAGGAGAGCATCGACGGCGTTCGATACTGCGGGAGCACCTCCGGCGCGGCGAACCCCCGGCGCGCCACCCACCCCCCTGGGAGGAATCGTGCTCAACCCGAAGCTTCGCCGACCGATCGTCGGCCTGGCCGTCGGCATCCTCGTGAGTGGTGCCTTCGCCGCCTCACCGGCGGCCGCCGCACCGCTCTCCGCCGACGCGACCTTCACCGCGACGGCTCTCTCGCACACGCTGGAGGCAAAGCTCGGCGACAGCGCCGCCGGTTCGTACCTCGGCTCCGACGGCAAGCTGGTCGTCAACGTAACCGACGCCGCCACCGCGAAGACGGTCGCCGCGTCCGGTGCCACCCCGCGCATGGTGACCCGCAGCGCCGCGGTGCTGGCCGCCGCGAACGGCTCACTGACCAAGGACCTCAAGATCACGGGTACGTCGTTCGCCACCGACCCGGTCTCGAACCAGGTCGTGGTCACGGCCGACAGCACGGTCACCGGCGCCAAGCTGGACAAGGTGCGCGAGCTGGTAGCCGGCCTCGGTGACGCGGCCCGGCTGGAGCTCGAGCCGGGCAAGCTGACCACGCTGATCTCCGGCGGCGACGCCATCTACACCAGCGGCGCGCGCTGCTCGCTCGGCTTCAACGTGCAGAACAGCTCGGGACAGCAGTCCTTCCTGACCGCCGGTCACTGCACCAACATCGGCGCGACCTGGACCAACGGCTCGACGACGATCGGCTCCCGGGCCGGCACCAGCTTCCCGGGCAACGACTACGGCATCGTGCGCTACACCGGCTCGGTCTCGCGCCCGGGCAACGTCGGCTCGGTCGACATCACGCGTGCGGCCACCCCGGCCGTCAACGCGACCGTCACCCGTCGCGGTTCCACCACCGGCATCCACAGTGGCCGGGTCACCGCGCTCAACGCGACGGTCAACTACGCCGAGGGCAGCGTCTCCGGCCTGATCCGCACCACGGTCTGCGCCGAGCCGGGCGACAGCGGCGGCTCGCTCTACTCCGGTTCGACGGCCCACGGCCTGACCTCCGGCGGTAGCGGCAACTGCTCCTCCGGCGGCACGACCTACTTCCAGCCGGTGACCGAGCCCCTCTCGGTGTACGGCGTCAGCGTCTACTGATGACAAAGGTGGGGGCCTCGCTCTACGGGAGCGGGGCCCCTTCCTTCTGCGCGAGGTAGGCGGCGGTCAGCGCGGCGAGCACCGACGGTGTCCCGGCCGGGCGTGCCACGCCGAGGTGCAGTTCCCGCAGCTCGTCCATGAACTCGTCCCACAGCGCGGGTCCGCCCTCTTCGAGCAGCTGGGCCCGGATGGCCAGATCGGGCGACACGGGCAGGTGCCGCCGGCCCCAGGCGCCCAGGTGGGCCATCACCGGCAGCAGCTGGATGGCCGGTTCGGTGAGGCTGAGGCGTACCCGCTGCTTGTGCGACGGATCCGGAGCCGACGTGATCAGGCCGAGTTCGCTGAGCTTGGCGATCCGGTCGGCCAGGATGTTCGACGCGATGCCCTCCTCGGACTGTGTGAGCAGGGCCCGGAAGTGCCGCCGGTTGCCGAACATCATGTCCCGGATGATCAGCAGCGACCATTTGTCGCCGAGCACCTCCAGCGAGAGGTTGATCGGGCAGCCCGACCGGTGGCCGTCGCTCATCGGAACCCCTTCCCCAGACCACTTGCAGTCTACAACCGGTCCATGGCGAGCAGACGCTCCTCGACCTCCTCCTCGATCTCCTGCTCGATCCGCTTGGTCGCCGACATCTGCAGGTACATCAGCGTGCCGAACATCACCGCGAGGATGCTGCCGGCCAGGACGATCACCATGTCGGTACGCCCGGCCGTGGGCAGCAGCACGTCCCGGTCGGCACTGGTCCGCAGCAGCCACTGGCGCTGCCCGGCCTGGAAGTCCTGGGCGCGGCGGACGTCGGCGGCCCGGCCCGCGTGCAGCACGGTGGCCACCTCGATCAACTGGCCACCGCCGGACCGGGTCACCAGCTGGGCGTCGAGCAGGTCGCCGGCCGACCGGGCGAGCAGCGTGGTGACGAACTCGGTGCCGCTGACGCTGAGCATCACGTACCCGGCCGGGCGCTTGTCCGCCCCGGCCACCGGCGCCACCACGTCGAACGACAGCTGCTGGTCGGCCTTGGCCTTCTTGGTCTCGCCGAGCTGCACGTACGCGTCGGAGACGGCGACCCCGTTGGCGGTCCGGGCGAGCCGGGTCACCTCCACCGAGGCCGGCACCAAGCCCTGGTCGGTGCCCAGCGGGGGCGCGGTCGCGCCGTTCAGCCCGCGGGCGAAGACGGTGAACAGGTGCTCCTGGATGTCGGCGACCTTGCCGATCTTCAGATCCCGGGCGCCGCGGTCGCGCCAGTACGGCGCCACCGAACCGGCCGACCTCGGGTCGGCCGGGACCACGAAGCGGATCCCGGTGGTCGCGGTGAGCTTCTGGTTGGCCACCGCGGTGGTGATGTCGGTGAAGGTCCGCGCGGTCGGCGTGTCCAGCGAGCTGAGCGCGGCCGCGGTCAGCCGGACGGTGTCGATGTAGCGGGCGAGCTGCTCGGTCACCGTGAGCTCGAGTGACGTGCTGGCGGTGGCCATCCGGTTCTCGGCGTTGCGTTCAAGGGCACTTCTGAGGCGTACGCCGAAACCGAGCGAAACCGCCACGCCCCCGAGGATGATCACGATGGCGAAGAACGCCGACCATCCTCGTGACCAGCCGCTGTTCGCGTTCCGCTTCGCCACAGGCCCACCATATTGCCGGTAACCGGCAGATCAGACGTTAACGCCCATTGGCCGCCCGCTCATCGGCCCGCTCCTCCTTCTCCTCGCCGCGACGCTTGAGCATCCGCAGGCCGGGCAGGCCGGCGATGGCCAGGTGCAGGTCCTCGGTCACCTCGAGCAGCTTGTGCAGGTCGGGGCCGACCTGGTCGAGCTTGCCGAGCAGCGGCAGGACGTCCTCGACCAGGTGCCGGCGCAGCTCCGGGAAGGTATCGACCATCGAGATGGCCGCGCTGATCTCCTCCGGCGACAGTTCGTCGACGAACCGCTCGGCCAGGGGCGCCGCCTTCCGCAGCGTCGGCGTGTACGCGTGCAGCAGCCCCTCGGCCTCCTCGGTGGCCTTGGCCGCCCGCACCACCACGCCCGACGCCGCCCCCGTGGTGGCCGCCGCGTCAGTGATCACCGACGTGGCCGCGTCGGTCGCCGCGGCGGCGCTGCCGACCACCTTGGCCGCCCCGATGGCCACGTTGTCACCCTCGATGATCAGCCGCTGGGCCCCGATGGCGACGTGTTCCGCCTCGGCCACGAGCTTGGCGGCGGCGCTGGTGATCGTACGAATCTCCTTGATCGCCCCCTCCGCCTCGGCGGCCGACCGCCCCGCGCGCTCGACCATCGCCTCGGCCTGTTCGGCGACCACGCCGATCCGGGCCACGAGCAGTTCCGCCTGCCCGAGCACGCCGAGCACCCGGGCGGGCACGGTGACCAGGTTGGCGGCGGTCTCGATCACCTGCCCCGCGGCGGTGCGGGCCAGGTCGACGGCGGCACGGGCGAGGTCGAAGAGAGCCATGCCCTCATTGTGCCCACGAGATGCTCACCCACGCCCCCCGTGCGCCGATTGTGGGCCTGGCGCCGCCCGAGGTCCGAAGATGGACAGCGGGTTAACAAGAATGAGACGAGGGGTATACGACTTCAGCTCTGAGGATCACGTACGGTTGTCAGCGGGCAACAAAAGTGAAGGGATGTGCTCGTGACGACGGGATTCTGGTCGGCGGACCCGCTGCGCAACCTCGGCGGGCAGGCCGGCGAGGTCGAGCTCAAGGTCGTGGTGCCCGAGCGGGGTGGCCGCTCCCTGGGCATCGACCCGAAACGCGGGCCGTCCCGCCGCGTCTACTACCTGGACACCCCCGATCTCGCGCTGTACCGAAACGACCTGATCGTCCGTTTCCGCGATCGCCGACGCCGCCGCGACGACGCCGTGATCAAGCTGCGCCCCGTCGACCCCGGCCGGGTGCCCGGCTGGCTGCGCGACGCCGACCGCTTCCAGGTGGAGATCGACGCGCTGCCCGGTCACGCCCTGTGCTCCGGCGCGCTCAAACGCCGGCTGGACCGCAACGACGTGGCCCGCACCCTCCGGGCCGGCCGCCCCCTGACCGGGTTGCTGTCCGCGCGGCAGCGCCGGCTCTTCGACCGGTACGCCCCCGCCGGCGTCGCCCTGACCGACCTGATCGTGTACGGCCCCGTCGACGTCCGGCGCCTCAACATCGAGCTGCGCGGCCTCGACCGTGGCCTGACCGCCGAGCGCTGGCGTTACCCGGACGGCTCCGACCTGCTCGAACTGTCCACCAAATGCCCGGTCGACGAGGCCGCCGCGGTGGCCCGCCGGGTGTCCAAGACCCTTCGCGCGTACGGCGTCGCCCCGGCCGACCTGCAGCGCACCAAGACCGAGCTGGCCCTGCTCAGCTAGCGCCGCGCCGCCGGCCCAGTGGCTCCTCCCGGTGCGCAGAGCGGTTCTGCTCACCAGGCGTGGGGTGGCTCCTCCCGGTGCGCAGAGCGGTTCTGCTCACCAACGAGGGGTGGCCACTCCCGGTGCGCAGAGGCTCTGCTCACCAGGAGTTGGGTCACAGGGTGTGCGCGGGCCGGGGCGCTGCGTCGAAATTTGGGGCCAATATCGATCTGATCCCGCTTCCGGGTAACGATTCGGGCGGCGGGCACGGCAATATGCATGGGTGCTTCGGACTAAGAGCCTCATTCTTGCCGTCGCCGCCGTTGGAATTCTGGGCGGTGGCGCGCTCGTAGCCGTCGGCATGACCGGCAACTCCGGCGCCGGTGGGGAAGGCGGTGGCAAGGCGCTCTCGGGCGTCTTCGGCGGCACGTCGGCCCCGACGGCCAGCCCGACGCCGACCGGTCCCAGCCCGCAGGAACTGCGCAAGATCGAGTACGCCAAGCGCACCAAGTCGCTGGACGCCGCGCTGAAGAAGTACTCGGCCGCCGCGCCGGAGTTCTCGGTGGCCGTGCTGAACAAGAAGACCGGCGAGACGTACGCCTACCGGGGCTCGGAGACCTACGAGACGGCGAGCATCGTCAAGGTGCAGGTGCTGGCCTGCCTGCTGCTGAAGGCGCAGGACGGCCAGCGGGACCTGACCGCGAGCGAGAAGGAACGGGCCGGCCGGATGATCCGGGCCAGCGACAACGACGCCACCACGTCGCTGTTCACGCAGCTGGGCGGGGCGAGCGCGGTCAACCGGTCGAACAAGAAGCTCGGCCTCAAGCAGACCCGGGTCAACCAGTCCTGGGGCCTGACCAAGACGACCGTCAGCGACCAGGTCAAGCTGCTCGGTCAGCTGGTCAACACCAAAGGACCGCTGAACGAGAAGTCCCGGGGCATCGCCAAGGAACTGATGAGCTCGGTCAACGCCGACCAGGACTGGGGTGTGCCCGCCGCCGCCACCAAGGGCGACAACTTCCTGGTCAAGAACGGCTGGCTGGCCCGTTCGACCGAGGGCAACCGCTGGATCATCAACACGGTCGGCCGGGTCAGCACCGACGACGGCAAGACCGACGTGTCGATCGCGGTGCTGTCGCACAACAACGCGGACATGCCGGGCGGCATCGCCGTGGTGGAGAAGGTCGCCAAGATGACCCGGCAGTACCTCAAGTACTGATGGCCTTCGCCTTGGCCTCGCGGCGCTTCTGGATGCGGCCGACGACCAGGGTGACGACCACGATCAGCAGGACGGCGGCCACCACGCCCTGCCACGGTTCGGGGAAGATCGAGCCGCCGGCCAGGCCGATCCCGGCGTAGACGGTGGCCCAGAGCGCGCAGGCGGGCAGGTTCGCGATCACGAAGGTGTGCCACGGCATGCCGAGGAAGGCCGCGGCCAGCAGGACCGGCACCCGGCCGCCGGGGATCAGCCGGGACACCAGCAACACCGGCACCTGGCGGTCCTGCAGGCGCTCCTTGACCGAGGCCAGGTGCTCCTCGTCGCGGAGCCAGCGCAGCCGCCGGGCGAGCTTCTCGCCACCGGCGCGGCACACGGCGTACATCACCAGGTCGCCGACGTAGGCACCGGCCGCGCCGAAGGCCACCACCAGGACCAGCACCAGGGGTTCGGTGTGGAAGGCGAGCGCGGCGGCACCGCTGACCGCCGCGCCGGTCGGAACGACGGGCACTATCGCACCGAACGCGACCACCCCGAACAGCCCGAACAGCGAACCGAGCCAGTGGATCACGCGTCGTCCCTGATCGGTGCGGCCGGGCGTACGGTCAGCGTCTCGCCCTGCCGCAGCACCCGGACCTGGGCGTCCGGCGCCTTCTCGGCCGCGAACCGGGCGAACTCCGGACCCGGTTGGCCGAACATGTGCTGCCGGACCCGGCCGAACCCGACCGGCCAGAACGAGCCGTAGTGGACCGGCACGGCGTGCCGGGCGCGGACCCGGCGCAGGGCCTCGGCCGCCTGCTCGGGGTCGAGGTGCTCGTGCGCGTGCAGGGTCGGTCCCCACCCGCCGACCGGTATCAGCGCCAGGTCGAGCGGGCCCAGGCCGGACATCTCGTCGAACAGGCCGGTGTCACCGGCGTACCACGTCCGGGAGGTGCCCTCGACGACGAAGCCGAGCGCGACCGCCCGCAGGCCGGACCACGGCCCGCGACCGCCCGGATGGGCGGCCTTCACCGCACGGATCCGGACGTCGCCGACCTTGGTCTCCTCGCCCGGTGACAGCTCGACGCAGCGCTCGGCGGCCGATCGGCCCAGGCCCTTGGCGATGAAACCGGCCGACCCGCGCGGCACGATCAGCAGCGGCTCGCCTTGGACCATCCGCAGCGACGCCAGGTGGAAATGGTCGGCGTGCAGATGGGAGAGCAGCACCGCGTCCGGTGGGCCGGGCAGCCGCGGCGGCGGTCCGGCGGCGCGGCGCAGATGGGCCAGGCGGTCGGTGAGGACCGGGTCGGTCAGAAGGGTGATGCCGGCGTCGGCCAGCCACATCGTGCTGTGCCCCCACCAGGTGACGCTCGTCTCGCCCACCAGTTCACGGTACTCACCTCGACATGCGGTCGTGACCTGGCTCCGCCAGACTGGGCGGCGTGACTGGACCCCGTTCCGCCGTGGTGGTCAACCCGTCCAAGATTGACGACCTCGATCAGCTGCGCTCGGACATCGTTTCCACGTTGACCGGCGCCGGCTGGCCCGAGCCCCGGTTCCTGGAGACCACCCCCGAGGACGCCGGCCAGGGGCAGGCCGAGCAGGCCGTCGCCGACGGTGCCGAGCTGGTCTTCGCCTGCGGCGGGGACGGCACGGTGATGGCGGTGCTGACCGCTCTGGCCAGCACGGACGTCGCGATGGCGGTGCTGCCGGCCGGCACCGGCAACCTGCTCGCGGCCAACCTCGGGCTCGCGACCGACCTGGCCGGGGCGCTGCAGGTGGCGATCGAGGGCGGCCGCAAGCGGATCGACGTCGGCGTGGTCGACGACAAGTGCTTCGCGGTGATGGCCGGCATGGGCTTCGACGCCCAGATGCTCGACGCCACGTCGGAAACGGCCAAGAAGAGGATCGGATCTCTGGCGTACGTGGGCGGCGGTCTGAAAAAGCTCTTCGATCCGCCCATGCGGGTCCGCATCGTGCTCGACGGAGGCCCGCCCAAGCACCGCCACCCGCGTACGGTCATCGTCGGCAACGTCGGCCGCCTGCAGGGTGGCATCCGCCTGCTCGACGAGGCCTCGCCCGACGACGGCAGGCTCGACGTCGCCGTCCTCACCCCCAACAACCTGTGGCACTGGCTGGCCCTGGGCTGGGGTGTGCTGCGGCGGCAGAAGCGGGTGCCGCGGATGGAGACGTACTCGGCCGAGCGGGTCGAGATCACCAGCAACCACGTGCAGCCGCGCCAGCTCGACGGCGACCTGATCGACCCGGGCAAGACGATGCGGGTCCAGGTGAAACCGAAGGCGCTGCTGCTCTGCGTGCCGCGTCCCGCGTCCGACCCGGACCTGGCGTACGACGCCAAGGCGGTGCGTGAGAGGGCGGAGTGAGCTCGACCGAACCGGTCCCCGAGACCCGGATGATGCCCGGGGACGAACTCTCCGCCGACGACGCGCTCGAGGCTCTGTGGCACTACGGGCGGTGGCCGCTGCTCCGGGACGCGTTCGTGCGGTTCCGGTACGGCGACGGCTTCAGCCATTCGCGCGCGCTCGCCCTGCAGCTGTGCCTGGCCATCGTCCCGTTCCTCATCGCGCTCTCCGGCCTGGCCACCGACCTGGGCGCCGAGGAGGGTGGCAAGGTCGTCGCCGACACCGTCGTCGCGCTCACCCCCGGCGCCTCCGAGCCGCTCGTGCGTGACCTGCTCTCCATGTCGGACGACGAGGAGGACGAGGACCACGGCGAGTTCGCGCTGGTCGTCGGCCTGATCACCGGCCTCGTGGCCCTGACCCAGGCGATGGCGCAGATCGAGCGGGGCGCGAACCGGATCTACGGTGTCGAACGGGACCGGCCGGCCCTGGCCAAGTACGTGCGGGCCGCGATCCTGGCCGTGGTCGCCGGTGTGCCCGCGCTGACCGGCTTCCTGCTGCTGGTGGCCGGGGGAGCGGCCGGCGACTCGCTGGCCGGCGAGCTGGGCTGGGGTTCGGTCATGCGTACCACCTGGGACTGGGTCCGGTGGCCGCTCAGCCTGGCGCTGATCGTGGTCGCCGTCGGCGTGCTGTTCGAGCAGTCCCCGCGCCGCAAGCAGCCGGCCCTGTCCTGGCTGCTGTTCGGCGCCGGCATCGCGACGGCGCTGTGGTGGCTGGCCAGCCTGGCCCTGGGCGGCTACGTGCGGATCAGCGACGACTTCGACGCCACCTACGGACCCCTCACCGCGATCATGGCCCTGCTGATCTGGGCCAACCTGACCGGCGTGGCGTTCTTCTTCGGTCTGGCCTTCGCCGCCCAGCTGGAGGCGCAGCGCGTCGGGGTCGTCCAGCCGGCGCCACCCGATCGGTGGGAGCCGTCGGCCGACGATTGACGATCCTTGTCATGGGGTAAGGGTCGGCCGTGTCTGTTGATACCCGTCGCTTCGGCTCCCGTTCAGTGGCCGGCTTCCTGGTGGTGGCGGCCGTCGGTTTCGGATTCGGCCTGCTCCTGCTGCTCGTGCGCGGCCAGTGGGCGCCGCTGACCCGGTTCGACGTTTCCGTCGCGGACGGGCTCAACGCGGTCGTCGAGCCGTACGTCCCGGTCCTGAACGGCATCTCGGCCCTCGGCGGCCGGCCCATCATGCTGTGGCTGGTCGTGATCGTGGTGCTCGTGCTGCTGATCCGGCGGCGCTGGCGGCTGGCCCTCTACCTGGTGGTCGCCGGCGTGGGCGCGCTCGTGCTCGACCCGACCCTCAAGACCCTGGTCGGCCGGGTACGCCCGATCTTCGAGACACCTGTCGCCCACGCTCCCGGCAACAGTTTCCCGAGCGGGCACGCCCTGGGCTCGATGGTGGTCTACGGCGCGCTCGCCCTGATCTTCCTGCCCGCCGTCCCGCCCCGGTGGCGCAAGCCGTTCCTGGCCGTACCCGTCCTGATCATCCTGCTGGTCGGCTTCAGCCGGGTGGCGCTGGGTGTGCACTACACGACCGACGTGCTGGGCGGCTGGCTGCTCGGCGTCGCGTGGCTGGGCGTGACGGCGTACGCCTTCCGCCCTGACTTCCCCTCCCGCGGCCTCGACCCGTCCGCGGCGCCCGACCTCCGCCCCGCGCCCTGGCATCAGGGCATCTCCCGCCCGTGGCTGCGCGCCGCCGAGATCATCACCGGCTGGGTCCTGACCTTCGGCGTGCTGTACGTCCTCGGCCTCTGGTTCCGCACCTTCCACGACGACGGCGTCAACCGCTGGATGCAGAGCCACCGCACCCCCGGGCTGGACGACTGGAGCTACTTCTGGAGCAAGGCCGGCGACACCCACGCCATCACCCTGGTCCTGCTGATCTCCTGCCCACTGGCCCTCGCGGTGTGGCGTCAGTGGCGCCCGGTCGTGTTCCTGCTCGTGACCATGGCCGGAGAGATCACCCTCTTTCTGTGTACGGCTGCGGCGGTGCAACGCCCCCGCCCCCGCGTCGAACAATTGGACGGCCACATGCCGACGTCGTCGTTCCCGTCCGGCCACATCGCCGCGACGCTGTGCCTCTGGACGGCGATCGCCATCCTGGTCATCGGCCGGTTCACCGGCCGGTGGCGCTGGTTCGCCCTGCTTCCGGCGATCGTGATGCCGCTCGGGGTGGCGACGTCCCGCATGTACCGAGGCATGCACCACCCGACGGACGTGCTGGGGGCTCTCGTGCTGACCGGGCTCTGGCTGGGCCTGCTGTGCTGGGTGATCCGTCCCCTGCGCGCGGCCGAGGCTCCTTCTCCCGCCGCCGCCTCCGTCTCGCCTCCGGCCGATTCGTCCGCCGGTTCGTCCGCTGTTTCGCCTGCCGCCGGTTCGTCCGCTGTTTCGCCTGCCGCCGAGCCTGCCGCCGAGCCTGCCGCCGAGCCTGCCGCCGAGTCGGCCGCCGAGTCGGCCGGGCGAAAATGACGGCCCGGGGCGCCTCAGGAGCCGGCGGCGCGCCGGTCCAGGGCGGACAGGCGGTCGGCGGCCAGCGGTGTGCCCGCGTGCACCTCGGCCAGCAGCGCGTCCAGGTCGCCGTCGCGGGTCAGCCCGTCGACCAGGTGACGGGCGGCCCCGGGACACCCGGCGTCGGAGCGTTCGCGCAGTGCGGCCCACCGTCGTCCGGCCGCCAGTGACGCGTTGACCTGTTCGTCGGCGTCGGCGAGGCCGTCACGGATGACGGCGTTGACCAGGGTGCGGTGGCATTCGCGGCTGAGGTAGTGGCGTAACCGTTCCACCCGCGGCAGCCGGTCGTGCAACAGCCGCGCGATCTTGGGCCGGCCCCGGCGGGCGGCGTTGTCGGCCAGATCCAGGGTGTCGCCGGGATGGTGATCGACCAGCGCCTGCCAGACCGCGTCCGGCAGCGGCTCGGCCCGCCGCCCGCACTGGGCGTGCTGGTGCAGGTAGTCGGCGGTCAGGTAGCCGGCGGTGACGGCCATGCCGGCGCCGACCGGGGTGAGGCAGGCGGCGGCACCATGCAGCCGGGTGGTGGCGTAGTCGACGGCGCGGTCGAGCCAGTCCGGCGGGGCGGCGGCCCGCTGCGCCGCGGTCAGATAGGCCGGTGCGGCGGCGGCCAGACAGTCGCGGGTCAGCGGGCCGCGGGCTCCGACCCGCCGGGCGTCCAGGGCAGCCGTGATGATGGCTTGGCCGGCATACTGGCGCGGGTCTGTGCTGTCGGCGCCGGCCCAGCGGCGGATCAGTTCCGGTCCGGCCGCGAGGACCTGGGTGACGCCGGCGTCGGTGCTGTCGACGGCGATCCGCAGGCGCTGGTCGTCGGCGGCCAGGCGCTCGGCCCGCATGCGCTCGGCCGCGGTGAACTCATCCGGTACGTCGATGACGTGCGCCAGGCCGAGGATCTCGCGTTCGTCGGCGTACGGGTCGGGCCGGCCGGGGATCCGAGGCGTGGTCCGGCAGTTGTACTCGTCCGGCCACAGTGTCGCGACCGCTGTCGCCCCGACGGCCAGGGCTGCCCGCATGCGGTCGGCCGGCACCGGGCACCGCTGCAACTCGTCGAGCCACCACACGGTTCGCGGACCCGGCGTACCGTCGCCGTGCAACAGCCACCAGTCCGGCAGCGTTTCTCGTACGGCCTCGAACAGCGCCCGCGTCTTGCCGGTCGACGAACCGCCGCGCAGCAGCACGAACGTACCCGGCCGCAGCATCTCCCGAAGGCCGGGATCGAAGTCCCGCGGCACGTAGCCGGGTAGTTCACCGGCGTCCGTGC
This sequence comes from Actinoplanes sp. NPDC049265, assembly GCF_043197135.1. Classification (NCBI taxonomy): domain Bacteria; kingdom Bacillati; phylum Actinomycetota; class Actinomycetes; order Micromonosporales; family Micromonosporaceae; genus Actinoplanes; species Actinoplanes sp. NPDC049265. The sequence continues at coordinate 254,111 of NZ_JBICSP010000002.1, read as the reverse complement.
TCGTCCGGATCGACGGGTGGACGCCGAGCCGCCGGGCCACCGCCGCGCGTACCCGGATCGCCCCCGCCGGACGGTTCAGATGGGCGGCCCCGGCCCGGTCCCGCGCCGCCATCCAGGGCCGCTGGGCCTGCTGGTCGAGGCCGCAGGCGCTGAGGAACGCGGCGACCGTCTCCCGGGTCGGCGTGGACTTTCCGGTCAGCAGGTCGCCGAGCGTGCTCGGCCGCAGCGCCGGGTGCGCCCGGACGAGCGTCTTGTAGGAGCGTTTCCCGCGCAGGGCGTTCAGCGCCGCCACGAACTGCTCGGGTGTGCGCACGTGGTCGGGGTCCGGAGCGAGCACCGGACCACGGTAGGCGCGGCCGGCTCCGGCCGGAACGGTCAGGTCGCCGGATTCACCGGTCCGGGCGAGTCCGGACCGGTGGCCGGACCCGCCCGCCGGCCGGGAGCCTGGTGCTTCCACTCACCCGTCGCGCTCATCTCGCGCTCACCTCGGAGGAAGCCCGAATGCACGAGTACGTCCAGGTCGCCGGCGACGTCCTGTCCATCACGGCCAGCTTGCTGTCGCTGGCCCTGGCCGCCCGCCGGCGAAAGCACAGTGGTAGCCCTGAGCGGTATCCGGGACGCGGACACCGCTCAGGGCTACCACTGTGAAGGCGCCCGCCACCCAGCGATCAGCGGAGACGAACGGCACGCGGATCATGTGCGGTGATCCCGGCCCGTGCCGTCATTCGTTCCGTGTACCGGCGGGGAGCGGCCCGGTTCTCAGGCGTCGGCGTCGACGATCTCGGCGCCGACGGCCGCCCGCTGCACCGCCTCGCAGCCGTCCTTGGCCCCGGCCTTGCTGTCGTACGCCTCGCCGGTCGCGACGACCTGCCCGTTGGAGGCCTTGAGCCGGAACCGGTACTTGCCGGCCTTGTCGGAGAACACCTCGAACTTGCTCGCCATCGTCCCTCACCTTCGATAGAGGACCGCGTCGCGCTCGCCACGCGGATCGTTGCCACGAGTCGTACCCAGGCCGCCCGAACGTCACACCAACGCCCACGGCGAGTCCGGGTTTCAGGCCGTGTTTCGCAGTCCAGCCGGGGCTGCGACGTGATCCGGGGCGCGCCTGACGGTGGAATGTGGGTAAAGAACGTGGCCGGGAAGTGTTTGGCGGCGATGTGAGGTGCCCGGTGCGTGTGATGACGTGGAACATCCTGGTCGGCGGCCAGGACCGGCTCGACGCGATCGCCTCGGTGATCCGGCGTGAGCAGCCCGACGTGCTCGCCCTTCAGGAGCTCAAGGGCTGGTCGGCCCGCCGCGCGCGGGACTTCGCGGGCCAGGTCGGCATGCACGCCCACCTGGCCCCGTCCGTGTTCGGCCAGCCGGTGGCCGTGCTCTCCCGTCGGGCGCCGGCCCGGACCCGGTCGATCACGTGGCGTCTGCACCACGCCGCCGCCGTCGCCACGGTCGGTGGTCTGACAGTCGTCAGCACCCACCTCAACCCGTTCGACCCGGAACGACGCCGTCGCGAGGCGACCTGGTTGTCGGCGTGCTTCTTCCGTACCCGGCAAAAGGTCTTGATCGCCGGCGACCTGAACTCACTGGATCCGGGCACCGACCACAGCGAGGCGGTCAAGCGGATCGCCCCGCGGTATCAGCGCCGCCACCTGCGCCCGGACGGCAGCGTCGACACGCGCGCGATCCAGGCCATGGCCGCCGCCGGGTTCGTCGACGTGGGTCGCGGCATCGGCCCGACCGTACCCACCGAAGGCCTGCGCCAGGACGAGTTCGGCGACTTCCGGCTGGACTATCTGATGGCGAGCCCGCCGCTGGCCAAGCTGGCCCGCTACGTGTCGGTGCGGCGCGACGAGGTCACCGACATGGCGTCGGACCATTACCCGGTGGTCGCGTCGTTCGGCTAGCCTTCGCCGACCGCCCGGTGACGTGATCGAATCGGGTATGGCCAATGGGGAGAAGGACTGGCAGGAGTGGCACCAGCATTACGACGACCCGGGTTCGTCGCTGGCCGGGCGCCTGCGGGTGGTGCAACGTGACCTGCGCCGGGCGCTGGACGAGGCGCCTCGCGAGGACGGCCGGCTGCGGCTGGTCGTGATGTGTGCCGGTGAGGGCCGCGACGTCCTGCCGGTGCTGGCCGAGCGCCGTGACGCGCACGTCTCGGCCGTACTCGTCGAATTCGATCCTGACCTGGCCGCCAAGGCCCGCGCCAGCGCCGCCGAGCTCGGCCTGGCCGGGGTCGAGGTACGCACGGCCGACGCGGGCGACCCGGCGACCTACGCCGACCTGGCCCCGGCGCACATCCTGACCGCGTGCGGCGTCTTCGGCAACGTGGTCCGCGCCGACGCGCTGCGCACCATCGCCGTGCTGCCGCGGCTGCTCGCCGACGGCGGCCTGGTCATCTGGACCCGCGGGCACTTCGCCGACGATGACACCGACCCGGCTCAGGAACTGCGCGAGCACTTCCTGACCTGCGGCTTCACCGAGCTGGACTTCACCCGCCCGGACGACGCGCACTTCCGGGTCGGTCTCAACCGCCTGACCGGGCGGCCGCCCGCGGTCCCGGACGGGCGGATGTTCGCCTTCGTTTAGGCCGTGTGCGGCCACGGCCGGACTGCGAAACACGGCCTGGAGCTGTCCGGGGCTGGCGCCGGTGCGAGAGCATCGAGAGATGGAGGTATCTCGATGAAACGGTCACTTGCCCTGTTCGTCACCGTCTCCGTCCTCGCATCGCAGATGTTCGCCACCGCGGCTCAAGCCAGTCCGGGCCTGAGCTGGGGACCGTGTGCCACCGTCCCGGACGCCGCACTGGAATGTGCGGACCTCAGCGTGCCGCTCGACTACCGGGCTCCGCACGGCCGGTCGATCACGGTCGCCGTCTCCCGCCTCAAGGCGGCCGACCCGGCCAAGCGGCGGGGGATCCTGCTGCTCAACCCCGGCGGTCCGGGCGGCAGCGGCCTGGACATGCCGCTCTTCGAAGCCGCCAGCCTGCCCGCCGATGTGGTCGACCGCTACGACCTGATCGGCTTCGACCCGCGCGGCGTCGGCCAGAGCACGCCGATCACCTGCGGCATCCCCGTCACCACGCCCACCGACCTGATCCTGCCGTACCCGGACACTGACGGTTCGATCGCGCGCAACGTCGCGTACGCCCGGTCCACCGCTCGAGGGTGTGCCGCGAACGCCGGTGACGTGCTGCCGTACATCACCACCGCCAACACCGCCCGCGACATGGACCGCATCCGTGCCGCGCTCGGCGAGTCCAAGACGTCGTATCTCGGTTACTCGTACGGCACGTACCTGGGCGCGGCCTATGTCTCGTTGTTCCCGCGGCGCACCGACCGGATCATCCTGGACAGTGCGGTCGACCCGGCCCGGGTCTGGTACGGCGTGTGGAGCAGCTGGGGTGAGGCGGTGGCGTTGCGGCTGCCCGACTTCACCAAGTGGGCGGCTCGCCGCGACGACATCTACCACCTGGGCGCCACGCCGCGCGCGGTCGAGCGCACCTACTATCGGATCGCCGCACGGCTGGACCGCGATCCGGTCGAACTGCCCGACGTCACCGTGAACGGCAACCTCTTCCGCGAGCAGACCCGCAGCGCGCTGTACGACGACCGGGCCTTCCCCTTCCTGGCCGAGTTCTGGCAGGAGTTCTCCGACCCGGCCACCCCGCCCGCCGCCGGCGGAGTCGCCGGGCTGGCCGAGCCCTCACCCGACAACTCCATCGCCGTGCTCTACAGCATCGTCTGCGACGACGTGAGCTGGCCGCGCGACACCAACGTCTACGCACGTGGCTCGGCTGCCAGCCGCCGCGAGTACCCGGCGACCGCCGGCATGCCGGCCAACATCTGGCCCTGCGCGTTCTGGCCCTACCGCCCGGTCGAGCCACCGGTCAAGGTCACCGACCGGGGGCCGCGCAACGTCCTGATCCTGCAGAACCTGCGTGACCCGGCGACCTCCTGGAGCAACGGCTACGGCCTGCGCCGGGCCTTGGGCCACCGAGCCGCGTTCGTCACCGTCGACGCCGGCGGCCACGGCATCTACGGCATCCGCTCCGGCCCGTGCACCGACGCGATAGCCACCGCTTTCCTGGTCGACGGCCGGCTACCGGCCCGCGACCAGTTCTGCACGGGCCCGTCGCCGGAGGACGTGTCGGCCACCGCCACCACGACCTGGCGTCCCGGCCCCTGGCTCTGATTCCCCCTCAGCGTTTGTACGCGATGAGGGACTTGGTGAGACCGTAGGCCTTCTCGGACCGCAATTCCGAGTCCGGGAAATAGGAACGCATCTGCGTCCGGTCCAGCAACTCGATCCACAGGACCCGGGAGAGGGCCTCCTCCCGGGTCCGCCCCGGGGTATAGGCGAGCGGCCACGTGCGCGCGATCTCGCGGCGCGCGGCCACCGGCAGGAACTGCATGCCCGGGGCGATCCAGTGCGGTTCGATCGGGAAATACCGGTAAGGCGTCTGAACCCAGTGTGCGGGCGCGAGCGTGTGAACCGCCTCGGCGAATCGGAGCCGGCGCTCGTGCCCGCCCACATGCTCGATCACGGAGTTGCTGAACGCCAGGTCGTATCGACGCGCGGCGATCTCGGCCGGAAGCGCGCAGGCGTCGCCGTAATCGACGGTCACGCCTTCGGGCAGATCGGCCGACGACGGTTCCAGATTGACCACGTGCACGTGCTTGGGGCGTACCGGCAGCTGTCGCCAGAACCCGACCCGCCCACCGAGATCGATCACCGACATCTCGGTCAGTTCCGGAAACGTTTCCCCCAGCCAGCGCGACCGGGCTTCCCGCCGTCGCGCGCCCCAGGAACCGGGCCGATCGACCAGGCGCCAGCGAAGGGAATGAATATCCACCGCGCCACCCTACTATTTCCGCATTCGCCGTTAGGCTTGGCCGGGATGAGGTCTCGACGAACCTGGCTGATCGTCGCCGCGGTCGTCGTGCTGCTGGCGACCGGGTTCGTGGTGCACCTGACCCGCCCCGGCGACTCGCCTCCGGGCCCGTGGATGGCCCGGCCGTTCCTTTCCATCGCGCATCAGGGCGGCGAGGGCGAGGCGCCGTCCAACACCATGTACGCGTTCCGCCGCGCCGCCGCCCTGGGCGCCGACATGCTCGAGATGGACGTGCACGCGACCGCCGACGACGTGCTCGTCGTCATGCACGACGCCGAGGTCGACCGCACCACCGACGGCCACGGCGCCGTCCGGGACAAGTCGTTACGTGACATCCAGCAGCTGGACGCGGCGTTCCACTCCGAGCTACGCGGCATACGAACCGGTGATCGCCCACCGCCGCCCGGTTATTCACCCGACGACTTCACCGTGCCGTCGCTCGAACAGGTGCTGACCCGATTCCCGCAAACCCCGTTCACCGTCGAGATCAAGGGCGAGAACGACGATTCTTTCGTACGCAACGCGCGACTGCTGGCCGCCCTCCTACAGCGCCTGAACCGCACCCGGGACATCATCGTGGCGTCGTTCAACGACGAGGCGATCGCCGAATTCCACCGCTCGGCGCCGTCGGTCGGCCTGGCCCCCGGATTCAACGGGGTGCTCCGATATCTGACCCTTCGCATCCGCCCGATCGACGGAACCGTGGCGCTGCAGATCCCGGTCGAGTTCCAGGGTCTCGATGTCGCAACGCCGACCTTCATCGCAAGAGCACACAGCGACGGGTACGCCGTACACGTCTGGTTCAGCGGCACCGCCGCCGAGACCGAGGCAACCTACAACTCCCTGATCGACGCCTGCGCCGACGGCCTGATGTCGTCCCGGCCGACGACCTTGGAACACCTGCTCGACCGGCGAGGCATCGCCCGCCCCGGCACCGTCGGCACCGCCGCCTGCCCGTCCGCGCCGTAGGCGCCGGACGCCAGGAGCGGATCAGATCAGGTTTCGGCAGCGCGCGGCGAGCTCTGTCGCTGGTCAGGTGCCGCGGCGGCGCATCGAGCGGTAGACCAGCCACAGCACGAAGGCGACCGGGGTCAGGATCGCCGCGAACAGGAATCCGGCGAAGATTCCGTAGCCGTGCGGGTCGGAAAGCAGACCGGTGGCGCTGAGTATCGCTTCGCCGGCGAGCAACAGGATCAGCAGGGCGGTGCCGGCGAACGCGCCGAGGACGACGTAACGCAACGCTTTCCGTATTGGACCGGTGCGGTTCGGCGAATTCACGGTCGGCGTCAGTTCGGGTCGGGGGTGCAGATGGTCAGGAAACTCTTCTGGTTCTCGCGTTGGACGTCGGATGCGTTCATCCAGCCCCGCTGGCCGAAAAGATAGCTGTCGGACGGGTGCTGGGGCGACTCGCGGAGCACCTGGGGGACGTCGGCTCGGGCGCCGAGGGCCTTGGGGCCGTCGACGGAGAAGTTGAGGGAATTCGCCTTGGTCCAGTCGTACCCGGCGGGTAGTGGTTTTTGAATGTGAAGTCCGGGGGTGCCGGGGGCGGGCTGGCTGCCGGTCTCGAGCAAATCCATGCGTTCCAGCTGTACGCCGGGCTGCGGCGCCGCCCACACCTGCTCCCTACTCTGCTGGGTGCCGGAGTCGAAGGTCAGCCGCATGCCGGTGACGCCCGGGCACGGGGTGCCCGTCCACAGTTTCAGGACGCCGCCGTCGACGCGGAACCCGGCCGCGGGCGGCAGGGACGGCGCGAACTGCGCCTCGGTGTCGCACGCCGCGGCCGCTGTGCTCACGAGCAGGGCGGCGCACGCGAGGCGCAGCAGTTTAGTGATATCCGCCATCGGAAAGTCCCGCGTCTTCCTCGGTCTCGTTGCCGCCGGTGATCTGCTCCCACGCGTACGAGGCGAGGAAGCCGGTGTAGCCTTCGCGCGCCCACTGCTGGGAGTGGCGCTCCTCGTGGTGCAGCAGCCGGTCCATGTCGAGATCACCACGGTAGGCGCCGTCGTCGCCCTCGTACCAGGCGTGGCCGGAGGTCACCGTCTCGCGCAGCTGTTGTGCCGGGTCCTGCGGGTCGTCGATGTTGAGCATGAACGTGTCGCCCCACGTCGTCCCGCCGCGCTGGCTGAACTGGTCCTGGATGAGGTTGCCGCCCAGACCCATCATCATGCCGTTCGGGGTGGTCACCAGCCGGCCCCCGTTGCCGTGGACGAATCCGACATCGTCGTCGTAGCTGAAGGAGTTCTCCCGTTGCCGGTCGGTGATGCGCCGCAGTTCCTCTGATCCGTACGGGGCCGGCGCGAAGTCGGTCTTCTCGCCCTCGGTGCCGTAGTCGGTGCCGGCGTTCAGAACATAGGTCATGCGTACGGCCTTGGCCGCGTCGTCCCCGTTGAAGTCCGCCGGCATCAGAAAGTACGACTTGTAGATCCCGTCGCCGTCCTCGTCCTCGCGGATCTCCTCCATGCGGTCGAGGATCGCGAAGTCCTCCGGGGTGATGTGGTGGTCGGTGATCATCTTCTTGATCGTGTCGACCGGCACGCCGCGGCGTACGGCGTTCTCCAGCCACTCCCGGTAGTGGCCGGACGCGGGCGGCCCGGTCAGCAGCCCGGCGTCACGCAGCGACTGCTCCATCTCGGCCACCTGCGCGTCGATCTGCCCGCCCGTGCCGGCGTCGGCCAGGGTGGTCGCCTCGTGGTCGCTGACCTTGCGGTCCCGCGCGAGCTGCAGCACCCGGGTGAGCGTGGCGTCGATGCTGGTGGCCGTGGTCAGGATCGCTGTGGTGTCCCGTACCAGCTGCGCCCGGATGATCTCGCGGTGCCGCCGGGTCTCGGCCCGGTCCTCGGCCTCGAACCGCGACTGCGGCGGCGGGTCGGCCGGCCGGACGTCGACGATCGCGCCGTCGGCGGCGATCCGGAACTGGTAGGTGTCGGCGAGGGAGTCGTTGTTGGCGACCCGGCTCCGCAATGTGGACACATCGTCCGACGTGTCCTCCAGGGCGCGTACGACTGCGGACAGCTCGGCGACCAGGATCTCGGCATTGTTCCGGGTGTCCCCGAGTGAGCGGCGAGCGCCCTCACCCGCGGCGCCGTGCCAGTCGGGCAGGGCCCGGGCCGCGTCGAGCTCGTCCTGCAGCCCGACCAGTTTGTCCCGCCGGCCCCGCATTCCCGTCGCCGCCGTCTCGACCGCCTCGGCGTTCCATCGGCGGACGTCGTCGTAGCCGACGGTCATCCCCCGAAGGCCTTTTTCGCGGATTCATCGCTCTCGGCGTATTCCTTCGCGGCGGCCGTGACCGATGCGCTCCATCGGTCGATCTCATCCGCCCACGCCCGCGTACGCTCGTTGAACGTCGACGCCAGGGCCGGCGCGTCCGCCGCCGAGGTCCCGCCGGGCAGCGCCGTCGCGACCGCCTCCAGGCCGGTGCCCGGGTCCACCGTCCGCGCCTGGTCCGCGGCCGATGCCGCCGCCGTGGCCGCTTTTCGCAGCTGCCCGATCTGAACCTCGAAAACGCTCACCCTCGGTGACCCCTGTCCGGTCATCCTCCGGCACGGTACGCGGACTCCGCAAGACCAGGTCAACGGCCGTCGATGGCACGCGGGACACGATGGTGTCCGGCGCCGTGGACGCGCGGTCCGTGCCCATCGCGCCCCGCCTCGTCCTTTGCCTGTCGGACCCCCGCCGCGGGTGGTCAGGAGCGGTAACGGCCGCTGAGTACGCCCAGCACGTCGGCGTAACGGCCCTCGGCCACGGCGTTGCGCTGCCACTTCACGCGCTCGACGACGATCTGCTCGGCCTTCGGGTCGGCCTCGATCAGACCCATGACCTGGTCGAGGAGGTCGTCCAGGGGCATCGCCACCTCGGAGTTCTGCTGGTTCATCAGCGTGGTCCGGGTGGCCGGCGGCACCAGCTCTATTACCTGGACGTTGCTGTTGGTCAGCTGCACCCGCAGGCTCTCGGTGAAGGAGTGGACGGCGGCCTTGGTGGCGTTGTAGGTCGGCGTGGCCGGCAGCGGCACGTAGGCCAGGCCGGAGGTGACAGTCATGACGGTCGCGGCCGGCTGGGTGAGCAGTCCGGGCAGGAACGCGCTGATCAGCCGGATCGGGCCGAGGAGATTGACCGCGACGGTACGCTCGGCGACCTCCAGGTCGGCCGGGTCGCGCAGGTCCTCCGTCTCCATGATGCCGGCCACCGTGATCAGGGTGTCCAGCGCCGGATAGCGGGCGGTGAGTTCGTCCCGGGCCGCGGTGATCGACGCCGGGTCGGTGGTGTCGATGGCGATGGTGTCGATGCCGTGCTCGGCTTGGATCCGCTGGAGCAACTCGGTGCGGCGGCCACCGGCGATGACGGTGTTGCCTTTGGCCTTCAGCCGCTGGGCCAGGCCGAGGCCGATGCCGGAGGTGGCGCCGGGGATGAAGACGGTGTTTCCGGTGATGTTCACGGGGTTCCTTCTGGTGATGGGCGCGCGGAAGTGTCCGCGTTCCGCGGTTTCTGGAGGTGCGAGGGGTGTTGCTCAGGAGAACTTCTGATTCCCGAGTACGTCGAGGAAGGCGATCTGTTCGCGAGCGTCGGACCCGGGCCGGGGCCGGAAGAGGATGAGCCGATGACCGGTGGCGGGGCTCAACACGACATCGCATTGCAGGTCGAGTTGGCCGACGAGCGGATGCCGGATCAGTTTGGGCGCCGAGCTGAGCGCCGCGACGTACTGTTCCGCCCACAGGCCGGCGAATTCGGTGCTGCGCCGCAGAAGGTCGGCCACGATGCCGTGGGCGAACCGGTCGCGCGGTGAGCGCTGGGCCACACCGGCGCGTAGGTCGGCCGCGTAGGCCCGGCCGATGCGTTCGTGTTCGGCCGGATCGTTGCTGTCGCGTGAGGCCGGGTCGGCGAACCAGCGCCACGTCACATTGGACTCGTACCCGGGCCGACCGGTCCAGACACCGAGCAGGTTTTCCGCGGCACGGTTCTGCGCGACCACCGTGAGCAGGTCGTCGGCGACCTGGGCGGGTGTGTGCTCGAGCGCGTCCAGCAGGTAGGTCATGGCCGGGTCGACGTGGGCCAGTGGTGAGCGCGGCTCCGGTGGCTGCTGCCCGGCCAGGCGGAACAGGTAGTTCTGCTCGTCGCCGGTGAGCCGGATGGCGCGGGCCAGGCTGGCCAGGGCCGCCGCCGACGGCGTACGCACCCGGCCCTGCTCGAGCCGCGAGTAGTAGTCCGGTGACAACGCCGCCAGGCTTGCCACTTCCTCCCGGCGTAAGCCGGGGGTGCGGCGCCGGCCACCGCCGGGCAGCCCCACATCCTCGGGTCGTAACCGTTCCCGCCGATGGCGCAGGAACTCGCCGAGCGCTTTGTCATCCATGTTCTACCTCCCTTCGTGCTGGCGTGAATCCAGCATCGCCGCCCGGAACCGGGATATGAAGGCCACGCTCAGCCTAGGTGTCCCATGCCCTGGCTACGGCCCGAATCCGGTCAACCGTAAGTTGACGACACGGGGTGTAAAGATATGTATCGCCCCTCTGACCGTCACGACATCAAGGCAGCAGCGCCGCCCTCTCCTCCGGCCGACACCCGGCTGCGCCAGGTCCTCGCGCCCACCTGCGGGGCGACCATCGACAACCCGGTGAACCCGCCCACCGGCAGCGGGCCGATCAGCGGCCACGGCGGCTGCTACGACTACCTCGCCGAACCGGCGACGGTCGTTCGCGGCGGCATCTGGTTGTTCCACGACTGGACCCGCTGCCCGGCCTGCTGCGTCCCGCGACGCCGCCGATGATGGGCAGCGGCGACTTCACCGCCGGCGGCCTCCAGGACATCGCGCTGCTGCCCGGCCTCGGTTCGGGTTGGACGACGATCCCGGTCGCCTACAACACCGGCAACGGCGCCTTCCGGGTGACCAATGAGGAGTCGCGTGACTTCGCCGGCTGGGCCCAGACCGACCCCATGAGCTGACACACCTCTGCTGATCGAAGGAGCACGATGAGAACACCAAGATGTTCGTACGGCTGCCCGCCGCGCTCGGCCTGGACGCCACGATGGCGATCGTCGCGGTCACCGCCCCCGCTCAGGCCGCGACCGTCTTCACGATCCACCTCTCTACGAGATCGGCGGGTCGCTCGACGAGGACCTGTTCGACCGGGACGAGATCTACATCAAGGGTCGCTGGGTCGACGGCGACGGCGCCGTGCCCGCAGCAACCAGGTCAACGGCGACTTCTGACCACGCGGCGGCCAGCGTGGTCACCACCGGCCGCCTGTGGTCTCCCGTCCACCGGCCGGACCACATTCGGCTTCTTCCCGTGATGCGGCTCACCCCGGCGTGATGCGAGCTGACGGATTCCTGTCAGGTGAGGCCGGGGTCCGGGCGGCCGGTTGTTGGATGAGTGAATGGAATTGGACAGGGCCTCGGAACAGCGGGCCGAGCCGGCCGCCGGGCACGCGGACAAGAAGCGTCCGTCGCGCACCGGGCTTCTCGGCCTGCAACGAGACGCGGGCAACCGGGCGGTGTCGTCACTGCTTGCCCCGCAACAGGCGGAATCGTCCGCCGTGCAGCATCAGGCGGAGCCCGAGTCCGTGCAGCGTCAGG
>NZ_JBICSP010000002.1:0-242559 GCF_043197135.1 Actinoplanes sp. NPDC049265 | reverse complement strand
CGTAGGCGGAGCCCGGGGCCGTGCAGCGTCAGGCGGAGCCCGGGGCCGTGCAGCGTCAGGCGGAGCCCGGGGCCGTGCAGCGTCAGGCGGAGCCCGGGGCCGTGCAGCGTCAGGCGGAGCCCGGGACCGAGCTGGTCGAGGGGGGCGTGCCGGGTCTACCCGGGCTGGTGGGGCGGGCACTGCTGATGGCGATCGACTCGCTCGGGCTGACATCCACTGTTCTCGAAGCGCTCGTGGACGCGGGCCACCGGGATCCGAACGCGCTGACGAACGTGGCATTCTGGGCGGCCCACCCGGACCTCCTCGGCACCAAGCTCCGGCCGTCGCAGCGGGGGTTCGCCACGCTGTCCCGGGAGTGGACCGGCCTGCGTAACGGGGTAGTCGCCCAAGCCCTGCGCCGCCCTCCTGCTCCCGCTCCTTCCGCCTCTGCCCCGGCCTCTGCTCCGGGCCCGGCACCCGCTGCCGCTCCAGCACCGGCTGCTCCGATTCCGGCCGTGGCGGGTCCGGGTTCCGCCGGCCCGGCCCCTTCCGCTCCCGTCTCTGCTGGTCCCGTCTCTGCTGGTCCCGTCTCTGCTGGTCCCGTCTCTGCTGGTCCCGCCTCTGCTCCGGCGGCGCCCTCGCTGAAGAAGGTCGGGAAGGCCGACACCAGTGCGCACGCGCTCTCCGAGGAGCAGGCGAAGAAGGTGCCCGCCGCGGCCGACGCCCCCGGGCTGGTGGCCGAGTCCCGCACGATCGCGGACCGGCTCAAGACCACGGCCAAGGCCATCTCGGTCGGGCAGGCCGCGGGCCGGGACGTCACCGCGGAGCTGGCCCTCAAGGCGACCGACGAGAAGCGGCAGAAGGAGATCCAGGAGCTGCTTCACCTGCGCCTGGTCTCCGACGAGGAGGCCACCCTGACCGCGAACGGCATCACCGGCGGGGCGACGGCCTGGTTCGCCGAGGTCACGTCCGTGTCTTTCCTCGGCCAGACGATCCAGGTGCACCGCCGGCTGGCCGAGCGACTCGCCATCGCCGAGAAGGAGCTGGCGGCCCTGCCTACACCGCCCGGCGGCTGGATCACCTCGACGAGCAGCCTGCGCGACCCGGGCCAGAGCCTGCACTCGTTCGGCCTGGCCATCGACCTCAACCCGGGCACCAACCCGTGGCTCTTCGACCCGAAGAAGAGCCGCGGCGACAACGACCAGAAGATCCAGGACATCATCGATCGGGCGAACCTGTTGGTCCTCGGCCGCACCGCGGCACAGGAGGACTTCGCCAGCCGCCCGGCCGAGGCCGACCGCGACAAGCGTGTGGAGGCCAGCTACGACAAGCTGCAGGAGGCCTCGTCCGCCCTGGAGAAGTACTTCACGCTCGCTGACCCGGCGAACGCGGCCGCCCTGACCGCCCTGATCAACGCGGCCGCGACCGGCCGCACGGCCGAGCAGTGGACGAAGGCGATCGCCCAGGACCGCAAGGACCTCAACGCGCTCGGCGGCGCGAAGAACTGGAGGGATCCCACCAAGGGCTTCCTGCACCTGGACAAGCGGCTGGTCAAGGCCATGACCAACAGCGCCGGCGCGGGCCTGACCTGGCTCGGCGACGACACCATCGCCGCCGGCCGCGACATCATGCACTTCGACATGCGCGCCCTCGGCCCCATCCACCGCATCGTCAAATCGGCCGCCAACACCACGGTCGGCCTCGGCAACGGCTGAACGCGCCCCCCGCCACTGCGGATTCTCGGCGGGTGAAGGCGAGATCGACAACCTCAGATCTGGCCGCTCGCGGTCCACTGTCGTCAGTACGCGAGCGCCGCTTCCGAGCCGAGGTGCGGCCGGACCACGTTCGTCGTCGCACCGCCGTGGCCATGTCCGCGAAATTCGTCGACAATCGATGCATGGGGGTACGGGGACTTCTCGCACGGCTCGCCGGGCTCACGGCGACGATCGCGCTGTTCTGGACACTGCACGAGCAGTTCGAGGGTCGTTCCGCGGCCCGGCCGGCGCTCGTGCTCGGCGGTGCGCTGCTGGTCTGGTGGCTGCTCCGCTCGGCGTTCGCCGGCGTCCAGTGGCGGGTGCTGGTCGGCCGGCTCGCGACCGGCCTGATCCTGAGCGGCGGCGCGGCGTATTACGGCCGGGCCTCGCTGCGACTCGACGCCGTGCTGCTGGCGCTGGCAGTGGCGATGCTCGCCGCGCGGGCGCTGTGGTACGGCAAAATTCCCTGGCGGGCCCTGATCGTGTTGTGGCTGGTGCTCGCGGTCGCCGGCCGATATATCGGTCAGGCGCTCGCGCTGGTGGTGTTCTGGGTGCCCGACCGGCTCATCGGCCTGGTCGACGGCGGGCTCGCCGTGCTGGTCGGCTTCGCGGTCTGGCCGCTGTGGGCGGCGATTCTGGCGTACACGCTGGGTGTCTATCAGTCCTACACGCTCGTCCGCGAGCGTGTCACCCACAGCGTGTCGACCTCGTGGGGGTACGGCCCGAACACGCACACCGACACCACGGAAAACTGGCAGGAGCAGGTGAGGGGCCTACCAATGGCGACCCACCTCCGCCCGCTGACGACGCTGGGGCAAACGACTGGCGGCTGGCACACCAGCTCGTCGGGCGCCGGCGGCTTCACGTCGATGTCGACGACGTCGTGGTCGACCGGCCGGTGGCACCACCGGGGCCTGCAGTTTCCCCCGGCGTATGTGCCGGTCTGGGCTGCCTCGCTGACGTCCGCCTTCCGCCGGAAGCGGGCCGGTGCGTAATGCTGTGACCAGGTGCCCCAGCGCGTCATCGGCGGCGACACGGCACGCGGCGAAATCCGGCACGACCGACCCCGGCCGAGCTGACAAATACCGCCAAGCGCAGTAGAAGCCCGGACCGATGATCGGTTTGGGCTTCACGCATTCAAAGACCAACCAGACGGAGCTTCGTGTCGAAGGCGGCTGCGAAAACGTGGGGTGGACCATAGTTGGCAGAACAAGAACCGCATACCCGCAGCTCAGGGACCATTATTGACCTACCGGCAGTCCGCCGGCACACACCCTGACCGATTCATTACCGGCCGTCCCCGTAGCGCCGCCGAGCTGATCCGATCCGCAGTCGGCACCGGCCCTGCGCCCCAGATCACCCGACCACCGCTGGTCGATCATGACCGTCAATGCCGTGACCGCCTCCTGCCGGTTCTCCTTCGACAACGGCGCGGTCCTCGGCGCCCGCACCCCCACCGGCAACGTATGACCCCTCGCTCCCGACGTCCCCGTGCCAGCGACCGCCCCGCCACACGAGAACCGGAGACGTCCAACTCGCCGAGGCCAGCAACACGGCCGAGTGCGGACAACCACAAGGCGCATCACTCTAGGCAGCCGAAGAACGTGCCACCGGCATGATCACGCGCACGGATTGCCGATGTGAGTCGCTTTCGCCGCGAGCCGTGATGAGGCGGACTTCGCTCCTTCCCGGCTTCAGCAATTGCCGGCCGATGGCAGCAATACACGCCGCCCGACACCGGTTGGCGGATTCCGGTTGTCAGATCGTTTTTGTAATTTCGGACGGGTCCGGGTCGACGTTTGACGCGGTTCCGGATGCACGTAACGGCTTTTCTCCGGGACAGGCCGGTGGGGGTTCGTCCTGTATGGACGGGCAAGACATTTGCGTCGCCGCCGGGTTTTGCGATCGTCGCAGGTGAGGTCGCTGGATCCGGCACGGCGACGTCCGGCACTGCGGGTCCAGCCGCAGCAGGGCTAGGCGCGGCCGCCGGATCGGTCAGGGTGAGGTGGGGCGTGGCCGCCGGGTGGGTCAGGGTGAGGTGGGGCGTGGCCGCCGGGTGGGTCAGGGTGAGGTGGGGCGTGGCCGCCGGGTGGGTCAGGGTGAGGTGGGGCGTGGCCGCGGGGTCGGTCACGGTGAGGTGGGGCGTGGCCGCGGGGTCGGTCACGGTGAGGTGGGGCGTGGCCGCGGGGTCGGTCACGGTGAGGTGGGGCGTGGCCGCCGGGTGGGTCACGGCGAAGTGGGGCACGGCCGCCGGGTCGGTCACGGGGACGCTGGCTGTGGCCGACGGTTCGGTCACGGCGGCGGTTGCCACCGTCGGCGCGTCGCCGGACGCGGCCGTTTGCTCCGACGGCCCCACTCCAGTCGGCGCCGCGACGTGCGCCCCGGCCGTATGGGTCAGGACCGGCGACCCCGCCGCCTGGTGTCGAGCCGGCGGTGCTGGGTCCGGCACCCGCGGCGACCGATCTGTGTCTGCTCCAGACCGCAACCGGCGCAGCTTCGTGGCATGCCTCTGTGACAAACCCCAGACCCGATGACGAGCATGCTCCCGGCGAAATTCCTCGCCCTCGACAGAATAGTGACACGATGCAGCCCGATCACGCATGGCGGCCAATCCCGCCGCCGTGAACAATTGAAGCTGTCGCATACCGAAAATTGTTCCGCACGCCGGCCGAACCATCACACTGAACGATCACCAAGAAAGAGCGACGATTGTCACCATCGCACACAGACTCAGCCGCCACAGAGCCCGCCTTCGCGCAAAGAAGGGCGCCGTCATCTGCCGCCGATATCGTGGGGATCGGCGGTATCCCAGGCATAGAGGAACGAGGATGGGCCGGGCCGCCAGTCTCGCAGGACCGTCAACAGCTCCGACTCGCCGGCCACGGCGACGCCGCGCAGCAGTCCGGCTCCAGTGTCGTAGTCGAATCCGTCAACGAGGTCCGCGTCGTAGTCCCAGTGCTTCTCCGACGGTAAGGCCGGTTGGTCCGTCACGCTAATCCTCGAGGCCGGGTGAGCAGGAGACTGGGGTAGAGCAGGATTCCTTCACTCCTGGCGGAGCAATCCTCCTCTGCCGCGAAGTGCCGTCGCTGTCCGTAGCGGACCTTCGCTGCGGCCGACACGCGGACATAGCCGATGAGCGGGTGTGGGTGCGGGCCGGTCCGGGTGTCAGGACGATAGAGCCTCGGCCGGGCGATGGAGGCTCGGGGGTAGGCCGGCGTCAGCGATATGGGCCCGGAGCATCGCAGTAAACAGTTCGGGTTCCTCACCGCTCCAGGCATGACCGACGCCGGGGACGACTCGCGCGTCGCCTCGTGCGAACCCTTCGGCCAGGATCGGCAATGACCGGAGAATCATGTCGTTCTCGTTTGCTCCGGCGACGGCCAGCAGGCGGCATGGTGACGATCCGGCCCCGGCCGGAACCTCGAACACGGTGACCTCGTCACCGACGCGTGCGTACGTCCCTCGCGCCACTTCCTTGGCGGCGCTGCGATAGCCGGCGAGGTCCCCGGCCGGCACCTTGAGCGCTTTCGCGTTCGCGCGTACCACTGGCCCGGACGTTGCGAATGGGCCGATGATCCGGCCGAACAGTCGCATGATCGTCGGGTGGCGGAAGGGCAGCACGTTCACACCGCTGACGACAACGCTGCGCACCACGGCCGGTTCGTTGGCCGCGAGCAGCGCCGCCACGTAACCGCCGAGCGACAGGCCGACGACATGAGCCCGCCCCGATGCCGTACGAGACCTGACGAGTTCCGCCACCGCCCCAACGGTGTCGGCCAGCGAGACCCAGGCCCGGCCGCTGCGCCCATGCCCCGGTAAATCTGGCACCAGAACATGGAAATCCTCCGCGAGCACCGGCGCGATCCGATGCCACATCCAGCCGCTCGTACCCAATCCGTGCAACAGAACCACAGCGTCAGTGTTGCCCCGGCCTAAATTGTCCACGTAGGAATCCACCGTACGATCATCCACCCACGCGGCTTCGATTTCCCAAGAAGGACCGTCGCGTGTATGGGGTGGTTCGGTCGAACCGGTCAGGCGTCGTCGTGGTTGATCTCGATCCGGCGAAGTGACGGGACGAGGGAAGCCAGGAGCATCACCGCTGCCGCAACCGCGCCGCCGGTGACGGCGACGGCTGCGGTGCCGAACGCCGCCGCGAGGAGCGGAGCGGACATTTGACCGAGTGGGAAGGACAGAGTCCCCCAGAACTCGTCGTGGGCGCCGACCCGGGAGAGCAGCCGCTCGGGGATGTGGGTGTAATTGACGGTCTCCCAGACCACGGTGAAGAACTCGACGGACATCCCGGTCAACAGTGCCGCCCCTGCGAGCCAGAACGTGTTCGCGCCGGCGCCGAGCAGAACGAGTGGGAGAACCGCCAGGGCCATCGAGCACAGGGCCGGCGTCATCGGCCGTCTCATCAATGTCATCTTCATCAGCACAACGCTGGCGAGCAGGGCTCCGACACCCTGGGCACTCAGCACGAGGCCCCAGCCCGCAGCGCCGATGGTGTCGTTGGCTATCACGGGGCCGAGGATCTGCCAGGCGCCCCTGTTGGTGGCATTGAAAATGGCGAAAGCCACCGTCACGGACCAGATCCACTGCTGAGATTTGAAGTATCTCCAGCCTTCCATCATGTCGGCGAGCATCGTCGGGCTGTCCTTGGCACGCGGTCGCCGTTCGGGCAGTGAGATGCGAGCGAAGCAGGCGCCGGCCAGCAGGAACGAGGCGGCGTCCGCGGCGATCGCCCAACCGCCGCCGATCGATGCGGTCAGCAAGCCGGCGGTGGCCGGGCCGATGATCCGGTTGGTGTTTCGGGCGGAGGCCAACAGGGAGCTGGCCCGCTGAAGGCCGCGCCCAGCTACGAGGTTTGAGACTATGCCACGCAGCGCGGGAATGGTCAGTCCTTGGAGAACGCCGTTGGAGGCGGCCAAGGGCAGCAGCAGCACTGGGTGTTGATGGGTGAGGAGCAGGACTGCGACGCCGGCCTGGGTGAGCCCCGCGCCAAGACTGGTGAGGCTCAGCACGGCGTCGCGGCGGTACCGGTCGGCGATACCGCCGCCGAGGAGCATCGTCGCGGCCATCGCCAGCATTGCGGTGGCGGTGACCGCGGACAGCCAGGCCGCGCTGTCGGTGATTTCCAGGACCCCGAAGGCCAGGGCGACGGGCGACATGAGACTGCCTGCCATGGAGATCGAACGGCCGATGAAAAACCACCGGAAGGCAGGAGAGCGGAGAGGCCCGCCAGAGGCAGGACCGGGTGCCGTTATCGCGTCGCTTATGGGCGCTTCCGAGCCCTGGTCCTGGAACGATTCCGGCTTGGGCACGAGGCATCACCCTGCCAGCGCAGTCGCAATGCATCAAGTCGATTCCTGAAAGGCCCGGTCAAGGCTGAGCAGTGCGAACGACGTCGTCGTCCGACAGGACCGAACCCGGCCACGCGACTGCCGGCGCATCCGACGCCGGCAGTCGCGTGGCGCGCGGGTCAGCAGGGATAGGGAGCAACGATGTAATTGCGGGAGTCGGGCAGCGACACCTTCTGGTTGCCCTGCATGATCCTGATTTTGTGGTACCCGGTCGAGTTGTTGTACCCCAGCTCGGCGCAACGGTTGGCGGGGGTGTAAACGGCCGCGACCTGACTCCAGTGCAGATCGTGGTAAGTGTCCTCACTCGAGTGCAGGGTGGTGTAGCCGGAGCAGTTCTGCAGGTGGTAAACCCGAACGTCCAAGATGTATCCCTGGCGCGTGCTGTTACTGACGGAGTTGTTCGGTCCCACCGTGCAGGAGGCGGCCGCGGCCTCGGCGGCACTGCCCGGGAACGCTACGCCGGACAGGGCGATGGCACCGGCCGCCGCCAAGGGCAGCAATCTCATCCTTCGCATCGCAACACTTCCCTCGTTCGTCGAATACCGCGGCCCCTTCCACGGCATGCGGGCCAAGGTAGGCGGATCTGCTTACCGCACGCTTACCCTGGAATCCACCGACGCCCGTCTCGGTCCCCATCGATGACAAGCCGTTCTTCCGCGGGAAACCGTTACCCGCCTCGACCTCGACCGCTGCCTCGTACCCTGACACCCGGGGGACCGCCGGGGCGGAGCTGTCGCGCCTTGCCCTTCTCATGATTACGGCACCGAGCTCGGCTGCGGTGAACATCGGCGGTTCTCGTCTTTCTACGCCATAGGCATCGGACAAGATGCGACAGTTTTGGATCCTATTTTTGGGCTCGTTTGTCGCATTCATGGCGTAGCCGGTCTGCCCGCCCACCGGCACCGAGCTCGGCAAGAGTGTCGGCGAGGTGGTTCATGGCGATGAGTGTGGTGGGATGATCGTCCCCGAGTACCCGTCGGCGGCGGTCGAGTTCCTCCTCTTGTAGCGCGCGAGCGCCGTTGAGGTCTCCCTGATCATGTAACACCGTGGCGAGACTGTTTATGACGTTGAGCGTGTCGGGATGGTCGTCGCCGAGCTCTCGGCGCTGGTACGGGAGCACGTTTTCAAGGATCCTCCGGGCGCGGATGTAGTGACCTTGGCGACCCAACACGACGGCCAGACCGTTCCAAGACCTCATGGTCTCAGGGTCGTCGTCGCCCAATATCCGGCGCCGGCCCGCCAGCACGCGCTTGTTGATGTCACCGGCCAGGCCGAATTCACCTTGCTCGGAAAGCGTGTGCGCGAGATTGTTCATGCACGTGAGCCGTGCGCGGTCGTCGTGTTCAGCTGGGGTGGTGAAGGTGACGCGACCATTGTCGATGATCACGACGCCATCAAGCATGCGTTCGTACAGCGCGCGGGCTCTACCGAGATCACCTGTCTTCTGTAGTGCCCACCCGAGGCACATCATGTAGGTGACGGTGCGGTTGTCGTAGCGGCCCAATTCGCGTACTGCCGCGGTGGTCGCAGATTCGAGGAGGTTACAGGCGTCCGCGTACTCGCCGCGATCCCGGAGGTAATGGGCGAGCAGGTGTGCGAGCGATGCGGCGGCCGGCGGCCAGGGGCCGAGCTGATCCGACAGCGACAGGGCCGCCTCGGCGTGCGGGCGCAGTTCGGCACAGCGTTCCCATTGATCGACTGTGTGGCCCTCCGCCGGAAACTCCTCTGCGAGTATGCGCAGCAGCGAGCCGATCCATCTGCGACGGGTCCATCCCCACGGCAGCCGTCTCTCGCGCCACGCAATCCGTTCGCGCATCACCTCTTGCACCAACGCGTGCACATACAAACCGTCCGGCTGGGCGACAAGCAATGACAGATCCGTGAGCAAGGCGACGACCGCGTCGAACGAACGGTCCTCGCGCACCGCCCGTCGTAGACGCCGTGGGAGCGCTGTCGGCAACGATCTCAAGAGCACGTCTCGGGGCAGTGCCACCGGCGCGACGAAGGCCAGGAAGCTGAGCAACTCGACGGCGGCGCGATCGCTGCGGCGGACGGCGGCCAGATTGACCAGCCAAGTGCGCGCTACCGGCCGCAAGCCGTACGGGTGGCCGGTGCTCAGCAAAGTGGCCGGGGCAACCTCGAATCGGTTGAGATAGTCGCGGAGCCGGATGCCGCCATTCCGGCAATAGGCGGCAGCTTGTTCCAGAGCTAGCGGCAGCCCACCAAGCCGGTGTGCCAAATCCAGTGCGGCTGCCCGATCGCCGTCGCGGGCGCGTGCTTGGAGGAAGTCTGCGCCAGTCTCGTAGTCCAACTCGTCGACCGGCATCAGCGCAACCGAGCCGCGCCAGTCAGCGTAGCGGGAGGTGATGATCACCTGTCCTGGGCCGGACAGCGGTAGGAGGCCATCGAGGGTTGCCTGGTCCTTGGCGTCGTCATACACCAGCAGCCAGCCCGGACGCCGAACGATCTCGCCTAGTGCCCGCGCGGCGGCCACCTCTACGCTCGAGGACTCCGGCAAGGCCAGCGTTGCACTCAACCGGGCCAGCCCGTCCAGCAAGTACCCCCGCGATGAGGCGTTGAGCAGCCACCCCACGCTGACGTGGCGGTGCTCCCTCTGTATCGAGGCGTACCACAGGGCAAGCTGTGTCTTCCCCATCCCGCCGAGCCCAGTGACCGCCACCATGCCCACCGGCCCATGGTCTGCCAACCCCTCGCCGAGCGCGGCGAGGTCGCCATCTCGTCCGATGAAGCCCCGCACCGGTGGCGGAATGTTCCAAGCCGGAGCGTTTACCGGTCGGGCAGCAGGCTCGGTATTCGGTGGGACTGCCGTAGGCGTCGACTGGAGCTGGCGATAGATGGCCCAACCGACCGTGGCGGCACCGCATGCCGACACGCCGATAGCTGCCGCCGGCTGGTCGTCCAGGAGGCCGACGACACCGCCGACAAGCACGGCGAGCGCGCCACCGCCGGCGCCGAGTGCGGCGTCCAGGCGTAGCCGGCGTTGCCAAGGCGGACCGGACCGGAGCACCGCGCCTCCACAACGTAACCAGAACAGTTAACCGCGTTCATATGGTGACGAGCCGCACCCGAAGCGCGTCGTCCCGAGGTTGAGGTGGAACACCCTCGTGCTCCTCGGGCCGTCGGATCGGGTCATCCGAACCGGTGATGGCGACGGCTGATGCCGCGGGTACCCCGACGCGGCGTTTGTAGTCGTTGTGTTCATCGAGGTCCTCACGGCCGAACGCTAGGGAGTTGACCACGACGACGTCTGCCCCGTCCGGTGTGAGCTGTTTCGCGGCGCGCTCCTGCCAGCGGTCCGGTAGCAGTGGCGGGGCCAGGACTGGCGCAAGTACCATGCCAACGCCCGCCACGAACACGAGTGCTCCCGTGTCCGCGACTCGCCCCAGGTCCTCGCAGATCAGAATCGCGATGCGGCAGCTGCGGGAATCGAACAGATTCAGACCGGTCGGGTCGGTCATCAGTTCGTCCAGAACCCTCTCGTCGATTTCGCCGGGTTCCTTCTCGCCGATGAGCAGCCCCTCGCGCCTGCGAAACGTGGCGGTCATCGAAAACCCTCGCTGCTTGTCCTGGGCCAACACCACCTCGCCGGTTGCCCGGTCCAGGAGTACTGCGCGGTTGTGCGGTAGCACGCCCAGTTGATCGTTCGAGAACTCGCCGGCGAGCAAGCACCCTTCGGGCGCCACCGTCACTGGCCCGGTTCCCGCGAGCAGTAACCGTAGGTTTCCGAGCACCGCCGATGCACGGCAGGCGCTTTGCCACGCATCGAGTAGTCGATCATCGAGAGCGGCTTCGGGTAGCACGGCGAACTGCGCTCCACTCTTGTCGAGTGCGGCGAGTGCGGCCGGTACATGCGAGATCAGCTGGTCGGTGGCCGGCCTGGCCGCGTAGTAGGAGCCGTTTTGGCGCAAGTCGAATGTGACGTCGGCCCGTTCACCGAGGAACGGCAGTGAAGCGACTGTCAGATCTTTGTCGATTGGCAGGTCGCGGTGACGGGGGAGTCGGGCCCAGCCAAGCTGACCGAACGTCGGAGAGTTGATGCGGCGCAAGTTGGGGAAGAAGTCGGCGAACTGGGTGGGACCTCCGTGAGGCCTACGCGACTGCACGTGGCACGCGACCAGCGCACCAAGTTCGAGGTCCGGCAGCAGGTTGTTAGTCGCCGCGAGCAGGTCGCGATAGCCGGTCAGCGCCCGTGGCGGGTTGGCATCGACCACTGGGTCGGCCCGTCGCAGGGCATCATGCAGTCCCACCGCCCAGCCGAACGCCGTCTGAGTATCGAATTCTTTCTCCGGGACCGTGAGGGTTCCGTCGGCCGCCTTCTTGGCCACCTCTGTGGCGAGCCGTTTGTGTTCCTGTAGTTCTGAGAACGTACGCAGAAGGACGACGGGGGCCTCCTGGCCGTTGCCGTCGAGTGCGTCATACAACCGTGTGAACGCCACTGCAAGATTTGGGGACACTTGACAACCCTTGACAACGTCAGGTGAAGTGGGCATCGTGGGAGGCTGGAGAGAGGTGGTGGGGATGTCATCCAGCATCTCGCAGGACGGGCAAACATTCGTGGTGTCGCTGTCGGAGTTGCCGCCCGCGCCGAAGAGCGACTTACTTGAGTTGCTCGGCCCGGCTGGAGCGGCGACGGACGGTTGGCTCGCTGCTTTCGGGGCGGAACTCGCGGCCGTTGCGCAGGACCCTGCAGGCCTTGAGGCGTTGCTTGAGGTTGCCCGCTCTGCGGACCGCCAGGCCGCCCTCGGGAAGGATGTCGGCTCTCGGCGGGCCCTCGCCGCCTGCGGACAGATCACTGGCGCGCTCCTGGACAGGGCACGAGTTGAGCGCCCGCCATTTGCCGCTTCGAGCGAGGCCGGTCGCATGCTGCTCGCGATTGCGGAGGCAGATGGATGCACAAACGAGGAAATCGCTGAGACGACCGGTTTGTCGATCACTCAGGTCAGCCGAACCGGAGCGCGGTTAGTGCGGGACGGCTGGGCATCGTCAACGCGACAGGGGCGGATGAACGCGTGGACCCTTACACCGAACGGAGTCCGAGCTTCGAAGGTGCTTGGTTCAAGACAGGTCTCCCCGGAGCCGACTCCCCTCCCTGAAGTGGCGATTTTGCGGACGGTCGCGACGGCCGACACTCGGCTGTCCGTCGACCAACTCGTGGTGGCCACCGGGTTGACGCGCAGAGCGGCGGCTGCGGCGGTCGCCCGGCTCACCCGTGCCCGTTATCTCGTACCGCACGAACCGTCGGACGATGAAGGTCAGGACGACGGATGGGTTCAGTTGGCCGTCAGTGATAGTCCTCGGCGGGCGGTCGGTATCACCGTGCAACCTGGAGTCCTGCTGGGCCTTCTCACGACGATGACGGCGCAACAGGTCTCAGACACCCGCCGGGTGGAGGTCGACACGTCAGATCCGGAGGCGGTGGTCGAGGCCGTAAGCACGATGGCTCAACAGATCCTGGAGAGTGCGAAGGTTGACCGAGAGCGTGTGGTCGGCATAGGTGTGAACCTGCCGGGGCACGTCGACGGCAACTCGGGAACGGTGGTGTTCTCGCCGTTCTTGGGTACTGGCCACCGATGGGAGAACTTTGAGCTGGCCCAACGGATCCGGGATCGCAGCGGCTTTGAGGTTGTGCTCGAAAACGACGTCGACGCGCTCGCGGTGCACGCCCAGGTCTTCGGAGGCGCCAGGGGGCTATCGGACGTGACTGTTGTCTACATAGGCCCGAATGGGAGTGTTGGTGCCGGATTGGTTGTGGACCGGCGCCTGGTCCGCGGGAGATCCTGGGCGGCAGGCGAACTGGGACACATACCCATTCCAGGAAGTAGCCGACGCTGTCGCTGCGGAAATTTCGATTGCCTCGAGACGTCCATTTACGTCTCGACGCTCTCCGACCGCATCGATGCCGACGGCGGCGAACGGGTCGATACCTTCGCCGCAGCGGCGGCTGCGGCCCACGCCGAGGAAGAGTCGGGCGTGGACGGGCCTGCGACACGGGCCTTCCGCGCCGCGGGGCATGACTTCGGTGTTGGCCTCGCCGCAGTGGTCAACATGGTCAACCCCGAGAAGCTTCTGCTGTCCGGCCCCATAGAACTGACCAACACCGACGGATATGCGTCGGCGCGGGCTTTCGACGCCGGCCTCGCAGAGACGTTCCACGCGCACGGGTTCGGCGGTCTGGGCGAAAAGACGATTCTCGAGCGCGCCTATCAGACGCCGTCCGATGCGGCCATGGGCGCAGCTGCAATGCTGCTGCGACGCACGGTCTACGCCACACCGGCCGAGGTTCCGCGAACAGCGACTCGTGCAGTCCCGTGGCTGCCTCCAGTTTTAGAGAGGACCAAGGTCGGAAACGGCATTGACGGCATGATGACGGCCGTTTGAGATCCGTTGCCCTGCAAGCGTTTCGAGAAGCGGACGCTCGTATGGTCCGACCCGCGATCCGAGTGGTGGATCGACACGGCCGGCCCGGACGTCGCGGGACCGGATGCCGTATTCGAGCGCGGCCAGGATCAGATCGGTGCCGCGTCGGTCAGAGGTTTCCAGCCGACGATCCGGCGGGAGAACACGCCGTGGGCGGCGGCCGGCCAGAACACGCCCTCGCCGCACGGGATGCCGGTGGCGTCGGCCACCCACGGCCAGCTCGGGGCTTCCGCGGAGAAGTTACGGTTGGCCAGGTCCCGTGCCGGTTTGCCACGGCATCTTCGGCCACGTCAGCCCCGTAGCCGAGCAGAGGCTGATCGAGGGCCCGCGGAAACGCGGGGACCGCACGGCGCGCTCCCAACCGTAACGATGACCCCGTTCGCGACATAGTGGTGGTCACTCGGGGAGCCGGACAATTCAGTCTGGGGAGAGATCACACTGGCGATGGGCAACTGCTTCCCCGCGGGCTCCCAGAAACGCCACAAACGCCCATCGCTATCGATCATGGCGATGGGCGTTTGTGCAGCTGGGCAGATGTGTGGGCGATACTGGGATCGAACCAGTGACCTCTCCGGTGTGAACGGAGCGCTCTCCCGCTGAGCTAATCGCCCGGGAACGAAAGAGACTGTACCGGACCGGGCGAGGCCGCGGCCAATCAGGGGGCGGCGAGCCAGTCGCGTGCCATGCGGATGAGGTCGACGCCGAAGGTGAAGCGGACCGACTCCCAGACGATCGCGCTCACGAAGATCAGGCAGGCGAGGCCGACGAGGCCGCGTACCGGCCAGGATTGCCGGCCGATCCAGCGCGTCCAGGCCTGGACGTAGCGCCGGGCGAAGTTCAGGACCCGGCGGGCCCACGGGAACTCGACCGCCCAGATGGCCAGGCCGACGAAGACGATGGCCCAGCCGGGGCCGGGGAGCGGAATGAGCAGCGCCCCGACGGCGATGATCAGGGCGCCGGCGATGCCGACGGCGATCTTGAGGGCGTGGCGGCCGCCGGGGGTGGCGCGGATTCTGTCCAGGACTCCGACGGAGTGCGCCCGCTCGTCCGGTTTCTCGGCCATTTCATCCCCCAGTGTTCCGGAGCCCCGTCACTACCCGGGAGGAATGGACGTTACCGGAGTAAGTCAACGGCTGGACCACCCGACGCCGGGCGGAACCGAGTACCTGGGCAGAGCAGCACAAGATAGCGTCTTTCGACCCGTTCTGAGCGGGAATCGGAGCCGTCTTCCCACTACTGGGTGAGATCAGCGTATGGCGGAGCGTAATGACAGGGATCACCTGAGTATGGGAAACGCGGGGTTACCGACCTCGCAGCGGTGCCGGGGGGAGTTCGTCCATGAGTACCATTCGTCCGACGACCGTCGAGGTGGAAACCTCGCTGCGGCTAGTAGCACCTGACGCGACGGCCCTGCCCGTGCGCGCCAGTCTCCGCTACGACCCCGCGGATCCTTATGCGGTCCATGTTTTGTTCCACGCGGAATCAGCCGGTGGGGAAGCCGTGAGCTGGTCCTTTGCGCGGGAACTGCTGGTTACTGGCCTTGATGAGCCGGCCGGGATCGGCGATGTCCGGGTGTGGCCGTGGGCCACACCGAGGGGTGACTTCGTCGCTTTGGCGTTGTCGTCCCCGGACGGTAACGCGTTGTTCGAAGTGCCACGCAGCGTCCTTGTCCGGTTCCTCCGGCGCACCTATGTGGTGGTGCCGCGGGGCCGGGAATCCGATCACCTGGATGTGGATGCGGCGGTGAGCCGGCTGCTGGCCGGACGATAAACAGCGAATAGGGAAAGGCCCGCGTGGAGACTGCCGCTCCATGCGGGCCTTTTTCTCGAATCGGGCATTACTGCAAAAAACAGAAAACGCCCAGACGTACGGTTATCGACCGTTTCCGCTCAGCAAAACGATCTCTCGTGAAGTAGCACGTGCATCCCTTGTCACCAGCGGATACGGTCGCCTCGATGTTCTCGATCGGCCAGCGCACCCGGCACACCGCCGCCATGCCACCCGCCCCCGCTTGGGCGGGCGTCGGCGCCTGCACCCTGCCGGAGACCGACCTGGCGGTCCGGCAGCCCGTCCCGCGCCGTCTCACGTACCACCTGATGGTCCTGGCCACCGCCGGCCAGGGCACCGTCGAGGTGGACTTCCACACCCGCGACTGCCGTCCGGGCACGGTCGTCTGGATCCGCCCCGGCCAGGCCCTCCGCTTCGGCGGGCAGCCGGGCCTGGAGGCCAACCTGGTCGCCTGGGAACATGACCTGCTGACCGGCGAACAGCTGCCCGGCCTGACCGTCGAGGACGCCGGCCCGACGGCCAGCCGCGATCTGACCGGCGCCGACTCGGAGGCGATCGGGTCCGGCTTCACCCGGCTGGCCGACGACTGCGGCCGGCTCGACCCCGGCCCGGTCGCCGCCTCGCTGATCCGGCACGAGTTGGTCGTACTCCTGCTCCGGATGGCGCTGATCGCCCGGCCGGACGGCGGGTCACCACCGAGCGCCGAGGGTCGCACGTTCGCCCGGTTCCGCCGGGCGCTGGAGGAGGGCCACGCGGCCAGCCGCCGGGTCGAGGACTATGCGGCCCAGCTGGACTGCTCCGTCCGTACGCTGACCCGGGCCAGCCTGGCGATCACCGGCCGCACCGCCAAGCAGGTCGTCGACGACCGCGTCGCCCTCGAGGCGCGCCGTCTGCTGGCCTGCACCGACGACTCGGTGGCAGAGGTCGGCCGGGTGCTCGGCTTCCCGGAGCCGACGAACTTCGGCCGGTTCTTCCACCGCGAGGTCGGGCAGAGCCCGGGCGCCTTCCGGATGCTGATCCGCGAGTCCTGGGACAACCACGTCCCGCAGCAGCGTGTCGTCGACGCGTAACCGCTCGTAATCCCTATATCCCCATGGATTTGGGGGTGGACGTACCAGGGGTGGAACACGCGCGGCATGATGTACGAGTGCAGATCTCCGCGCGTGGCGACTACGCCGTCCGGGCCGCCCTGAGCCTGGCGAAAGCTCACCCGTCCCTCATGTCCGCTCAGGCCATCGCCCAGGACCAGGAGATGCCGCGAAAGTTCCTCGAGGCGGTCCTGGCCGACCTGCGCCGCGCCGGCGTGGTCCGTGCGCAGCGCGGCGCCGAGGGTGGCTACACGCTGTCGCAGCCGCCGCGCGACGTCACGATCGGCCAGATCCTGCGCGCGGTGGACGGTCCGCTGGCCGGCGTCCGGGGCATGCGTCCGGAAGAGACGCAATATTCCGGCGCGGCAGAGAACCTGCCCAACCTGTGGGTGGCCGTCCGCGCGGCCGTCCGCGAGGTGGTCGACGAGGTCAGCCTGGCCGAGCTGCTGAGCGGCCGGATGCCCGCCCACGTGCGCAAGCTGACCACCCGCCCCGACGCGTGGCAGCCGCGCTGAGTTTGTAAACGGTGATCGTCGGGAAGTAGGGGGGCGTCGAGGCGAAGTCCAAGGAGGACGTTTCCGATGCCTGTCCTGTTCCGTCAACGTAAGAAGTTCGGCCCGCTGATCCTGAACTTCACCCAGAACGGCTTCTCGTCCTGGAGCATCAAGATCGGCCCGTGGTCGTGGAACTCCCGGGCCAAGGCGCACCGCGTCGACCTGCCCGGCCCGCTGTCCTGGAAGCAGGACAAGTCACGCTGACCGGATCTCGACGTCGCCGCCGAGCCGACCGGCCGGCGGCGTGCGGATGACCGCACCCGAGCTCACCAGTTTTTGCAGCACCGAAGTGGCGTCGGCCGCACGGTAGACCGTCTCGGTCAGTGCGAACGTCCGCAGTTCGGTGACCGTGGCGGCACCCACGGTGGCCAGGTGGGCGAGCAGTTCCCGGCGCAGTGGACCGGGGTGGGGCGTGAGCGAGATGTCGATCAGATGCCGTTCCGGGTCGCCGGGGTCGCGATAGCGCACCCCGGCGAACTCGTCCACCGCCCACAGCGTCTCCTTGAACGCCTCCAGGCTCTTCCCCTGCGTCGTGGCCAGCACGAGCAGCTCTCCGGGCTCGTCCCCGACCGCCAACTCCACCGCCGCGACCAGCGGAAACCCGGCCTCCCGGAGCGCCGATCGGTAGCCGTCCACGTCGGTCACGGCGCCCGGCGCGAGCCCGACGATCACTTCCGCGGGCTTGCCCGCGGCGAAGGCCGCGATGGTGTCCGGCTCCGGCGCCCGGCCCGAGGTGGTCGCGTCCAAAAATCCCAAGATGGGTACGCGCGCAGCTCCTACCGCCTTCAGTGTGGCTGCCAGCCGCGCATCGGTCCCGCCGGTGACGACGTGCACGGTTAGGGCGGGGTTCCCCACCCCCACCGTCCCCAGCCGGCGGTCGACCTCAGTGGTGTCCTCGCCGATCGCCACCATCGTCAGCTCGCGACCGCGGACCAGATCCGACTGCTCGGCGAACACCCGCAACGCGGCCTCGGCCAGCACCCCGCCGTCCGCGTCGGCCCCGCCGTGCACATAGGCGGCCCGCCGCTTGTGCAGCGCCCCCGGCGTCCAGATCTCCAGGTGCCGTACCAGCACCTCACGCTTCAGGTCGCCCACACTCATAGCCCTTTCTACCGCACCCACCCCCAGCCGTAGCCGACCCCGCCGTCCGCCCCGCCCACCCCGCCGGTGGTAGCCACCCCGCCCGTGGCTACCACTGGAAGAGCCGGTGGTAGGTCAGCGCGGCATCCGCCCCGCCCAGAGCGCCCGGGGGCTACCAATGACAAAGGGGGTGGTGGGTGAGGGCGGGAATGCGGCGGCGGGGGAGGGTACGGAGGGTCGTTACGCTGCAGGACTTGTACATAGTGTGTTCAGGCCAGCACTATGGGCACGTGGCACCACCGCTGGCCGAACTGACCGCCCGGGCGCAGAGCCTCACGTCCGCGGGTGACCTGGAAGCGGCCCGCGACGTGCTCGACGGCGCCCTCGACCAGTCCGACACCGACCCGCGCCGCGCCTCGCCCGACCTCGCCACCGCCGCCGCCCTGCACGCCCGGGTGCTGATCGCGCTGGGCGACCCGCACGCCGCCAAGACGTGGGCCGGCTTCGCCCACGCCGCCGAGGAACGCCTGCACGGACCCCGGGACGAGCGGGCCATCGCGGCCGCCGCCACGCACGCCGCGGTGCTGGCCCGGATCGGGCACCACGGGCGGGCGGCCCAGGTCTACCGGGACCTGCTCGACGCGCTGGAGGCGGTCGACCCGGCCGACTCGCCGCGGGTGCTGGCGGCCGAGGCCGACCTGGCCACCGCTGAGCACCGGTCGGGGCAGTGCTCGGTCGCGCGTACCCGGATGAAGAACGCCTGGATCCGGCACCGCGACACCTACGGCGACTCGGCCCCGGCCGGGATCAAGATGCTGGCCCGGCTGGCCGTGATGGAACGCGAGTGCGGCCACCGCACCGAGGCCCACGAGCACGTGGCGATGGCCCAGGAGCTGTGCGCCCGCTACCTGCCGGCCGGCCACCCGCTTGTGCAGCAGGTCGACCGGCTGGCCGGCGCCCCCGCCGGCGGCAAGCACGTCTGTGGCCGGGTGACCACGTCGGACGGGCCGGACGAGGCGCCGGAGCAGCCCACGTACCGGCCGAACGCCCCACCGGAACCACCCCCGGAGCCGGAACCGGACAACCGTCCCACCGACCCGAACGGCGGGCTCTACCAGCAGCCGCTCTACCTGAGCGAGGTGCATCAGGCGCCGGGTGACCTGACGGGCCGGCACGCCCGCGCCGATACGCCGCTGCCGATGCCGGGCGCCCGGATCCCCGAGTACACGCCCGAGGGCCGCCGCGTCCCGGTGGGCAGCGCGCCGGTGGGCGAGGCGGACGGCCGGCTGCCCGTACCCACCGGAAGGAAAGCGGAACCGGGCACCTCCCGGCAGCCCTTCATCCTGGCCGCCGTGCTCGTGGCCGGGGTGGGTGTGGCCGCGGCCGTCGTGGCCGCGACCCTGCCCCGCAACGACCCGGGCCCGAAGGCCGCGCCGGCCACCGGCGCCCCCGCCACATCGGCGAGTGCCCCCGCATCGAGCCCGTCCCAGCCCACCGGCGGCGGTGGCAGCGACGGCGCGCCGACCGAGCTCAAACTGCGCGACAACCGCGACGCCGTGGTGATTTCCTGGGTCTACCCGAAGGCGGCCGACGGGCCGGTGCTGATCTCCGGCGGCCGTGCCGGCCAGGAGCGCAAGGTCTTCCAGCAGATGCCCCCGGGCAGTTCCGACTACATCGCGTACGGCCTCAACGACCGCCTCGACTACTGCTTCTCGGTGGCCGTCGTCTATTCCTCCGACCGGGTGGCCAGCACTGATCCGATCTGTACGGACCGCTGAGTGCCGCGCTGGTGAGTCGGGTCAGGACTGGCCGGTGGGGTCGGGGGTGACGCGATCGGTCGGGATGCTGTCCAGGGCCGGCGACGAGCATCAGGGTGCTCACGTAGCCGAGGAGCCGGCTCGGCCGGTCCTTCCGTTCGGCGGCGACCCGCACCAGGCTGACGACGTGGTGCGGGTCGCCGCCGAGCAGGCTTGGCCGGGGAACGTTGGGCACGACGTCGTTGTCGTGGACCACCCGGGCCGTGGGTCAGATGGCGACCATGCCCGCGTCCACCTCCATCACGGTGCCGGTGACGTTGCGTGACTCCTCCGAAGCCAGGTAGATGACCGCGTTGCTGGTGTCGTCACGCATCACGAAGGATGTGGGCAGCGCGGTGACGTACGACGCCTGCTCCTTGGCGCTCAGGGCGTCGAGCAACGGCTGGAGCTGTGCCGTCATGCCGGTGTTGGCGACCGGCCCGGGGCTGATCGTGTTCACGCGGATCCGGCGCCCGCCCCACTCGATGGCCAATGCCTTGGTCAGGCCGACGATCGCATGTTTGGACGAGATGTACGCCGACAGCATCGACCCGCCGACGAGTCCGGCCACCGAGCTGATCGTGATGACCGACCCGCCGCCGGCCGCGACCAGGTGCGGCATGGCGGCCAGGCACGTGTTGCGGGTGCCGATCACGTTGACGCCGAGCATGGCCTGCCACTCTTCGATGGTCTGGTCCTCGAAGCGCGCGGCGGCGATCACCCCGGCGTTCGCCACGACGACGTCGAGCCGGCCGAACGCGGCGACGCCTTGCTGGACGGTCGCCGTGAGGGCGCCGCGGTCGCGGACGTCGACCTTCGCCGCGATGACGCTCCGGCCCCGGTCGCGCACCATCTTCTCGGTGAGCGCGAGATCCTCCTCCGACGCCATCGGAAAGTCGATGCCGGCGACAGGGGCGCAGATGTCCACCGCGATGATGTCGGCGCCCTCCTCGGCGAGCCGGACCGCGTGGTTGCGTCCCTGGCCGCGGCCGGCCCCGGTGACGAGGGCGACCTTGTGGGCGACCCGGCCACCGGCGCCTTCCGCGGCCATAGTCTCTGAACTGATCGTCATGGTCTCGACTCCTGTCTCGGTTGCCCTCGCGGGGGCTATTTGGCGGTACGTGGCTGAAGGTCGCCGGCCGGCCCGGCGAGGTTGCCCGCGGGCCACTCGGTCGCGGCAAGCCCACGACGATTCCTCTGGTCGGGGCTTGTTGCTGCCACTCTTGTGGCCGGGCGCGCGGCCCTGCGTGGTGGCGAGCCTGGCTCTACTCATCGCAGCAGGGAGATCGTGGGCCGGGAGCGTGGGATCCGGTCGCCCGCCGGGCCACCGAACGGCGTATGCGATCTCGCATGCCGGCCGCGACCGGCGGCGGACCATCCTTGTCCGGTCGGCCACCTCGTTCAACGGTGACGCTCAGTCGAGGATTTTCAAATCCGCGACGGTGAACGACAACGTGCTGCGA
Source organism: Actinoplanes sp. NPDC049265 (assembly GCF_043197135.1). Taxonomy (NCBI): domain Bacteria; kingdom Bacillati; phylum Actinomycetota; class Actinomycetes; order Micromonosporales; family Micromonosporaceae; genus Actinoplanes; species Actinoplanes sp. NPDC049265. The sequence continues at coordinate 221,256 of NZ_JBICSP010000002.1, read as the reverse complement.
AATCCGGCCCCGGTGCGCTGGATGACCAGGTCAGCCAGTTCCTCCCCCGGCGCGGGGAAGAAGCTCAACGAGCCGGTGCCGGTCCAAGCGCCGGCAACTTCGACGTTTTCCAGCACCGACATGGCCAACTCGTGCACGACGGGGTCGTCGTGGCGCCCGGCCTGCAGCCGCGGGAAGTGCCTCAGGTTGACGATCGGGCGACTCAGCGCGGCCGGCGAGGTCGACGGCCCGGTCAAGGTCACCCGCCCCTCGGCTATTCGACGGCCGGCGACCGAGAGGGTACCCGCGAACGTGCCGCCCGCGCCGAGCACCGGGCCGGCCTGGCTCGCCACCGCGTACGCCCGGGTTTGATGAACCTGCCCGAGCTTCTTCGAGAAGCCTTGCACCCATCCCCGCGCCATCGACGTGTCGTTGTCCACGAAGATGAAGGGGCACCAGGCCACCGTCTGTCCCTGATACGCGGCGTCGAGCAGCACCATGCACTCGCTGTACCGGCTACGGACAGGGTCGAGATACTCGTCTCCGGAACCGTTGAACTGCCAGTCGATGAAGAGGACATGGCCGTGCCCGGAATCGGTGGGATCGGGGTCCAGCCCACTCGGCAACGACGCCTCGGCCGCGGCGGCCGTGGCCCAGAACTCGACCCCGATCAGATCGCCGACGTAGTGCCAGGGAGGCGCCGAGGCCAAGCTGGAGTTGCCCTTGGCGGTCAGCGGCAAGGTGTATCCCTTGAGCCGTTCGACTACGGCGACCGGGATCCCGGAGGGCGGTACCATCGAGTTGGTCGACATTACGGTTTGCCCTTTCCTGACCGCAGGGTGCGGCTTCCATCTGTGACCGAATATCTTCTCGAAGTTTGTCGAGACCACTAAATAGCGCGTCTCCCGTGCCAGTGCGCGGCAGGACACGCGCCGCCCTCAGCCCCAGGTCAACCGGTCCCTTTCAGGCCCGGCAACTCGAAGCCCCAGGTCAACTGGTCCCTTTCAGGCCCGGCTTCTCGAACCAAATTGCTTCCGGAGCTGTGGATCGATTAGAACCGGAGCGCCCGGGAGCCCGCCATCCAAAAAACGACGGATGCTGTCCCTCGAGCGATGCGCCAGAGACTTTCTTCCCGCGTCCTCGATCACGTCCTGTTACAAGGTCGTGCCGGAGGCGGCGCCGTTGCGCGACCAACAGGGTCACGGTGAGGCGGCTCAGTCGTGCGACCGCAGAGGTGATGACGGCTCGGACTACACTTGTCCGGCGTCGGTCGCGCGGAAGGGGTCAATGGCCAATGGAGGTATCACCGACGAATACTCCGTCATCCAGAGGTCGGTACGCATTCGCGAGCATCGACGAAACTCAGCCCTTGTTGAATGAATGCCTGACTGGCTACGACATCCAACATATCGGCTCGCACGGGGATTTCAGCTTCGAGGTCGACCGGGTGCGAATCGGCGGGGTAAGCATTTCCGACATGTCCGTGAGCGAGGACGTGGCGGTTCAAGTCAGAGGGCTGAGATCGGGGTACAAGTTCCTGCTCCCCCTGAGTGGATCACTTCGCGTCAATCATCGCGACCGGTCGGCCATTCTCGACGCTGGTACGAGCTTGATACTCGGCCCTGGGGAGGCGCTCGAGGTAGAACAGTGGACGCGCCGGTCCAGAGTGTTTTCGGTAGGCTTCAGAGGCGACGTACTGCAAAACGCGGTGGGGTCGATTCTCGGTCTCGAGGCAGTTCCTCCACTTGAATTCCAGTCACCCATCGCCGTCACCGAAATCCTCTGGCGATGGACTCAGATGGTGCAGGCGACGGGGGATTTCGAGCGTCTGCTCCTCAGCGCATCGGGACCGGTGGGGGCCATGGACGGGGTTATCCGCGGCTTCTTGGCGGCTACCGATCACAAGTACCCGGCAGTTGCCGATGATCCGTCCCGGACGGTCGTGCCGAAGACCGTTCGGAAGGCCATCCAGAAGATCGAGGAAGACCTCGCATATCCCCTGGCCGTCTCTTCCCTGGCGGCTCATTGTGGCGTCGATGCACGGACTCTGCAGACCGCTTTCAGGAAGCATCTCGGCACCACCCCGATGGCGTACCTGAGGGAGGCTCGGCTACGACGGATCCACGCCGCACTTCAGGCTGCGAACGAGTTCGAAACCACCGTCTCCTCGGTCGCGAGCCAGTTTGGCATCTCGCACCTCGGCCGGTTCTCCGTCGAATATCGAAAGCTCTTCGGCGTCTCACCCTCGGAGACTTTGCGAATGCGGGGCTGAAATCCTTTCGGCTGAGGGGTCACGCCGCAACACCGGACGGCGGGCACGGTATCAAGAGGCCCGGCCGGTCAAGGGGCGACCGGCCGGGGTCTCGATCAGCGGACTGCTCGGTAGGCGTCGACGATGCCGTTGCCGTAGAAGCCGTTGAACTCCGGGGTGCCCTCGCACTCGGGGGTGGCGGCGGGGCACGGGCGTTCGGTGGCGGTGTTGGTGAGCTTGCGTTCGACCGCGTTCGGGTTCATGGTCTTGCCGCCGTGCTGGGCGTCGAAGGTGCCGAAGCGGCTGGCGATCAGGGCGGCCACGCCGGCCGCGTGGGGCGAGGCCATGGAGGTGCCCTGCAGGTACGTGTAGTAGCCGCAGACGCCGGCCTTGGTGCACGACTTGAACACCGAGTTGGCGCGGGCCGGGATCACGTCACCGTTGGCGTCGACCCAGCCGCGGGACTGCAGCAGGCTCTTCGGGAAGGTGGACAGGATCTCGTTGGTGATGCTGTTGGACGCGCCGTCGGTGAGGGCACCGCCGGGGGCGGCCACCGAGATCTGCTCCACACCGTAGTTGGAGAAGTAGGAGCGGTTGCCGGACGGGCCCACCGCCGAGACGCCGATGACGTGCGGGCCCTCGACCGGCAGGTCCCAGCAGGAGTCGTTGTCGATCGGCCGCGGGTGGGCGGCGCCGTCGGGGTAGTCGGGGCTGGAGGTGTCGGTCGGCGGTCGGCCCAGGTCCTCGTTGGCGTTGCCCAGGGCGGCGACCAGGGTGACACCGCTGTTGTGGGCGTAGTTGAGGGCGCGGCGCATGCCGGCGATGATCGCCCGCTGCTCGGCCTGCTGCTCGGGGGTGTCGGCGGGGTTGGCCCGGCAGTTGTACAGCCACGGGTCCACGTAGAACGACATGTTGACCACGTCGATGCCGGCGTCGCCCGCGTAGACCAGGGCGTTGACCACGGGGGCGAGGAAGAAGTAGCCGGAGTCCTGGCCGCCCTTGAGCTCGACCAGTGTGACGTTGGGGGCGACCCCGGTGACGCCGACGCCGTTGGCCGCGGCGCCGATCGTGCCGGCCACGTGGGTGCCGTGGCCGCCGTCGTCGGTGCCGACCGGGTCGACGCAGCCCGCCACCTCGCACGGGCCGTCGATGTCGGTCAGGTCGGGGGCGAAGTTGCGGCTCAGGCGCCGGCTGAAGTGGCCGGTGAGGTCGGGGTTGGACGCGTCCACGCCGGTGTCCAGGATGCCGACGGTGACGCCGCGGTCGCCCGCCTCGACGGCGTGCGCCTGGTCGGCGTGGATCATCTTGAGGCCCCAGAGCTTGTCGTCCAGGGGATCGGCGGCCGGCTGCCGGTCGGTCACCGGGACGACGTACGGGCGGGTCGTGGCCGGGCGGCGGCCGATCGGAGCCACCTGCGGCTGTTCCAGCTTGGGTGCGCTCGGCGCGTACCCCATGGCCTTGTTCTGCGTCACGCCGATGAGTTCGACGTCGGCGGTGGCCTTGGCCCGGAAGTCGGTCCGGGCCGACGCCACGGTGTACATGCCGGCGGCGTCGTTGCGTGCGACGACCGAACCGCCGGCGTTGCGGATGGCGGCGACCGCGGCGTCGGGGGTGACACCGTCCTCGGCGACGACGACGTATTCGATCGCGGTGGCCGCGGTGACCGGGGCCGCCGGCACGGCCAGGAATGACGCCAGGCCCGTCGCGGTGGCGACGGCGGCGATTAACGGTTTGCTCATCCGCACATCACATCGAGAAGTGTCGACGCTGGCAAGGGAGTCGGAAGGTGGACACCGAAATGGGGCGATGAGCCGGCGGAAGAACCAGTACGGTCTGGCCAGTTTCAATTTCGCCCACCTGATTGGACATACATAGTGTCGCTCGACGAGCACGCCCCGCCGCATCAGTCGCCACCGCCCCAGCCGGGGACCAGTGGCCTGGCCGTCGCCGGGCTCATCCTGGCGTTCCTGCTGGCGCCGATCGGTTTCATCCTCAGCCTGATCGCCATCTTCAAGACCGGCCCGGGCCGCCGCAAGGGCCGGGGCCTGGCCGTCGCCGGCCTCGTCATCTCGCTGCTGGCCATCGGTGGCGCGGTCACCGCCGGCCTGGTCATCGCCAACTCGACGGTGGCCGACCCGGGCTGCACCGAGGCCAAGGCGGCGATCCTGGACAGCCCGAGCGCGGCCGACCCGGCCTCGCTGCAGGCGACGGTGGACAAGCTCAACGCGGCCGCCGGCAAGGCCAAGCACGACGACGTCAAGGTGGCGACCAAGGCCGTGGCCGACGACTACGCCAAGATGGTCGAGGGCGTGAAGGCCGGCAAGCTGCCGGACGGCATCAACGAGAAGCTCCAGGCCGACGCCGAGGCCTTCGACAAGCTGTGCACCGTCGGTAGCTGAGAAGTCCCGCCGGGGCCGCTTCCACTGGAGCGGCCCCGGCGGTCGATGATGGACGGTCACGGGCTCCGAGATCGATCCGACCCGGCCGCCCGCGCTGACCCCGGCGGAGCCGGGCCGCCGTGCCGCGTGGCTGCGACGCTGGTGTTTGCCCTTGACCGGCGGGGCCGGTGGCACCCCCGACGGCTGAAGGAGAGGGCCGGCGTGGGCCGCGGACAAACTTGAACTGGTCCAGAAAAGGGCCTATGTTGATCGGGTGATCGCGGACCTCGCCGACGAGCTCCGGGCGGCCTCGCTGCGTGTGACGCAGCCCCGGCTGGCCGTGCTGGCGGCCCTCCATGATCATCCGCACGTCGACACCGACACCGTCATCGAGCTCGTCCGAGCCGACCGTCCGCACGTCTCCCACCAGGCAATCTACGACGTTCTGCGGGCGCTCGCGGGCGCCGGGCTGATCCGGCGCATCCAGCCGGCCGGGGCCACCGCCCGCTACGAACGCCGGGTGGGCGACAACCACCACCACGTCGTGTGCCGTTCCTGCGGCGCCATCGCCGACGTCGACTGCGCCGTCGGCCACACACCCTGTCTCACCGCCTCGGGCGACCACGGTTTCGTGGTCGACGAGGCCGAAGTCGTCTACTGGGGCACGTGTCCCGATTGTTCGGAAGGAAATTGATGAGCGACACCCTGGACCCGAAGGCCGAAGGCTGCCCGGTCGCCCACGACTCCGTGACGGCGCACGGGAGCGAGAGCGAGAACCCGGCGATCGACGCGCCGACCCCCAAGACCGGTGGCCGCCCGCGCACCAACCGGGACTGGTGGCCCAACCAGCTCGACCTCTCGGTGCTGCACGCCCACTCCAGCAAGGGCAACCCGCTGGGCGAGGACTTCGAGTACGCCAAGGAGTTCGCCAAGCTCGACGTCGAGGCGCTCAAACGGGACATCACCGACGTTCTGACCACGTCGCAGGACTGGTGGCCGGCCGACTTCGGGCACTACGGCGGCCTCATGATCCGGATGAGCTGGCACGCCGCCGGCACGTACCGGATCCACGACGGCCGTGGCGGCGCCGGTGACGGCGGGCAGCGGTTCGCCCCGCTGAACAGCTGGCCCGACAACGCCAACCTGGACAAGGCCCGCCGCCTGCTCTGGCCGGTCAAGGCCAAGTACGGACAGAAGGTCTCCTGGGCCGACCTGCTGGTCCTGGCCGGCAACGTGGCCCTGGAGTCGATGGGCTTCAAGACCTTCGGCTTCGGCTTCGGCCGGGTCGACGTGTGGGAGCCCGAGGAGATCTTCTGGGGCCCGGAGGACACCTGGCTGGGCGACGAGCGCTACGCCTCGGAGAGCACGATGTCCGAGGGCGTCGGCGCCACCGAGATGGGCCTGATCTACGTCAACCCGGAGGGTCCGAAGGGCAGTGCCGACCCGGCCGCCGCGGCGCACTTCATCCGTGAGACGTTCGGCCGGATGGCCATGAACGACGAGGAGACCGTCGCGCTGATCGCCGGCGGCCACACCTTCGGCAAGACGCACGGCGCCGCCGTCGCCGACAACCACATCGGCCCCGAGCCCGAGGGTGCGCCGCTGGAGTCGCAGGGCCTGGGCTGGCTGAGCACGCACGGCAGCGGCAAGGGCGGCGACACGATCACCAGCGGCCTCGAGGTCACCTGGACCGACCAGCCGACGCGGTGGAGCAACCGCTTCTTCGAGATCCTCTACGGGTACGAGTGGGAGCTGACCACCAGCCCCGGTGGCGCCAAGCAGTGGGTGGCCAAGGACGCCGAGGAGATCATCCCCGACGCCCACGACTCGGCCCGCAAGCACCGCCCGACGATGCTGACCACCGACCTGTCGCTGCGCGTCGACCCGGCCTACGACGCCATCTCCCGCCGGTTCCGCGACAACCCGGACGAGTTCGCGCTGGCCTTCGCCAAGGCCTGGTACAAACTGCTGCACCGCGACATGGGTCCGGTCAGCCGCTTCCTCGGCCCGTGGGTGGCCGAGGCGCAGCTGTGGCAGGACCCGGTCCCGGCCGCCGCCGGCCAGTCGGTCAGCGACGCCGACGTCGCGACGCTCAAGACCAAGGTGCTGGAGTCCGGCCTCTCGGTCGCCCAGCTGGTCTCCACCGCGTGGGCGTCGGCGGCGAGCTTCCGGCACACCGACAAGCGCGGTGGCGCCAACGGTGCCCGGATCCGCCTCGAGCCGCAGCGCAGCTGGGAGGTCAACCAGCCGGAGCAGCTGGCCACCGTGCTGGGCACGCTGGAGAAGATCCAGCAGGAGTTCAACGCCTCCGGCGGCGCCCAGGTCTCGTTGGCCGACCTGATCGTGCTGGCCGGCTCGGCCGCGGTCGAGAAGGCGGCGGCCGACGCGGGCGTCCCGGTGACCGTGCCGTTCCAGCCGGGTCGCACCGACGCCACCCAGGAAGAGACCGACGTCGAGTCGTTCCGGGTCCTGGAGCCGCGGGCCGACGCGTTCCGCAACTACCTGCGGCCGGGCGAGAAGACCCAGCCCGAGGTGCTGTTGATCGACCGGGCGTACATGCTCAACCTGACCGCGCCCGAGATGACCGCCCTGCTCGGCGGTCTGCGCTCGCTCGGCGCCAACGCCGGCGGGGCCGCCCACGGCGTGCTCACCGACCGCACCGGTGTGCTGACCAACGACTTCTTCGCCAACCTGCTGTCGCCGGGTACGCGGTGGAAGGCGTCGGCGACCGAGGAGCACGTGTACGAGATCCGCGACGCCGCCACCGATGAGCTGAAGTGGACGGCCACCGCGGTCGACCTCATCTTCGGCTCCAACTCGCAGCTCCGGGCCCTGGCCGAGGTCTACGCCTCGGCCGACGCCCGCGAGAAGTTCGTGACGGACTTCGTCGCCGCCTGGACCAAGGTCATGAACAACGACCGGTTCGACCTCGTCTGAGGTATTGGCACCGGAAGGCCCGGCCGCTCGGCCGGGCCTTCCGTGTGAACAGCGGTCCAGTGGTGGCCCAGGGCGGTCTCCGGGACCCGGAGACCGCCCTGGGCTACCACTGGGGGTTTCTCGGCGGGTGGGATGATCGGGGAGTGGGGGACTCGGTCGCGCGGCTGCGGGTGACATTGCTCGGCGGCTTCGCGCTGCGCCGGGGCGAGCACGTCGTGCCCGTTTCCGGGGCCCGGGTGCGTGGGCTGCTGGCCCGGCTGGCGCTGGCCGGCGGGCGGGCCGTCGCACCGGGCGTGCTGGTCGACGCGCTGTGGCCGGAGGAGCAACCGGCCGACCCGGTGAACGCGCTGCAGTCGCTGGTGTCACGAGCACGGCGGACGCTGGGCGCGGCCGACGCCGTGACCCAGGCCGACGGCGGCTACCGGCTGGCGGTCGAGGCCGGCGACGTGGACGCGCTGTGGTTCGAGCGGCTTGCCGCCGACGGCCGCGACCGGCTGCGGACTGGTGACCGGGCCGAGGCGGCGACGCTGCTGGGCGAGGCGCTGGCGCTCTGGGGTGAACCCGCCGCGGTCGCCGCGGTGACACCGGCCGCCGCCACCCGGCTCGAGCACGCCGCGGTCGAGGTGGCGGTCGATCTGGCCGAGGCCGAACTGGGCCTGGGCCGCGCCGACACCGCCGCCGAACGCCTCCACGCCCTGCTCGTGGCCCAGCCCGCCGACGAGCGGGTGGCGGCGCTGCTGATGGACGCGCTCGCCGTCCAGGGCCGGGAGGCGGAGGCCCTGGACCTTTTCGAGCGGGTACGCGAAGAGCTGGCCGATCGCCTCGGTGCCGACCCGGGCGCCGCCCTGCGCGAACGGCACCTTCGTCTGCTGCGTACCGAAACAGCGCCGGAAGCCGCACCCAGCAACCTGCCCGCGCCGCTGACCAGCTTCATCGGGCGGGACGACGACGTCGCCCGGATCGACACCCTGCTCGCCTCCGGCCGCCTGGTCACCGTGGTCGGGCCGGGCGGCGCGGGCAAGACCCGGCTGGCCGTCGAGGCGGCGCGGCGGCACCGGCACGAGTTCCGCGACGGCGCCTGGATGGTCGACCTGACCTCGGTGACCGAGCCGGCCAAGGTGAGCGCGGCGGTGCTGGCGGCGATCGGCGGGCGCGGCGCGGCGCTGTTCGAGGTGCGGATGCGGACCGAGGGCGACGAGCTCGACCAACTGGTCGAACAGCTGACCGGGCGCGAGGCGCTGCTCGTGGCCGACAACTGCGAGCACCTGATCGACGCGGTCGCCGGGCTGATGTCGGCGCTGCTGACCCGCTGCCCGGGGCTGCGGGTGCTGGCCACCAGCCGGGAGCCGCTCGCGGTCGACGGGGAGGCGCTGGTCCCGCTCGGCCCGCTGCACCTGCCCGAGGCGGACGACGACGTCGAGCCGGCCCGGCGTACCTCGGCGGTCCGGCTCTTCGTGGAACGAGCGGCGGCGGTACGCCCGGGGTTCGACGTCACAGCGGACACGCTCGGCGACATCGTGCGTGTGGTCCGCGGCCTGGACGGGATGCCGCTCGCCCTCGAACTGGCCGCCGCCCGGCTGCGCACGCTGGCCCTGCCCGAGCTCGCGGCCGGGCTCTCGGACCGGTTCCGGCTGCTCACCACCGGCAGCCGCACGGCGTCGTCGCGGCACCGTACGCTGCGCGGGGTCATCGCCTGGAGCTGGGAGATGCTCGGCGAGCACGAGCGTACGGTGGCCGAACGGATCTCGGTCCTGCCCGGCGGTGTAACGCCGGCCTCGGCCACCGCGGTGTGCGCCGGCACCGGCGTGCCCGCCGCCGACGTCCCCGACCTGCTCGCCGCCCTGGTCGACCGGTCGCTGCTGCAGCTGGCGCCCGAGCCCGGCCGCTACCGGATGCTGGAGACGCTCCGCGAGTACGGCACCGAGCGCCTGGCCGAGCGGGGCGTGCTCGCCGCGGTCCGTGGGCTCGCCGCCGGCCACCTCCGGCAGCTGGTCGCCCACCACGATCCGCTGCTGCGTACGCATGGGCAGCTGACGGCCATGCGGGTGATGAAGGCCGAGTACGACAACGCGCTCGCCGCCCTGCGCCACCTGTGCGACACCGGCAACCCGGACGCCGTCCGGATGGCCCTCGACCTGGCCTGGTACTGGCAGATGTTCGGGCGGCACGCCGACGCGAGCTACTGGCTGGGCGAGGCGCTGACCGTGCCGCTCGGCCCGCGCCGGCGGGTGGAACGGGACCTGGCCGAGGCGGTGCGGCTGCTCAACGTCATCGCCAACCGGACCGGGGCGACGGTCGAGACCGCGGCCGAGCAGAAGGCCGAGCTGCGGGCCCTGGCCGACCGGCTGCTCGCGTACCCGGACCTGCCCGGCATCGCCGCCGTGATGACCGCGCTGACGCTGTTCTTCCTCGAGGAACAGGACGGCGCGCTGGTCATCCTGAGGCGCATCGTCGACGGCCCCGACCGGTGGCTGTCCGGGCTGGCGCGGCTGTTCCGCTGCCAGCTGGCGGAGAACCAGGGCCACGGCGACCAGCTCCGCGTCGACGTGGCGGCCGCGCTGGACTGCTTCACCGAGGTCGGCGACCGCTGGGGGCTGGCGACCGCGCTGCCGATGCGCGCGGTGCTGCGCGAGTACGACGGTGACCTGGACGGCGCGCTGGCCGACCTGAGCCGGGCCCGGACGCTGGCCGGGGAGTTCGGTTCGCTCAGCCTGGGCGACGAGATCTTCATCGACCTGCGCTGGGTCGACCTCAGCATGCGGCGCGGCGACACCGAGCGGGCGCTGGCCATGGCCCAGGCGACCCGGGAGAAGGCGCTGCGCGGCTCCACCCCCGAGCTGGCCATGCTGATCGACGGGCTGGAGGCGGGCCTGCGGGCGCGGATCGGCGACCTGGACCGGGCGGCCGAGCTGATCGCCCGGGCCGAGAAAGACATGGACGATCGGCTCGACTTCCCCGGCGACCACGGGCGGGCGCTGATCGGCGCGGTCAAGGCGTGGCTGTGCGTCCGGCGCGGGGACGGCCCGGGGGCCGAGGCGGCGCTGACCGCGGCCTATGCGGCGGGGATCGAGAGCCGGGACATGCCGATGCTGTCGATGGTCACCGTGGCGGCGGCCGCGCTGGCCGGCTTCTACGGGCTGCACCGGGAGGCGGCCCAGCTGCTCGGCGCGGCGGCCCGGCTGCGCGGCGCCCACGACCGGAGCGATCCGCAGGTCATCGAGCTGAGCGCGGGCAGCCGGGCCGCCCTCGGCGAGGCCGCCTTCGAAGCCGCCTACTCCCAGGGGTGGGAGCTGGACGGGAAGGCGGCCACGACCCAGGTCGACCCGGCCCGGCTGCGCCCGTTAGGACCTGTCTGAAGATTCAGTCCCAGTTGAAGCGCCCCGGAAGCGAATCTGAGACAGGTCCTACGCGCGGCGGTTGTAGGCCCGCAGGGCGAGCGGTACGAACACCACGAGTAGGCCGGCCATCCAGGCCAGGGTGACCAGCAGGTGGCCGGCCACCGGGCCGCCGACCAGTAGCCCGCGGATCGTGCTGACCAGCGGCGTGATCGGGTTGACGTGCACGAACCACTGCAGCCAGCCCGGCAGCGTGTCGGTCGGCACGAACACGTTGCTGCCGAACGACAGCGGGAACACCAGCAGGAACATCAGGCCCTGGACGGCGCCGGGCGTACGCACCAGCATGCCGACCCACACCGAGATCCAGCAGAAGCACAACCCGAACCCGATCGACAGCCCGACCGCGGCGATCGCCGGGACCAGGCCGGTCTCCACCCGGAAGCCGATGATCATGCCGAATCCGAGCATGACCAGGCACACCGTCAGATAGCGGATGACGTCGGCGGCGACCGCGCCGACCAGTGGCGCCGACCGGGCCACCGGCAGGGACCGGAACCGGTCGAAGACGCCCTTCTCGATGTCGGCGTTCAGGTTCTGGCCGAGCGCGATGCCGCCCATGGCCAGCGACTGGGCCAGCATGCCGGGCAGCAGGAACTGCAGGTAGCCGGCCCGGTCGCCGCCGGAGATGGCGCCGCCGAACAGGTAGGTGAACAGCAGCAGGAAGATGACCGGCTGCAGGGTCACGTCCATCAGCGCTTCCGGCGTACGCGCCGTCTTGATCAGGCTGCGCCGCATCAGAGCCGCCGCGTGCCGGACCAGCGCGACCACCGCGCCACCCCGCGGTTTATCGATGTCGTCGGTGGCCGGGCGGACCGGCCAATCGAGCGTCGTCATACCAGCTCACCCTCCTTCGCGGCCGGCGCCGACCCCTCGGTCAGCGCGTGGAACACCTCGTCCAGGCTGGGCAGGTGCAGGCCCAGATCGTTGACCTCGATACCGGCCCGGCGCAGGGCCGGAACCGTCACGTCGAGGGCGGTGTCGCCGGTCACCGGCACCGAACCCGCACCCGGACGGGCGCCCGCGGTGGTGTCCGGCGAGGCCGAGGTGCCCGGCGCGGCCACGGCGTCGAGGATGCGCAGCACCTCGGGCAGGCGGGACGGGTCGGCCGGGCGTACCCGCAGAGTCAGGCCGCCGACCCGGCGCTTGAGACCGTCCGGGGTGTCGTGCGCGATCACCCGGCCCTGGTTGATCACCACGATCTCGTCGGCCAGGGCATCCGCCTCTTCCAGGTACTGGGTGGTCAGCAGCACGCTCGACCCCTGCGTCACCTGGGTGCGGACCACGCCCCACATGTCCTCGCGCTTGGCCGGGTCGAGGCCCGTCGTCGGCTCGTCCAGGAAGATCACCTCGGGGTGCCCGACGAGCGAGGCGGCCAGGTCGAGGCGCCGGCGCATGCCGCCCGAGTAGGTCTTGGCCATCCGGCCGGCCGCCTCGGTCAGCCCGAACCACTCCAGCAGCTCGGCCGCCCGGCGCTTGGCGTCCCGGGTCGTCAGGTCGAGCAGCTGGCCGATCAGGACCAGGTTCTGGGTGCCGGTCAGATCCTCGTCGACCGAGGCGTACTGGCCGGTCAGGCCGATTCGGCGGCGTACCCGTTGAGGTTCTTTGAGTACGTCGATGCCGGCCACGAACGCGCTGCCCTCGTCCGGGCGCAGCAGGGTGGCCAGCACCCGGACGGCGGTGGTCTTGCCGGCGCCGTTCGGGCCGAGGACGCCGAGCACGGTGCCGCGGCGCATCGCCAGATCCACCCCGTCGAGCGCCTGCGTCTTCCCGAAGCGCTTGCGGAGCCCCTCCGCGCGTACCACGAGATCGCTCATGATCTGTCTCCTTCCGTTCGGGAAGGAGCGTGCCCGGCCGCGCTGACACGGCCCGCACATGCCGCTGGTACGCCGCTGGCACTACGACCGTGGGTGGATGTGGCCGGGCGTACGCGCCGGAAAACTCACCCGGGTGTTCCGACAACTCTCCGACCGCGCCTTGGCGCTCACCTTCATCGCCCTCGTGCTGGCCGTCTCGCTCGGCACCGCACGCGTCCTCGGCGGCCTCATCCTGGCCTTCTCGCCGCTGCTGGTCACCCTGCTGATGCTGCTGGTGGTCACCCGCGACGGGTGGCGGCGGGACGGCTGGGGCCGGCTCGGCATGGGCCGGCTCGGCCTCCGCGACTGGCCGCTCACCCTGCTCACCACCGCCGGTGTCTCGGTGCTGGCCACCGCCGGGGTGGTGGTCGCCGGCCTGGCACGCTTCGCGACGCCGTCTGGGGCCGGGCTGGGCGATCTGCTCGCGCTGTGCGTCACCGGGCCCGTTCTCGCGTACGCCGAGGAGCTCGGCTGGCGCGGCTACCTGCTGCCCCGCCTGCTGTGGCTCGGTGAAGGCGCGGCGCTGCTGGTCGGCGGCCTGGTCTGGATCGCCTGGCACCTCCCGTACATCCTGCTCACGCCCTATTACCACCACGACGGCAACCGGGCCGCCGTGCTGGGTCTGTTCGCGTGCTCGGTGCTGGCCTTCTCGGTCCTGTTCGGCCGGTTGCGCCTGCGCTCGAACAGCCTGTGGCCGGCCGTGCTCGGTCACTTCGCCCACAACGCGGCATTCGCCTGGCTCGGCACGTACGCCATCACGACCACCCATCCGGTCGCCGTCAACGAATACCTGGCCGGCGACACGGGTTTGTTCGTCCTGCTGGGAACGGCCCTGTCGGCGGTCCTTGTCCCGTTCGCCCGCAGTGCCGTGCGAACTCTTCCACCAGCCTGATCAGGGGGTCCGGGTCTGCGCCAGGCGGTCCTGCAGACGGGCGTGGCGGAACTGATACACGCCGCCGGCCTGGCGCAGCACGCCGCGGTCGTGGGCTTCCTGAAGGAAGGCCACCAGCCGCAGCGGGGCACGCCCCGATGCGGCCAACAGCGCGCGGATCAGCAGGAACCGTCCGCACGGGCCCGCGAGTCCGCCCATCAGCCCGGCCGCGGCACCGATCGCGAGTCCGGCCGGGCTCCCGGCCGCCAGCATGCCCACGAGCCCGACGGCGAGCCCACCCACCAGCGCACCGACGAGCGTCGCGACGCGGTCCTCACGAAGAAGGGCTGTGGGGCTGATCGCACGTTGCCCGTCGTCGGCGTCACCGACCAGCCCGACCACCAATCCGACGACGAGCCCGACCGCCAGCCCGCCGGTGGCGCCGACCACGACCCCTCCGACCAGCCCGATCGCCAGGCCGCCCACGAGTCCGATCGCGAGCCCACCCACGAGCCCGACCGTCAGCCCGCGGGCGTCGATCTTGACCCTCTGCGGGTCCGACACGCCGGCGCACCAGCCCACCAGCCCGATGGCCAGCCCGATCACCAGGCCGGGGACGGGCCCGCCGGCGACCCCCGCACCGACCCCGGCCACGGAGCCGGCCGCGAGCCCGACGGCGAGCCGGGGATACCGGTAGGCCAGGGCCTGGTGGAATCGCCACCAGGCGAGGTCGTACGTGCGGCGCGCGTCGAGGTACCCGGCGATGTGGGCCAGGTAGCGGCGGACCAGGTCGACCTGCGCCGCGGTGCGCGCGGGATGCCCGCCGGTGGCGGCGGTGAAGGCGGCGGGTATCAACCGGTCGAGCAGATGTTGCTCGATGTCGTCCGTGAGGTTCTCGGCGCCTCCGGCGCTCGCGATACCCAGCAGCTGGTCAGGGCTGGTACGGCGGGGCCGGAACACCACCCGGGCCAGCCACGTGTGCAACGGTGTCGTCAGGACCTTCGCCAGCGGCGAGTCAGGCTGGGTCCGCAGGTGCTGAGTGACCCGAGCCCATCGCTCGGGACCGTCGTCGGTGCCCTCGACCAGGTAGCGGCTCGCCTCTCCGGTGGTCAGCGGCTGGATTTCGACCACCGGGGTGCCGGCCAGCGGCCCGCGCTCGCCGACCACCTCCTCATAGGGCTGGGTGCGGCAGGTCAGCACGAACGGTCGCCGTTGACCGGCCATCTCCTCGACACCGATCAACGCGGCCCGGTGCTGTGCGGCAGCGATCTCATCGAGGCCGTCGAGGATCGGCAGGATCCGGCCGGTGGCGACGAGTTCGGTGGCCAGGCTGCGCCGCCGGCCGTCCGAGCCGGTCACCATCCGGCGCAACAGGGGGTTGTCGGTGGCCAGCCGCCCAGCGATCCACTGCGGCAAGGGCTGTTGCGGATCCCATCCGCCGAGCGGCAACATCACCGGCACCGGGTCGGCCGGTGGCCGGCCCCGCTCGATCTCGGCCCGGGCGGCGGTGAGCAGATCGACGGTCAGCCGCAACACCAGCACGGACTTGCCGGCGCCGGGCTCGCCCAATATCACCAGCCGCCGCGGCGAATCCGGCCCGGTGAACACCGCGGCGATCTCGGCGAAGCTGCCCTTCACCGGCACCGGGCCCCCGCCGGGCCGGCCCCGGATCGCGGCCCAGCTGGCCATCACCGCCTTCGCCCGGCCGCTGACCAGCCAACGTACCGGTAGCGGATACGGATCCATGACCTGCCGGGCGGCCTGCTCGACCGTCCACTGTTCGAATTGGACCTGCACCAGCCCGTTCACCGTGCTCGCGACCAGATCGCCGAGATTCGATTCCGCCGCGGGCCGGCGCCACAACCACACCAGCACCGCGACCGCGCCGGTGACCGCGGCCAGTCCCGTGCCGAGGCTGCTCGACCATTGGTCGGCCTTCTCGCGGCCCTCGACCGTCAGGAACCACGCCCAGCAACCCGCCGCCACCACGAATGCCGTCAGGAGCAAGAAGAACAGGACGCGAGGACGTCTCCACCACTCCGGCACCCTGCCATGATGGCCAATTCCCGATGCCGGTCGCACCATCCGTAAGGATGACGTGGCTGACGGCAGTCACCGGGCCATGCATGTTGGACTCAGGCGCGGGTCCCGCCGTGGGATCGCGGGCCGCGAGGGCGCGCGAACGCGTCACACCGCATGGCCAGCGTCGGCGAGGATGTTGCGACCGATGGCGATGCGGCTTGCCCGCCGGTCCGGCATGGTCGTCCAGTAATACCAGATCATGAGCGTGATGCTCAGGGCCCAGGCCCGGCCTCTCAGCCACGCCGCGTCGTCGACGCCCAGCCGCTTCCGGAACACTTCCCGGGCCGGCGGGTCGAGGATCTCCCAGACCACGGCCAGGTCGACGGTGGGGTCCCCGACCGCAAGGCAACCGAAATCCAGCACCGCGGTAAGCCTCCCGTTCCGCAGCAACAGGTTCTCGGCCGCCAGGTCCCCGTGGTACCACCTGGGCGCCGCACGCTGCGCCGCTCCGGGCAGTGCCAGTGCTTCATCCCAGACGCGTTCGGCGGCGTCGAGGTCGAGCCCGAAGTCCGGCAGCGACCGGCAGCGCTCGATGTTCTCCCGGGTCACCTGGTCCATCGTCGCCAAGGGCTCACCGCGGTACCACCGAAGGCTGGGGTCACTCTCGGCGCCCGTGGGCAGATCTGTTCGCCACAGTGTCTCCAGCACGGCGGCGAGGTCGGTCGCGAGGTCCTGACGCCGGGGGTCGGCCGGAGACCCCTGATCGACCACTCCGGGGTGTTCACCCTCGATCCAGCGGACCACCGACCAGCGCTCCGGGAAGTCGCGGTCCGGTCCGAACACCGCCACCACCTCGGGCACGGAGACGGGCAGCCTCGGCGCGAACGCGGACAGCCACTTGGCCTCCTTCGAGATGGCCGCCGAACCGCCGGGCTGGCGCGGCAACCGCACGAGCAAGTCGTCACCGAGACGGAACAGCGAGTTCGTGGAGCCGCTGGATCTCAACCGCCGCACCGGTGCGGCGGCATGCTCGGGCATCGCCCGGCCCACCAGACGACGGACCAACTCGACGTCGACCAGAATCTCGTCAGCGTGCAGAGGTTGCGCCACGACCGGACTCAACCTCACCCGGTCCACCGGCGGCAAGCGATTTTGGAGGTGTCCGGCGAAGTCGGCGTCAGGGGATGGGGATCTCGTGGAAGCGGGGCTTGTAGAGGTCGGCGTCGTTCGCGATGTCGGTCAGGGTCTTGCCGTTCCAGGCGATGCTGACCAGCAGCCGGCCCGAGGCCATCGGGTATTCGGGGTGCAGCTGCGGAGCGTACGTCTGATAGTTGGACCCGGCCGGTGAGCTGATCGTGACCGTGCCGGTCGGTGCGCTCCACGGGGTGGCCCGGGACTCGATGAAGACGGTGTCGCCCCAGCCGTTCCAGGGTTTGTAGGCCAGGATCCACTTCGCGCCGATCAGGCGGACGCTGGAGATCTGGGCGGACAGGATCGGCGCGGCCTGGGCGCGGTCGGTCACCCAGGCGCCGGAGGCGTCGCGGAAACGCCAGGCGCCGGGGGTCTCGACCGCGCCGGTGGGCACGCGGGCGAGATAACTACGATGCGGCGCGTACGGGTCGTCCGGCGCGTTGGCGTAGCCGAAAACGTAAACGTAGCCGCCGGTGACGATGCCGTCCGCGCCGTACTGGGCGGTGGCCGCCGAGTTGCCGTCGATCAGGCCGGTCGACGGGGTGTTGCGCATGCCCTGGAAGGCGAGCGAGCCGTCGGCGTTGAACGAGAACCGGGCCAGCTCGACGCCGCGCAGCTGGAAGAAGTCGCTGGTGTTGCGTACCCGCTGGCAGAGCACGTAGAGCGACGCACCCACCTGGAACATGCCCTGGGTCCAGTAGCGGTCGCCGTCGGCGGCGTTCGGCACCGCGGCCTCCCAGGTGGTCGCCCCGAGGGCGCCGTTGCGGTCGACCAGGATCGTGTTCGGCAGCATCCGCCAGCCGGGCTTGTACGCGCCGGTGGCCGGATCCTCCTCGCCGATCACAGTGTCGCCGAACGACCAGTAGGTCAGCCCGTTGCCTGCCCGGAAGCTGGTGACCTGGTCGCCGCCGCTCCACGTCCAGTCGTTCCGGGCCTGGAACAGGTTGGTGAACCCGGCCGCCGTCGACGGCGCCGGCAGCACCAGCAGCAGCACCGACAGCAGTCCGCCGAGGTTCATGACACCGAGCTCACGAACTCGATCAGGGCAGCGTTGGTCTCGGCCGCGCGTTCCTGCTGAATCCAGTGCCCGGCCCCTTCGAGCAGGGTGTACGAGGTGAGGTTGGTGACCGTCGCGGCCATGATCGGCCGCAGTGCCGCCGGGTCGAACCAGTTGACCACCGGGTCCCGGTCGCCGCCGAGGAACATCGCCGGCCGGTCGATCAGCAGGCCCTGCCAGGCGGCGGTCAGCTCCCAGTTGCGGGTGATGTTGCGATACCAGTTGAGTGCCCCGGTGAATCCGTGCCCGGTGAAGGCTTCGGCGTACACGGCGATGTCCTGCTCGGTCAGCCAGCCCGGCAGCTTCACGGGGTCGGTGAGCGGGCCGGTCCAGCCGTTCTCGTCGCAGATCAGGTCGCCGATCTCGGGTGCGTCACCGGAGTACGCGTAGAAGACCTTCCGGAACGCGGTGCCGGGGTCGCGTTCGAGTTCCCGCTCGGCCACGCCCGGTTCCTGGAAGTACAGCTGGTAGAAGTTGTCGCCGTAGGCCGCTCGTATCCGGTCCAGGGGCTCGTGGGGCTGCCGGGAACCGAACGGGACGCTGAGCGAGACGACACCGCGGACGAGGTCGGGCCGGGCCTGCGCGACGCCCCAGGCGACCGGCGACCCCCAGTCGTGTCCCACGGTGACCGCGTCCGGGGCGCCGAGCGCGTTGATCAGGCCGACCGCGTCACCGATGAGGTGGTGGATGGTGTAGTCGCCGACCGACGGCGGCTGCTCGGTGTGCGGGTATCCGCGCTGGTCCGGGGCGACCGCGTGGAAGCCGGCGGCGGCCAGGGCGGTGAGCTGGTGCCGATACGAGTACGCGGTTTCGGGGAAGCCGTGCAGCAGCAGTACGAGTGGCCCGCTGCCGGCCTCGGTGACATGGATCCGGATGCCGTTGACGTCGAGGTGCCTGCTCCTTATTTCGGTCACACCCTCTATATCGTCACTCATCAATTCATGAGTCAAGGTGCAACCTTCCGCGACGTTGCCGCCGACAGTCAAGATGACGGCGTTCGTCGAAAGGAGCGGGATGCGCGCGGAGCTTGAACGACAGTACGAGGAGTTCGTACGGGGGCGGTTGGCCCGGTTGCACCGGACGGCCTACCTGCTGTGCGGGGACGGGCACCGGGCCGACGACATTGTGCAGGCCACCCTGACCGCTCTCTACGTCAACTGGAAGAAAGCCGCGAGCGCGGACAACATCGACGGTTTCACCCATCGGATCCTGGTGCGGCGCTATCTGGACGAGCGGCGGCTGCGCTGGTCGCGGGTGCGGCTCGGGGATGTGCCGGACCGTACGGCCGGCGGCGCCGGCGCGGAGCAGCGGATGGGGGACCGGGACGAGCTGATGGCCGCGTTGCGCAAGTTGCCCAAGGGGCAGCGGGCCGTGATCGTGCTGCGCTACTTCGACGATCTTTCGGTCGAGGCGACCGCGGAGGCCCTGAACTGCTCGGTCGGCAACGTGAAGAGTCAATGCTCGCGGGGGCTCGCCGCCCTGCGCGAGGCGCTGGGTGAGGAACATCGGATCAAGATGGGTGGGCTGGCGTGATGATCGAAGAAGACCTGCGGGAGCGGCTGGGCGCGGTGCACGTGCCGCCGTCGCGGCTGGACACGGAATCGGTGCTGGCGGCCGGACGCCAGGCCGGCCGGCGCCGGACCACGCGGGTGACGGCCGGGGCCGTCCTCGCGGTAGGCGTGCTGGTCGGGGTGCCGTCGGTGGTTTTCGGAGCGCGGGGTGCGCCGGGCGATTCGCCCGCCTCGGTCCGGACCACGACATGCGTGCCGACCTCGCTGGACGTCCCGGCCGGGATGAACGACGTGTTGGTGAACGGGATCGACCCGGGCGGCCGGTTCATCACCGGGTTCAACACCACCGAGCAGGAGGGTACGAACCCGAAGACCGGCAAGGTCGACGGTCTCCCGGCCGCCCAGGCGGTGCTGTGGACCGACCGCCGCCCGCAGCGGCTGCCCGGCTCGTACCGGACCGTGATCCCGTCGTCGGTGAACGCGTCCGGGGTGGTGGCGGCGGTGGCCGGCAACGGCAAGACCTTCGACACCGTGCTGCGCTACGTGGCCGGCACACCGCAGAAGCTGGCCACGCCGCCCGGCAAGTGGTCCTTCAACCAGGGGCTGTACGTGAACGCGGGCGGCGACATCGTGGCCGCCGACGACGAGCACGGCGTACTCCTCTGGAAGGCCGGCTCGACCGCCGCCACCAAGCTGCCGCTTCCGGCCCGCGCCCAGATCAACGGGTTCACCGATGACGGCCGGATCATCGGGGCGGTGATCACCAACAGCCAGGTCACCTCCTACACCTGGGCCCAGAGCGGCAAGGGTCAGAAGCTCGTCTCACGCGACGGGCAGGACCTGTCGGTCAACACGGCCCGCGGCGAATGGGTGACCGGCAACCTGTGGCCCTCCGGCACCGCGGTGCGGGTCAACACCCGCACCGGCGAGGTCACCGACCTCAAACTGCACGCACCGGCGAACGCCATCAACTCCCGGGGCTGGATCCTGGTCGACGACACGATCCAGCGCCCCGACGGCACGGTGAAGCTCGAACACGTCGCCGGGGACGAGGACCCGCCCTTCGCCGGTCACCTGTCCGACACCGGCCTGGTCGCCGGCAGCCGCGTCACCTCCGACAAGGAGGGCCACACGGTGAGCATGGGCGTGGTCACCTGGAACTGCGCCGACCGGAAGTAGCCGGGGCGCCGACGTACTCGGCGAGGTGCTGACCGGTCAGCGTCGACCGGTCAGCCACCAGGTCGGCGGGTGTGCCCTCGAAGACCACCCGCCCGCCGTCGTGGCCGGCGCCCGGGCCCAGGTCGATGATCCAGTCGGCGTGGGCCATCACGGCCTGGTGGTGCTCGATGACGATCACCGACTTGCCCGCGTCGACCAGGCGGTCGAGCAGTCCGAGCAGGTTACCGACGTCGGCCAGGTGCAGGCCGGTGGTCGGCTCGTCGAGCACGTACACGCCGCCCTTCTCGCCCATGTGGGTGGCGAGCTTCAGGCGCTGACGTTCGCCGCCGGACAGGGTGGTCAGCGGCTGGCCGATCCGGAGGTAGCCGAGCCCGACGTCGTCCAGGTGGGTGAGGATCCGGTGGGCGGCCGGGAGGGCGCCGGGGCCGGCGGCGAAGAACTCCCTGGCCTCGGTGACCGGCATGGTCAGCACCTCGTCGATGTCCTTGCCGCCGAACCGGTACTCCAGCACCTCGGCCTGGAACCGCTTGCCCTCGCACTCCTCGCAGGTGGTGGCCACGCCGGCCATCATCGCCAGGTCGGTGTAGATGACGCCGTTGCCGTTGCAGGCCGGGCAGGCGCCTTCGGAGTTGGCGCTGAACAGGGCCGGCTTGACCCCGTTCTCCTTGGCGAAGGCTTTGCGGACCGGTTCCAGCAGTCCGGTGTACGTGGCCGGGTTGCTCCGCCGCGACCCGCGGATCGGGGCCTGGTCGACCGAGATCACACCGTCCCGCTTGGCCAGCGAGCCGTGGATCAGCGAGGATTTGCCGCTGCCGGCCACACCGGTGACGACGACGAGTACGCCGCTCGGCACGTCCACGTCGACGTCGCGCAGGTTGTGGGTGCTCGCCCCGCGGATCTCGAGCGCGCCGTCCGGCGTACGCACAGCATCTTTGATCTTGGCTTGGTAGTCGAGATGGCGGCCGGTGACCGTGTCGCTCTTGCGCAGCCCGGCCAGGGTGCCCTCGAAGCAGATCGTTCCTCCGGCCGTACCCGCGCCCGGTCCCAGATCGACCACCCGGTCGGCGATGGCGATCGTCTCGGGTTTGTGCTCGACCACCAGGACCGTGTTGCCCTTGTCGCGCAGCTGGAGAAGCAGGTCGTTCATCCGCTGGATGTCGTGCGGGTGCAGGCCGATGGTGGGCTCGTCGAAGACGTACGTGACGTCGGTGAGCGACGAGCCCAGGTGGCGGATCATCTTGACCCGTTGCGCCTCGCCGCCGGAAAGCGTGCCGGCCGGGCGCTCGAGGCTGAGATAGCCGAGGCCGATCTCGACGAACGAGTCGAGGCTGTGCCGGAGCTTGGTGAGCAGCGGCGCGACCGACTTGCCGGTCAGCCCGCGGACCCACTCGGCCAGGTCGCTGATCTGCATCGCGCAGCAGTCGGCGATGCTCTTCCCGTTGATCTTCGACGAGCGGGCCAGCTCGCTGAGCCGCGTGCCGTCGCACTCCGGGCAGGTGCTGAACGTGATCACCCGCTCGACGAAGGCCCGGATGTGCGGCTGCATCGCGTCGACGTCCTTGGACAGCATCGACTTCTGGATGGCCGGGATGATGCCGTTGTACGTCAGGTTGATGCCCTCGACCTTGATCTTGGTCGGCTCCTTGTAGAGCAGGTCGTTGAGCTCGCGCTTGGTGTACTTCCGGATCGGCTTGTCCGGATCGAAGAAGCCGGAGCCCCGGAAGATCCGGCCGAACCAGCCGTCCATGCTGTAACCCGGGATGATCAGCGCGCCCTCGTTGAGCGACTTGCTGTCGTCGTACAGCTGGGTCAGATCGAAGTCGTTGACCGAGCCCCGGCCCTCGCACCGAGGGCACATGCCGCCGGTGATGCTGAAGCTGCGCCGCTCCTTGACCTGCTGGTTGTGCTTGGTGACGGTGACCGCGCCGGCGCCCGAGATCGACGCCACGTTGAACGAGAACGCCTGGGCCGAGCCGATGTGCGGGGCGCCCAGCCGGCTGAACAGGATGCGCAGCATCGCGTTGGCGTCGGTGGCCGTGCCGACCGTCGAGCGCGGGTCCGAGCCCATCCGCTGCTGGTCGACGATGATCGCGGTGGTCAGCCCGTCCAGCACGTCCACGTCCGGCCGGGCCAGCGTCGGCATGAAGCCCTGCACGAACGCGCTGTAGGTCTCGTTGATCTGCCGTTGCGAGTCGGCCGCGATCGTGCCGAACACCAGGGAGCTCTTGCCCGACCCGGACACACCGGTGAACACGGTCAGCCGGCGCTTCGGGATCTCGACGCTGACGTCCTTCAGGTTGTTCACGCGCGCGCCGTGAACCCGGATCAGATCATGGCTGTCGGCCACATGTGTCCTGGTCATGGCCGCAATGCTAGAGGGGCGTACCGGGGAGTGTTTCTCGATTCCTGACCTCTTCGCGGTGGCTGGAGCCGCTACGCGGTCGCTCCGGCGGCTCGCCTGGGGGCGGCATTGCTGCGCTCACCGCCGCCGGAACTCCCGCACGCCCTCTCCCGGACGCCAGAGCGTGACGATCAACTCGTCTCCCTCGACGGCGGTGAGGACAGCCTCGGTGAGCTCCAGGCGAAATGCGTGGAAGTCACCGGGCGGCTCGTCTCCCGTTGTGTGCGCGGCCTTCTCCGACCCGCTGAGCTCGACGGCGACACCGGCCACCTTCGCGTCGCCGCCTTCGCCGGGATGCGCGTGGATCGCACATCGCCCGTCGCGTTGAAGGTCTCGAGCCTTGCGGGCGCCCAGCATGGAGCCGAACGAGAGATCCGGACCATGGAAGCCGACTTCCGACCCGCTGACTCGAGGGGAACCGTCCCTGCGCACCGTCGCCAGAACGTGGGTCTTCTCTGCCTCGAACCTTCCCCGAATCGCTGCCGCGAGGTCGCCGGCCTCGTCCTCGAACGCCTTCCAGGTAGCCATGACAACGATCCTCGCACCCCCCAGCCTGGCCCCGGCGGGTTGACTCCGCAGCGTCCTTGCCGTCCCGCATCGGCCGGCAACACCCGGTCGCGGCGACGCAGGGATGTCCCGCCGGTGGCCAGACCCCCGCTTGTCCGCAGGCAAGGCAGAACCGTGCCGCGATCGAGCCGGCCCCAGAACTGCCGGGCGGACACCGTCAGGTGAATATTCGGCTGATCCGGCGGGGCGAAATGTGTGACTCAAGGGAGTTGTTAGGCTACTCCGCGTAGCGGTGCTGTGTCGGTGTCGCCGCATCCAGATGAGCCATGAGGAGGCGCCATGACCACGGCCGAAGCGGATGTCCGTGCGATTGAAATCGGCACGACCGTCGCGTACGCGTACGAGATCAGTGCCCAGGCGGAGGGCGGCACGCTGCTCGAGATCAGCTGGCGGGGCGTTCCCAACCGCAATCCGAGCAAGTCGGGTGACTTCGTGGCGATTTGGCAGAACAGCGGCTCGGTGCCGTGGGGCACCAAGCCGGAATCCAGCCAGTCAGTGACCAACTCGACGCCCGACGGGGATCTGCCGTTCTCGGGTCTCTCGATGGCGAATCTCCCGTACGTCGCCGCCTACTCGGTCGGTTCGGACGCCACCAACTATTACAACGTGGCCGCGGTCATCCCGATCGCCGTCGGCGGTACCCCCGGCACCCCGCAGACGACCACGGTCGGTGTCGCCTATGTCGGCGCGACCAGCCTCGCCGTGGCGTACACCACGCCGATCGGCGTGGATCCGAAAACGTTCGGGCACACGGTCGTCCTCGCGCACAGCGACACCTTCATCCCGGGCACGACCGAGGTGATCGCGACGGTGAAGACGACCGACAACCCCAACGACGTGGTGGGTTTCACCGGCGTACGGATGATCGTAGGCCAGACCTACACGGTCGCCTACCTGGCCGGCTCCGCGCCGGCCAACGTCGCCGCCACGGTGACCTTCCTGGTCGTGCCGGCCTGACGTCCGGGCCCCGCGAGCGGATCCACGACGGACGACAGATGACGGTGGTCACCTTCACCCGACCGGTGCCGACTGTGTTCGAGCTTTACGCCGCGGCCTCCGACACCGGCGACGACGCCGGCTGGTTAGGCTACGTGCTCCCCGGCGCCCCGGCCGACCTCACATCGTTCACGCTGACCGACGCGGTCGCGGTGCATCCGGGTTCCTTCACGTTCGCCTCGACCGCGCCGACCCTGACCGGTGACGGCGCGGGCACGTTCGTGGCGGAGGTGAAGGCTCTGCTCACCGACACCCTGCGACGCTGGTTCTGGTTGGCGCGGCCCGACCGGGTCGATGCCAGCACGTCCAACGCCTTCGCCTTCGACGCCTCCGCCGGCCAGGTGCGGATGGGCACCGGCCTCAGCATCGGCGCCAATCTCGAGCTGACCATCATCAACGGCGCGGGTTTCGGCGTGCAGGAGACGGGCCTGGTGCTGTCCAGCGCCACCGGTGGCGCGGCACCGGTCGCCTGGACCGGGCCGGCGGCGCTCAGCGGTGGATACCTCGACCAGGCCGTCGTCGTCTGCGCCGGTGCGGCCCGGGGCAGCGTGCGACTGACTCAGGCGATGGACCGCTCCGCACTGCACGACCAGTTGACGTGGGGCTTCCAGACCGTGGCGGCCGACAGCGCGGCTCCCAGCGGGCAGACCCTGGGCTGGTATCCGCTGGCCGACGGCGCCACCGGCCCGCAGGTCGCTATCCAGGTCACGCTGGACCCGCTCGACGTCTTCAACGCGACAGGTGTCGAGCGGACCTCGTTCGCGTTCGCCGACGCCACCACCTCGCTCGTCAGCGGTTACCGCACCAGCGCCGGGTGGACGGTCACCCTGTGCCCGGTCGTCACCCCACCGGCCGACGGTCAGCCGGCGCGGCTGTGGTTGCATCCGGCACCGGTCGACTCGACCGCCCAGCGAGACTTCGTGGCCTGCCCCGTCGGCGACTTCACCGTCGACGTGCAGCGGCCGGCCGGCGCCACCAGCGAGCCCGAACTGCTGTGTGGGCTCTCGGGCAGTGAGACGATCGGCTTCACCGCCGGCGACACCATGCGCTTCACGCCGCAGCAGCCGGCGTTCGCGGCGCGGTACCCGTACGCCGTGTCCTCGCCGGTCGCCGCGCCCGTGGATCCGCTCGCCCCGCGGCTCGACTCGACCTTCACCACCTCATGGGGCGCCCTGGTCACCGTCGCCGGCGACGGCGGCCACTACTGCGCCCAGCCGAAAGGAGCGGCGCTGTACGCGAAGCCGGCCGGCGCCGACGCGGGTGTGCTGACCCGCACCCAGCCCGGCTCGACGCTGGCCGACAGCGTTCCGCTGCCCCTGATGCCGTACGGGCTGGTTACGGCGGCTACTGGGTACACCTACTCGATGCCGGAGTTCGTCGCGGTCGAGACCAATGTGGTCGCGGCCGAGCGGCGGCGGCAGGTCACCGCCTCGTCGACGGGCCTGGCTCCGGCTCGGTCCCGATCCCGGTCGCGCGACGGCGGCGGCCCGGCCACCATCCCGGCCACCACGCCGGCCGGCTTCGTCGTCCAGGTCGGTGGCGATGGTGCCTATGCCGAGATCGACCTCGCCCAGGACACCGATCGGGCGCCCCCGGTGGTCATGAAGTTGATGTCGCCGTCGGCGGCGATGCACGAGGCGTTCCAGACCAGCGACCTCTTCCTCGTCGTCGCCAACGCCGACGCCCTCGGCACCCTCGCGGGCTGGCCGTCGACCGAACCGGCCGGCACCGCCTTCTACAACGCGATGACCATCGGCGACTGGGCGCTGCTCGCCGACGTCGGTCGCCACCAGAGCTACGGCGACTACGGCAACGTCCTGATCGTCAAAGGGCGTACCGGGAAGCTGGCCGACCTGATCGCCAGGCCCGACGCGTGGACCCAGCCGTCGCTGGCGATTCCCGGCGGCGCGAGCGGGCAGGCCGCCGAGCTGTCCGCGCTGAGCGGCTGGCTCCAGGACTATCTCAGCGACGCCGCCGAGCAGACGTCCGACTACTTCGCCGCGTTCAACCACCTCGTGCGGGACGACACCTGGACCGGCGTGCTGGTCCTCAAGGCCGACATCGCGGCCGTCCCCGCACAGCTGACCGGGATGCTCGGCGGGGTCGACCGGACGCGGTTCAACGCCCACCACTTCGGCTTCACGATCACCAGGGTCGATCCCGGGACGGTCGCGATGACTGGCAACAGCGCGACGTTCGGGTTGATCTATTACGTCGACCCGGCCTTCGACGCGACGGCGGCGACCCCGCGACCGGTGGCGCCGGCGACGTCCCCGTGGGAGTTCCGCGTCCTGACCCTCAAGGTGCTCTTCGCCAATGCCGCGGTCGAGCGGTTCGAGAGCTACGCCCAGCTCGCCCTCGGCGAGCTGTTCGAGCAGGCCGTCGACCACATGGGCGCGCCGGGCGCGAACCCGTACGACGCGCTGATCCTGAGCGGGTCGCTGCACCAGCAGAACGGCGTCAGCTCGTACAGCCTGGAAGCCGAGGGCGACGCGACGTTCTTCTTCGCCGGCGGTGTCTTCAACAAGATCGAGGTGTCGCAGGTCGAGTTCGCCACCACCGGGCGGATTCCCCGGGAAGACGGCAGCACCGAGGTCTCGGCCCGTTTCGACCTCTACGGTTTCCTCGACTTCGTGACGGTGACGGCCGACTGCGAGCCGTTCGACCTGCTGTCGTTCGGCAGCACCGACGGCAACGCACCGCGGCAGGGCCTGGCCTTCGCCGGTCTCGGCATCACGATGGGCTTCGACGAGCCCGCCGACCCGTCGAAGCCGACCGGTACCCCGGCGTACGCGTTCGACGCCACCAAGATCGCCTTCGACCCCGCGCGGAGCACGCTGCGTCCCGGCAGCCTGGCGGACAACCTCGCGCTGAAGGTGGACAGCCTGATCCTCGGCGGCGCCGACGCGGCGCCGACCGACCTCGGCTACCTCGGGGTCGGCACCGAGGCGCGCCTGGCCGGCGTCCAGGGCGACTGGTACGGACTGCGGCTCCAGGTCAACCTCGGCACTCCCGGGGCGCTCGCGGGTGCGGCCGGTCTGACCACCCCGGTGCTGCTGGCCTGGAGCGCACCCGCCAAGGGGTCGACCACGCTGCCGCTCGGCGTGTGGCTACTGCTGCCGGGCACGTCCCAGGGAAGCAGCCTGCTCAGCCTTCAGGGTGTGCTGCGACTGGCGGTCGGCCCGATTCTGCTCAAGCGCGTGCCGGCCGAGCGCGGTGGCCGAGCGTTCATGCTGGTGATGACCGAGATCGCGCTGAGGTTCCTCGGCCTGCTCAAGCTTCCACCGAACGGCGCCACGAGCTTCTACCTGTTCGGCGACCCGTCGGGCGGCGGCGGACCGCTCGGCTGGTTCGCGATCTACCAGGAGTCGGGCGTCAGCTCATGATGAAGTTCACCGGAGTCTTCGACCGGGTCGGCGAGGCTGTCGCGGGGGAGCGGGTCGACCCGGACGTCGGGAACGAGATCATCGCCGCGCTCGCCGCGGGCAAGCATGAGCTTCGCGTCTGGGTCGACACCGCGAACGAGTTCGGTCACCACTCGACCACGATGAACATGTTGAAGCGTACGATCGGTTTCGGGTTCACCGGGCCCGTGCGAGTGTTCGTCGCGCTTACCGACGCCGCCAAGCTCGAGTTGTTTCTGCCCGGCTACACCGCGGGCGCGGCGCAGCTCGTTTATCAGGGCGTCACCATCAACTTCCAGTACCAGGGTGTGCCGCCGGATCCGCAGCCGCTGCTGATCTCCGGCGGCTCCGAGGCCGGGACGGAGGAGCTGAAGGCGCGGCTCGCCGGTGCCAACTGCGGCTTCTACCTTCAGCTGCAACCGTGGTTCTGGAAGAGCCTCGACCAGCTGTTCTTCGTGGAGTCCGAGTCGGGCGCCGTGACCAACGTGATCCTCGACGGCCAGCCGACCCTGGGCGGCCGGAGTTACACCTTCCACGCCTACACCGAGCTGCCACCCGCCCGCAACGACGCGATCTGGGACAGCTACAGTGCGCTGCCGAAATTCACCAAGCGGGTGGCGATGGCGAAGATGATCGCCGACGCGGCGCCGGATGTCTATCTCCAGCCGACCTACGGTCTGGCCTCCCGATCGAGCAAATGGGCGGCGTTGCTGACCCTGATTCTCGGCGGCCTCGCGACTCAGGACCTGATGGCCTCGCTGGGCATGCCGGTCCGCCCGATCATCCTGCTCGTGTTCGACGGCATGGAGGAGCCCGAATGGCCGCTCATGGAGGCGTGGCTGACGGGCACCGCCGACGACGACGAATGTCCCGGGCCGCTCACGAGTTACGTCGTCGAAAACAAGGTCATCCGGCGCCTCGGATTCCAGTACCTCGACGACACCGGCGCGCTGAAGGACCAGCTGGCGTACCTCCAGGGGAACCGGCTGCTGGTCGTGGCGATGCCGAGCTGCCCGGACGAGATCTTCCGGTACTTCTACGGCACGGCTTCGCTGCCGTGCGTGTTCGAGGGCCGGGGAACTCAGAACCTGGTGCTCAACACCGGGCAGCCTTACCTGTGTACCAACAGTGACGGTTTTCCGGGACCGGCGTTCAACGAGCACGCGCCGCCGGCCGCCGGGCTGGCGCACGCCGTGGTCAGCTCGCTCCAGGGCCTGGCCTCGCGTTACGACACCAAAGTGGTGAGCGATTTCCCGTCGATGCGCTACGCCAACGCCCTCTGCGCGCTGCTGCGGGATCCCGGGGCGCTCGATTATTTCCGGAGCCTGGCCGCCTCCTACCGCGATCCGGCACACGACAAGCTGCGCATGGCGTTGCGCTACCTGAGGTCGGTTCCGGGGTGGACGCTGTGAACGCGACGAAAACCGCCCCCGCCGGGCCGCTTACCGACCTCTACGACAGGCTCGCGCCGTTCCAGGGCGGATCGCTCGATCTGGTCGCCCAACTGCCGGCCGGGCGGATCACAGCCTTCCTCGGACCGCTCGGCGCGGCCGGCACGTTCACCATCGACGACGCGGACGTCAGCTACCCCGATCCGTACACCACGGTCACCGTCACCGGATCCTTCAGCGGACTCGGTTTGGGCGCGCTGACCGCGACCGTCGCCTTCACAACCATGGCGGCCGGCGGGGCGTTCGTCGCCGACCTGAGCCTTGGCGGCGCGCTGACCTGGGTCTGGCCACTCGCGCCGTGGCTGTCGGTGCAGGGCCCGAGCATCGAGCTGGAAGTCTCCGACAACGCCTCGGTGCCGGCGACGGGCCTGCTCGGCGTTTCGGTCGGGGCCGGGTCGCCGCCCGCGACCGTGGCCTTCCAGGCGCCCAGCCCGGTGGCCGACACCTGGTACTTCCTCGGCACGTTCCCGCCGAAAACCGGGCTCTCGCACCTGTTCGAGCTGCTCGGCGGCGTCAACCCGGCGAACTACCTGCCGAGCCCGATCAACGACCTCACCGGGCTCAGCCTCACCCAGGCCGCCCTGGCGTACTCGCCCCGCACCGGGTCGATCCCGTTCTTGAGTGTCCAACTCGGCACGAGCGTCGACTGGCCCCTGCTGCCCGCGCACGCCGCCGATGTCACGTCGATCGCGATCACGATGGCGGTCGACGCGCCGCTGACCAGGCGGGCGGTGAGCTGGACGCTGTCCGGAACCATCGCGGTCGGCACCGGCGTGCTCGACGTGCAGGCGACCTACCCGGCGCCGGTGGTCAGCGCGAGCCTGGACCCGACGACCACGATCTCCCTGTCGGACTTCGTCAGCCGCTTCGTCGGCCACCCGGTGGAGCTCGCCGCCGAGGTCACCGAATTCTCGATGACCGTCGGGGTACAGGCGCCGCATGAGTACGCCATCGCGGCCGGCATCGACACCGACTGGCGGATCCCGATCCCCGGCGGCGGCACGATCGACATCGTCCAGTTGGGCTTCTCGGTCGCGGGCAGCGACGCCGGCCGGACCGGGTCGATGCATGGGACGACGGTCATCGGCGACCCGGCCGACCCGGCGCGGTCGGTCACGTTCAGGGCCTCGGCGAGCTACACCGGCGCCGATCGCGGCTGGGTCTTCGCCGCGCGCCAGACCCAGGGCACGATCCCGCTCGTTCAGCTGATCGGCCGGTATCTGCCCGCCGGCTGGCGACCGGACCCGGCCTCGTTGGGCTTCGACATCGAGGACCTGGCACTGTCACTGACCCCGAAGACCGGCGCGTACGCGATCTCCGGCCGGGCGGACGCGAACTGGGACATCCTCGGCGGCTTCGCGCTGCGGGCCTCGGCGTCGCTGTCGTACGACGGCCGGAACCACGCGGGCATGATCTCGGCGACCCTCGACGAGGCGTTCGGGGTCACCGGCCTCGGGCTCGGCATCAGCTACTCGTTCGCGCCCAGCGTCGAGGTCTACGCGCTGACCTGGCACGGCCTGACCGGCACCTACAAGGTACCGAAGGACCCGGCCGCCCATCGCATCCTCGAGATCGAGGTCAAGGACTGGACGATCGGCGGGTTGATCGAGGAACTGGTGTCGTTCGCGATGTCCGGCGCCCGGTACAGCCTCGCGTCCCCCTGGGACCTCCTGAACTCGGTGCCGCTGACCTGCACGCTCGCCTTCGACGTGACCGCCGGCATGATCGCGTTCACCTATCCGCTGAGCATCGACCTCGGCATCGCGGCGCTCAACGGCATCACCATCACCTACGACCCGGGGGCCGCCCGGAAGGTGGCCGTCCGCCTCGACGGGCGCTTCCCTTGGAACACCGATGACCCGACCGCCCCGCTGACCTGGGACGCCACCGATCCGTCGACGACGCCGTCCCCGCCCGGCGGTGGCAACAGATACTTTGACCTGCGGGTGCTCGGACTCGGCCAGCACGTCGCCCTCGACCACCCACCGGTGACGTACTCGGTGACCGACCTGGTGAACGCGGTCGGCAAGCTGACCGTGCCGCCCGGCAACGAACTGCCGGTCGATGCGACAGCGATCTCCTATTCCTCGGCGAGCAACTGGCTGATCGCCGCCGGGCTGGGCATCCTGAAGATCGACCCGCCGCCGAAGACCGGCTCGCGGTACTTCCTCGACCTGCAACTGGTCTTCAACGACCCTGATCTCTACGGCCTGCACATCGCGCTGGCCGGGCCGGCCGCCAAGATCTTCGCCGGGCTGGCGTTCGACATCCTCTACCGCAAGGTCACCGACACGATCGGGGTCTACCAGGCGCAGCTCCAACTGCCCGAGGCGATGCGGCAGTTCGACGTCGGGGCGTTCAGCTTCACCCTGCCGACGTTCGGGATCGCTGTCTACACCAACGGCGACTTCGAGGTCGACCTCGGCTTCCCGTGGAACAACGACTTCGCGCGGTCGTTCACGATCCAGGGGATCGTGCCGCCGGGAATCCCGGTCATCGGCTCGGGCGGCTTCTACTTCGGCAAGCTGTCGGCGGCCACCGGCGGGTCGAACGTGCCGGCGACCACCAAGGGCACCTTCAACCCGATCATCGTGTTCGGCATCGGCCTTCAGGTCGGCGTCGGCAAGACGTTCCAGCAGGGGCCGCTGTCGGCCGGCCTCACGGTGACCGTCCTGGCGATCATCCAGGGTGTCATCGCGCGCTACCACCCATACCGGCCCAGCGGCGACGACCAGGGCTCGGACCAGCTCCAGGGGCCGTACTACTTCAAGCTCCAGGGCACCGCCGGCATCGCCGCGCACCTGTTCGGCAGCATCGACTTCGCCGTCGTCAAGGCCAGCGTCGACGTCCGGCTGCTGGTGACCGCCTCGTTCACCTACGAGTCGTACCGGGCCGTCCCGATCACCGTCAGCGCGTCGGTCGACGTCTCGATCACGGTCTCGATCGACCTCGGTCTCTTCTCGATCCACCTTCACTTCCACTTCGCGACCTCGATTTCGGAAACCTTCACCGTCGGCGGCGACGAGACCGCGCCGTGGGACGACAGCGACGCCCTGGCCGCGGTCGCCGACCTCGGCGGCCGTCGCCGGCTGCTCCAGGCGGCCCGCGACCGGCGCCTGATCCGGGCACGACAGGCGAGTCCTGATCTCCCCCTGACCCGGGCGGATCTCTCCCTCACCTGGACGAACCTGGAAGCGCCAGCGACGCCGCTGCGGCTCGCTGTCTACTGCGCCCCGGCGTTCACGGTCGTCGGCGACGACGCCACCACGCCGGCCGAGCAGCAGGGCGCGTACGTGCTGCTGCTCTCGATCGCCTCGGTCGACCCGAACGCCGGGCCGACGACCGATGCCGACACCAGCTTCGAGGCGCTCGCCAAGCAGGTGCTGCGCTGGACCGTGGCGGCCGCCCAGAACGGCCCGGTCGCCGCCGCCGCGGTGGACGACCTGGTGGTCTCGGACGCCACGCTCGAACAGATCGTCGCCACCCTCGCCGACCCGGCGAACCCGCTGCCGATCGCACCGTCCGACGTCGACACGTTCCTGCAACGCAACACCGTGATCGACGTGACGGCGCCGACCGGCGCGGGCAGCGCGTCCGCCACCTTCTTCCCGATGCCGCCGCAGGTCCAGATCCAGGTGCCGGCGCTGGGCATCGGGCCGTACACGATCGGCGGCTTCAACCGCTACGACCTCGGCTATCTCAGCTACCTCCAGGAATACTTCTCGGCGCTCGACGTCCAGGTCGCCCAGGAGCCCGCCGAGGTTGGGGCCGCCGCCGACGACGGCGTGCAGCTCTCGGTGGGAAGTTTCCTGTACGCGGACTACTTCACGCTGATGGCCCGCCACCTCGCCGGCGCGGCCCGGGACGCGCTACGCGACCTGAAGGTTCCGGTGCCGAGCGGCGGGACGGTCCAGGACACGGTGGACGCCATCAACACGACGGGGCACCTCGAGGGGCCGATGGCGTACACGGTGGCGCAACTGTTCGAGGGCAACGCCGCGCACCCGCTGACCGGCGGGCTGAGCGTGCACATCGGGTACCCGGTGGCCGCCGGCGACACCCTGACCGGGTTGGCACGACGGTACGCGACGCTGAGCACGCCGTTCACCGCCACCCAGCTCGCCACGGCCAACCAGGGACTGGCCGGTCTGCTCACGGCGGACAGCTCGGTGGTGTACCCGGGCCACGAGCCGCACCTGGTCGTCGCGGGCGAGACACTGACCACGATCGCCAGCGACCTCGACGTAACGGTCGCGGACCTGATCGCCAACTCCGACGTGCTCGACGCGGCCCTCGCCACCGGGATCGTGCTGCTGCTGCCGGTGGCCCGGCGAACCGAGGCGGGCGACACGCTCGGGGCGATCGCGGCGACGTTCGGGGTACCGGTCACCGCGCTCGGCGATCCGGTCACCGGCAACGCCTCGCTCAGCGATCTGTTCGCACCCGGCGACACCCGGGCGTCGCAGTACCTCGACGTGCCCCACCTGCCGCAGTACCGGCTCGGCGATCTGATCACCGAGGCCCAGCAGTCGCTGGCCATCCAGCAGCTGTCGGGCATGGTGGGCCGCTACTTCCTGCACGGCGTACGGCTGCCCACCGACATGAGCGGGACCGCGGAGAAGGGGCTGTTCGCCTTGACCGGCCAGCAGCTCCCGACCGGGACCGCGCCGCTGGCCGGCCCGTTCACGATCGAGCTCAGCGGCCCGGCCGACGCCTCCTGGCTCCAGCTGTGACGAAGGCGAGGACCGCACGATGACCAGTCTGAGCGTCCCCATCGGCGCGGACGACGTCCAGGCGGCGAACGCCGTGCTGTCGGCCGCGCAGGGCCTGGCGACCGGCATCGACCCACCGGTGCTCGAGCTGGGCGTCCAGCAGTCCTACCAGCTCGACTACGCCTCGTACACGATGGCCGGGGCCACGCCGTGGGCGAGTCCGGTCGCGGTGGCGCTGCCCTACGGCACCGCACCGGACGGCGTTCCGGCGCTGCGGATCTGGCAGTTCCCGGACAGCCTGGTCGAGGTACCGCGCTCGCCGACCGCGGCGGTCCCCGACCCGCCGCTGCCGCACTGCACGCTGAAGACGGCCTCGGTCGACGAATCCACGGGCGCCACCGTGACGGCGGCGGCATCCTGCTACGGCTGGGCCACCCGGATCGGCGTCACGGTCAAGCGGATCGCGGCCGCCCCGTCCACCCCGGCGGCCGCGACGACCTACGAGCTGGTCGGTGCGAACGAGTACGACGTCGTACTGCTGGAGCGTTTCCTGACCGCGGCCGGTCTCTCGGCTCCGGGCCTCGTGGTGGATGAGCTGCTCCTGCTGCACACGTCGCCCGACGGATCGGGTGGCCTCGCCTCCGACGGCGCGGGCGTGACGTCCTTTATCAGTCAGGCGAACCTCAGCACGGTCACCCGCCCACCGGGTGGGCCGACCCGGACGCTCGAGGCCCCGCGCCTCTCGGCCGCTCAGGCGCCGATCGACTTCGTACGTCTGCTGTGGGAGTGCAGCATCACCCGTTCCGGCGGCTTCTACCTCTATTACTGTACGGACTCGGTGGCGCACACCGGCCTACCGGACGCGATCTTCAACGACCGCGGCGAGGCGGTGCTGACGCTGCTGCTCCTGCACGGGGCGCCCGCCGATCCGGCCCGACGGGGGCGGCTGTCCGGCTACATGAACGCCGCGGTGACCGCGGGCTACCTCGACCCGTCCGC
The DNA here is from genome assembly GCF_043197135.1 of Actinoplanes sp. NPDC049265. Classification (NCBI taxonomy): domain Bacteria; kingdom Bacillati; phylum Actinomycetota; class Actinomycetes; order Micromonosporales; family Micromonosporaceae; genus Actinoplanes; species Actinoplanes sp. NPDC049265. Next base: position 186,099 of record NZ_JBICSP010000002.1, on the reverse strand, counting down.
GACGGCGGTCTTCGCCCAGGCGGACGCGCTGCCCGCCTACCTCGTGGCGGGTTCCACCGACTCGTTGGCGAGTCTGTCGGGGTCGTACCGGATGCCGGTGGCGGAGCTGGCGGCGGCCAACGCGGCCGTGCCGCTCGCCGCGCCGGTCGCGGTGCCGAAGGGCAGCTACCAGGTCACCCCGGCGGCCCCGGGCGCGGCCCCGGCGGCGATCGTGACGTGGTTCGCGACCACCGTGGCCGCGCTGGCAGCGGCGAACCCGGGTGTCGGCTTCGGCGGCCCGCTGGCGCTGTGGTCGACGATCACGCTACCCGCGCTGACGGTGCCGGCGGGCACCACCGACCGTACGACGCTGAGCACCGTCGCCGGGTACTACGGCACCACCGTCGACGCGCTGGCTGACGCCAACGCGCAGGTGGCGGGCCTTCTCGCCGGTCAGACGATCCAGGTCGCCGAGCTCCACACGCCGGTGGCCGCCGACACCCTGACCTCGATCGCGGGCGGCTTCTACCAGGACGCGGTCCAGCTTGCCGAGGACAACGCCGCGGTGCCGCTCGTCACCGGTGCGCGGCTCGCGGCGAACGGCGGCCGGTACGAGGTCCCGGCCACCCCGGGCGCCGGAGCGTTGGCCGCGATCGCCACCCGGTTCGCTGTCGAGCAGGCCGCCATCCAGGCGGCCAACCCGGCGCTCACCTGGACCGAACCGCAGCCCGCGCTGACCCTGGTGACGCTGCCGCCGACGCTCACCCTGACCGTGGGCACCAGCCCCGGCACCGGCACGCTCGCGGACCTGGCCGGGTTCTACGGGATCCGGATCGCGCGGCTGGCCCTCGACAACGCTTCCGTTCCGGGGCTGTTCACCGGCGTGCCCTTGCGGGTACGCGGCGGCCCGCTGACCCGTCAGGCCGCCTCCCCGCCCGGGACCGTCACCTACGGCCTCACCCGGACCGCGGCGGCACCCCCGTCCGACGACGACCCGATGGACTACCTCGAACGGCTCTACAGCCTGCTCAGCTACCGCGTGCCCGCCGGGCTGGCCGACTTCTCGCCGTCGCCTCCCGGGCCGCCGCTGGGACCGCTCACCGGACCACCTACCGGCGCGGTGGGCAGGATGCGGGCGCCGGTGGACGACGGGCTGTGGCGCTACCAGAAGGCGGTTCCGTACTCGCGGCTGGCCGCGCAACCGTCGTACCCGGGAAGCGGCCCGGACCCGACGCAGAGCCCGTACCTGGGCGTCGGTGGGCTGATCCGGCTGGAGTTCCAGTGGAACGACCTGTTCGGCAACGTCGGGCTGACGCCGCTCAGGCAGCCGGCGTTGGACACCGCGGCGGCACTCAACCTGCCGCCGGCGCTCGCGCTCTACACCGACCCGATCGTCGGCCTCTCGGAGTGGCCGGGCATCGGCTTCGACTACACGGTCACGGCGGGCCAAACGCCGGGCACGGCGCAGTTGGCGATCACTGTCACGTTCGACTGCTGCACCTACCTCGTCGACGGCGAGCAGGGCTGCCCACGCCCAGCGACCCCACCGAAGGTCGACCCGGCCGTACGCGCCCGCCGTGACCTGGTGGTGTACCAGCGGATCTGGTCGCAGTTCGCGGCCGAAGCCGGAGGTGGCCTCGCGGTCGCGGTCGACACCAGCCTGCTCCCGTCGGGGCCGCTGGCGATCGACCCGGCGCCGCTGCAAGCCTTCGCCGCGGCCATCTACACCTGGCTGCGGGCGCGGGCCGCCGGAACCAGCGACCTCCCGGCGGCACCCACCATGGCGTCGATCGTCGTGCCGTTCGACCTCACCGGGGTCGCCACCGACCAGATCTTCCGGCTGGACGTGTCGCTGACCTTCAGCCGCCCGGCGGCACTGGTCGACCCCGACCTCACCGTCGAGTCCAAGGCGGCGAACAACCTGTCGGTGATCCCGCCGCACAGCGCCCGGGAAGCGACCGGCCAGTACACGTTGGCGGCGTTCGCCGAACAGTTCGAGGCCGCCATGACGCTGGCCGGGCGGTGGCGGCTGAAGCTCGCCGTCGGCGTCGACCGGGATCTGGCCCAGCGCGCCGGCTCCGGCGCACCGTTGTGGGCGCTACGGCTGGGACTCGCCGACGGCCAACCGCTCGGCTTCACTGTGGCGGCGCCGGACACCGCGGTCACGTTCGCGCCGCGGCCGATCAGCAACGTGCCGTTCACCGGCACCGCGCGGATCGTCGGCTACGTGACCGGTTCCGGGCTGATCGGGCCGGCCACCACGACGTCGTTCTCCGGGATCGACCTCGACGGCTGGGCGGCGCAGGTGCTGGCGGCGGTCGACGCGTTGCTGACGCCCGGCTACGCGACCGCGATCGGTCTGATCGACAGTGGACTGCCGGCCGACCGGACGCCGCATCTGCACGAACTGGCGACCGCGAAAGAGAACCTCGCGCAAGCGCTCCAGCAGCTGGTCATCCCGGTGACGCCCGGTGCGCGGCCACCCGACCGGAGCGCCGCGCAGAGTGCCTTCGGCCAGCAACTGCGTGTCCAGCTCGCGAGCTTCTCCACGACCGACGCGATCGTGCAGCTCGCCGTGTCGGCGTCCTCGCAGTCCACCGACCCGGTGACCGCGCCGCAACTCTTCGGCAGTCTCCGGCAGACCGGCGTGAACGCCGCACCGGTGACGTTCAGCGAGCCGAAAATCGCACTGGCGGAGCCGGTCGACGGCTCGTCACCGACCCTGACGTTCCTGCTGAGCACCACCGCCGGGCAGACCGACATTGCGCGAACCGAGGCGTCGATCACGCTCCCGCTCTCCTATCGGGGAACCGACATCGAGCACCAGATCGGCACCCTTGCGGGCATCGTCGGGTACCAGCCGTCGTCCTGGCTGTCGTTCCTGCGGACCGAGGAGCCGTGGCCGCTGACCGCCGCGCTGGGTTCGGTGACCATTCCGCTCGTGCTGCGCGGCTTCCCGGCACCGCCGACGATGCGGGCCCAGTCGGGCACCCAGAGCGTCCCCGACCGCACCCCGGACCTGCGGCTCGACCAGACCCTGTCCTGGGACTACTCACTCGTCTACAGCGAGGCGTTCCACTATCAACAGGACGCGATCCACCTGACGGTCGAGTTCAACCAGGCGAACACCCAGATGCGGTCCGGCGGGCGGGAAACGTCGGCCGAGGCGGGCGGTCCGGCGGGCGCGCTCGCTCAGTTCGTCAGCGTCTACCCGCAGGTCCAGCTGGACCTCGCCAGTTACGTCGCGCCGGTCGACCCGAGCCGGATCGACCCGGCATCCCCTGACTTCCGCAACGCGGACGCCGCACTCTCGACCGTTACGCAACTCGTCGGCGCGGTCACCGCGGCCCTCGCCACGGACACCGGCCGACGAAGCCCGGGAGCCTCGTTGCCGGTCGAGAGCCACGAGTTCACCATCAGGGAGGCGACGGTCGAACTCGACAGCATTCTCGACCCCACGACCAAGGTCGAGGCACTGCTCGTGACCGTAGCCGACATCCCCGAAGCGCTGGCGGCGCCGGTGGCGGTCGACATCAACGGATGCACAGCGCGGGCGCTGCCTGCTGCGGACGGGTCGGCTTCCTACGGGTACGTCGAAACGTCGACCGGAGACTGGCTCCCCGCGCTCGTCGGCGAGACGATCGGCCCGCGCACGGTGACGCTCCGTGGCCTCAACGTGCTCGCCCGCCAGGACGCCTGGGCGTCGGCCTGGATCGGCCGCAACGAGAACGCGGCCGAGCCCTTCCGGTACCGGACCCAGCCGGTGTATTTCGCCAGCCCGCAATACCCGACGAACACCTATACGGCGCCCCCGATCGAGGTCGCGGCCGTCGGTACCGGTACCGGCGCTCCCGCGACCCGGACCCCGCAGGATCACCTGGCGGCCCTGTTCGCGGCTGTCTTTGCCCACGCGCCGGCCGGCGACCAGACACTCATGATGGAGTGCCGCTACGCCTACGGCATCTCAGCCGCCGGTCTCGACGCCATCGAACTGCCGGTCTATCTGCTGGCGCCGACGCCCGCCGATCCTGCCGCCGACCTCGTCGTGCCCGTTGGCGGCTGCCCCCTCGATCCGACCGACGGCCCGCTCGTTTGCCGGCTCGGCAAAGCGATCCAAACCTGGTGGACGGCCCAGCAGCCCGCCACGAACGAGGGCCGCTTCCTGCTGCGGGTGAAGGTCCTGTCCGCACTGACCGGACAGCCCCTGATCGTGTTCGACAATCTCCAACTCGCCGAACGCTTTGTCGACTGGTCCAACGTCGTGAATCGCTGATACGTGTGCCGTAGCGCTCGAGGACAGCGCCGGGGCCGACACGCGGGAGCGACGCGGTGATCGCGATGCGAGGGCTGACCTGAGAGGTGGGGCTAGCTGCGGCGCCAGTGTTGGTTGGAGCCGTTGTTGCAGGTCCAGAGTTCCATGAGGGTGCCGTTGCCGGTGGCCTGGGCGGTGGCGTCCAGGCATTTGCCGGAGGCGGCGCCGATCACGGATCCGTCGGGGGCGACCGTCCAGCGCTGGTTGGCGCCGCCGGTGCAGTCGTAGATGATGACCGGCGTACCGTCGGTGGTGGCTCCGCCCTTGGCGTCCAGGCACTTCGTACCGTAGACGCGCAGTTCGCCGGCCGCGGTGGCCGCCCAGGTCTGGTTGCGGCCGTCGGTGCAGTCCCAGAGCGCGACCACCGTCTCGTTGGCCTGGGATTCGCCGGGCACGTCGACGCAGCGGCCGGAGCCGTCGCCGCGCAGGATGCCGCCGCGGAGGCCGTCGCCGGGGCCGCTGGCGGTGATCGACAGGTTGTCGAACTGGTCGGTCTGGTAGCCCACGACGCCGACACCGGCCTGGCCGGCGCCGATCGCGGTGTCGTCGGCGGCGCCGAGGGTGACCCCGTCGGCGGTGGCCGTGAGGTGGCTACCGGACATCGACAGCGCGATCCGGTGCCAGGTGCCGAGGCCGAGGGCGGCCCGCGTGCCCGAGGCGAGGGTCGTGGTGACGTCCCGGCTGGCGCTGTGCCGGGCGATCGACCAGGCACCGGTGTCGCTGATCCGGAGCTGGTACGCGGCCTGCCGGCTCTGCGGCCGCAGCTGGGTGCCGGCCCGCCCGAGCAGCGTCACCGTCCCGGCCTGCCGCAGGTTGACGTCGGTGGCCACGGTGTAGTCGGTCCAGGCGGGGTCGCCGATCAGCGTGTACGCGTCGCTGTCGTCCTGCCAGTTGATCGGCTGCGCGGGCGTGACCTGCTGCAGGCACTTCCCGGTGCGGCTGCCGGTGCAGTCGCGCACCTCGTACGAACCCTGCATGTCCTCGGTGTAGCGGGGGAGCCCGCGGACGGCGTACCCCTCGAAGTCGTCGTTGTAAGGCAGGCCCAGGGGCCGGGCGGCGGGGCTGGACGCGGCGCCTTTGCCCTGGCCGGTCGTGGTGGTGACCGAGTAGATGTGTCCGGGTTCGAGGGTCAGCGTGTAGCGACCGCCGGACGGGGTGACGTCGGTTCGCCGGATGAAGTGGTCGGCGGTCGAACCGGACCGCATGTCGGTGGACCAGACGTGTACGGCGCCGGTGTTGAGGCCGCCGGTGACCTGGACGGTCACGGTCTGGGCGGCGGTGGTGCCGCTGGTCTCGTAGATGGTCGAGTAGTCGCGTCCGTCGGCCGACGCGAGCGTGACGTAGCTGCCGTTGGCCCGGTCGCCGCCCAGGTAGCCGGCGGCGGTGCCGGTCAGGTAGCGCCAGCCGGGCCGGGTGAACTGCGCGTAGTGGGCGTTGGCCCAGAGGTTCCGGCCGACCCGGTACGCGCCCGACCAGGGCGAGCCGGCGTCCATCAGCCCGACCGTGGCGTACGGCAGGTTGGGGGTGATCGCGGCGATCAGCGGCCAGTTCATGAAGCCGGTGATGCCCGCGTCGAGATAACCCCGGTTCACGGTACGGATGTAGGGCACCACGCCGTCGTTGTCGTCCTGTGAACCGAATTCGCTGGCCCACAGCGGCTTGCCCGAGTTCCGGGCGTTGGCCGTGCTGGAGCAGGAGTCGGCGGGGCTGAGGTAGCCGCACACATAGTGGTTGCCGAGCACTCCGACGGCGTTGGCCAGGGCCGGGTCGCCGGCGAACTCATCGGCCATGCTCCAGCCGGAGTCGTCGCCGACGATGGTGACCGAGGTGTATCCGGCCGTGTCGAGGGCCGACCGCAGCCGCTTGTACCAGCCGCTGTCGTGGCCGCGTTCGTTCCAGCCGCCCAGGTAGCTGATGGTCAGGCCGTGCGAGCGGGCGCAGTTCAGCCACGAGATGTCGTACTGGATCATGTCGTCGGACCAGAAGTTGTGGCCGCCGATCCAGCCGGGCGCGGTCCAGGGGAGCGCCACCAGCTTGATGCCGGGGTTGCGGGCGACCGCCTGCTCGCCCAGCCAGAACTCGTACCCCACGTCGCAGTTGATGTCGCCGCGGGTGTGCTGGTGGCTGGGCTCGGAGCCGTCGGTCGAGTTGCCGTCGCCGCCGATCTCGAGCTTGAGCAGTTGCACGGCGGCGCCGTAGCCGGGCTTGAAGAGGTAGTCGAGGATCTGGGCGCGCTGTTCGGCCGGATAGTCGAGGAGCAGGCGGGTGTTGCCTCCGCCGCCGCTGATCGCGCCGACGCCGTCGAAGGTGCGGCCGGTGGCGCCGCCGTTGACGGTGATCGAGGTGCTGACCGCGGCGGAGGCCGGTGCCGCCGCCGCGGTGATGGTCAGGACTGTGGTCGCGGCGAGCGCGACGAACCGGCCGAGCATCCCCAAAGCATAGATTTACATCAATGCGAAAGGTAGTCCGCGGCGGTGGCGCGGAGGCGGGCGTGGATGTTCTCGTACGCGACGGCGGAACCGAGGTAACGCTTGTCCACGCGGGCCAGCATCGTGTAGTTGGGGTCGCAGACGTTGCCGACCGGGGCCTGGCCGGCCTGGCTGATCAGCTGGTAGGCGTCCAGTTCGTCCAGCCCGAGCAGCCCGCCCGACCAGGTGACCAGGTCGTGCTGGCTCATCCGGTACGCGTCCTCGAGCGGCCGGGCCGAGCCGATCGACATCAGCGACGTGTCGGTCTCCAGGCGGGGCGTCGGCGTGGTCGCGCCTTTGATCAGGTCGAGGATGACGACCGTGTCCATCGCCGCTTCGACGCCGGTGCCGCACACCTCCCCGTCGCCCTGGCGGCAGTGGCCGTCGCCCAGGGCGAAGAGGGCGCCGGGCTCGTTCACCCCGAAGTACGCGGTGACCCCGGCCCGCAGCTCGGGGGTGTCCATGTTGCCGCCGTGCACGTCCGGCACGATCGTCATGCGGCTCTCGAAGGCGCCGGGCGCGACTCCGGCCGTACCGTGCATGGGGTCGAGCGGCAGATCGACGCTGAAATCGCCCCGCCGGGCCTGGTACCGCACGGTGCCCGCGGCCTTGTCGATCTCGTACCGCCAGACCAGTTCGTCCAGCGGCGGGTGCAGCATCGCCGTGGTGTGCGTGGCGGTGAGGGCCCCGAAGTGCGGGAAGGTCGACGACACGGCCCAGTCGCGGGCCGGCGTGATCGACACGAAGTGCACGGCCAGGGTGTCACCCGGCGCGGCTCCCTCGACGAAGAACGGGCCGGTCACCGGGTTGAGGTAGGGGAATTCGCAGACCTGGGACGGCAGATCGTCGACCGTACGCACGCGGCCCCCGAAGCAGTCCTCGGTGTAGAGCTCGAGGATCGTGCCGGGTCGCACGCGCCGCACCGGTTCCCGCCCGCCGAACGTGTAGGCGAGTTCCTCCGGCGACGGCCGATAGCTGACGACGTCGGTCATTCGGTCTCCCGGGTTGACAGTCCGGACAGCGCCGGGCGGCGGCCGGTCAGGTAGAACACGATCAGGACGAGCACGCCGACGCCCAGCCAGGCGAAGCCGAGGACCTGGGCGGCCACCTTGGCGTTGATCACCACGTACAACAGGATCAAGAACCCGATCACGGGTACGACCAGATGGCGCAACCAGTCGCGACTGCCCCGCCGGACGACGTAGTGCACGACCACCGCCACGTGCAGGGCCAGGAACGCGGTCATCGCCCCGAAGTTGACCAGCGTGGACAGCAGCGAGATGCCGTCGTCCCGGTTCGCCATGTAGACGCCCAGCACCAGCGACAGCCCGGCCACCAGCAGTGTCGCGTTGGCCGGAACCTTGTGTTTGTCGTTGATCCGGGCCAGGAAGCGCGGCATCTGCCCGTCGCGGGCCATCGCGTACAGCAGCCGGCTGGTGGCCGCCTGCGCGACCAGCGAGTTGGCGAAGCCCCAGGCGATCGCCGTGGCCAGCGCGGTCAGCCCGGCCAGCCAGCCGCCGCCGGCGGCGCGGGCCGCGTCGTAGAAGGCGGTGCCGTCCGGGTCGCCGTTGGAGATCAGCGCGAACGGGTCGGGTACGAGCAGCGACGCCACCCAGGTCTGCACCACGAACAGGGTGCCGGCCAGCAGCAGCGCACCGACCATGGCCCGGCCGATCTGGCGCGCCTCCTCGCGGCTCTCTTCGGCCAGCATCGAGATGCCGTCGAAGCCGAGGAAGGACAGCACCGCGATGGATACCGCGCCGAACACGACCGACCACGAGAAGGTGGCGCTGTTGTAGAGCGGCGAGACGATCGAGCCGTGGCCCTTGCCCGAGGCCAGCGCGACCAGGCCGACGACCAGGAAGACGACCAGCACGATGAGTTCGGCGATCAGCATGACCCGGTTGACCCGGGCGGTCATCTTGATGCCCAGGTAGTTCACCACGGTGTTGAGCACTACGAAGATGATCAGCCAGAGCCAGACCGGGAGCGGCACCAGCGAGTTCATGGCGACGCTGGCGACCAGGTAGAGCAGGCCGGGCACGAGCACGTAGTCGAGCAGGATGACCCAGCCGGCCAGGAAGCCGACGGGTGGGGCGATGCCGCGACCGGCGTAGCTGTAGACCGAGCCGGCCATCGGGAACGCCTTGACCATCTGCGCGTAGGACAGGGCGGTGAACATCATCGCGATCATGCCGACGACGTAGGCCAGCGCGACCATGCCGCCGGAGCCGTTGTAGACGCTGCCGAAGATCCCGAAGGGTGCGATCGGCACCATGAAGATCAGGCCGTAGATCAGGAGGTCGGTGAAGCTGAGCGACCTGCTGAGCTCCTGGCGGTAGCCGAACTGCTCGACGCTCATGAGGCGGACGGTAGACCGTTTGCCGGTATCGGGAAAGATCTATCCCGGGCCGCCTGAGTGACAAAAACGGCTAATTTCCTGATTCGGCACATAAGCCGCAAATCGCCCCTTACCGTGAGGTCATCGCACCAACCTCACGAGGGGAACCCTGATGAAATCCCTGAAGTCCGTGCTGGCCGTCGCCGGCATCACCGTCGCCGCCGTCTTCGCCTTCGCCGCGCCCGCCCAGGCCGGCGGTCACGGCAACGGCAGTGGCAGTGGCAACAGCCAGCACTCGGCCGGCAACATCGGCCTGCTCAACGGCAACCAGCTGCAGCTGCCGGTGAACATCGGCCTCAACGCCTGCGGCAACGGCATCGCCGTCCTGGGCCTGGCCGGCGGCTCCGGCAACTGCGGCAACAAGTTCCACTGAGGCGCGTTCGCGCCTACGCGGCCCCGCACCCGCCCAGGGTGCGGGGCCGTCCCTCGCGTCCTACACGAAAACGGGGCGGAAATTGATCACCCTCATGCCCGATACTGCCGGACATGAGCGATCCGTCGGCCCGATGGCACGGCCGTCCCTGGTGGCAGTTTGTCGGCGTGCTGGTCGCGGTGGCCGCCCTCGTGGTGGCCGTCCTGCAACTGGTCAGCACGCCCCCGTCCACGCCGCCCGCCGCCGCGCCGCCGGCCGCGGTCACCGCCGGCGCCACCACGGCTCCGGTCACGCCCACGACCCCACCGGCCGCCCCGTCGCCGTCGGCGGCCGCACCGGCCGAGGGCACCGAACGCTGGCGCGGCCCGATCACCTTCACCGAGGAGTTCGCCACCTCGACCGATCTCGACCAGAAATCGCCGCGGACGACCGACATCGACGCCGACGGCGACATCCAGGCCGGCGGGGTCAGCTCGATGCTCGACACCAAGGGCCCGGTCACCGACTACGACCGGAGCAGCCGGATCGCCGAGTGGACCGATGGCGGCACGCCCACCTTCGCCGACTGCAAGGACCGGGCGCTGGCCGGGGGCGGCAAGGAGGTCGCCGACGTCCGCAAGGGCACCGTGCTGTGCGTGCTGACCGACAAGGGCAACATCGCCCGGCTCACCATCACCAAGGTGATCAAGTTCGCCGGGTTCGACGCCGACACCGTGGTGTGGAACGCGAACGCTGGGTGACCGGGTGATAGTGGAAGCGTCAACTTTCCTGGGTAAAGGCTGACAACCACGCCCAACCTGGACCGGCTCTGGGTCAACTTCGAGGAAACGCTCCTACAGTCGTGGGTATGCGGGCTACGACGGGCACGTCGTGATCACCGACCTGGGTGTGGTCGGTGAGGAACCGGCGGCGCCCGCCCGTCCGCGCCCCTGGGAACGGCCCGACCTGCGGCGCAAGGTGCTGATCGGGGCGATCGTCGTCTGGGCCGTGGCGATCACCGCCGTCGTCCTCTTCCGCGGTGACGGGAACGGGGGCGAGCAGCCCGCCGCCGTACCGGCCCCCTCGCCCTCCGCCTCCGGCGGCCCGCTGAGCGTGCCCGACGTCTACCAGACCCTGCTGCCCTCGGTGGTGCGGATCGAGGCGTCGGGGGAGGGCCGGGCCAATGACGAGTCGGCCATCGGCACCGGCGTCATCGTCAACGCCGACGGGACCATCCTCACCGCCCGGCACGTCATCGCCGGAGCCGACGCGGTCACCGTCCGGTACGCCGACGGCGGCAGCTCGGCCGCCGCCATCGCGAGCGAGGACCCGAAACGGGACACCGCCACGCTGCGCCCGGCCAAACTCCCCGAGACCGTGGTCCCGGCCGCGCTCGGCGGCGGCGTTCAGGTCGGCGACGACGTGGTGGCCATCGGCAACCCGCTCGGCCTGACCGCCAGCACCACCGACGGCGTCGTCTCCGGGCTGGACCGGGCGGCCAAGGGCGAGGGCGGCGACATGGCCGGGCTGATCCAGTTCGACGCCGCCGTCAACCCCGGCAGCTCCGGCGGTCCGCTGATCAACGACCGGGCCCAGGTCGTCGGGATCGTCGTCTCGCTGGCCAACCCGACCGACGCCGGCACCTTCATCGGCATCGGATTCGCCGTACCCATCGGCGCGGCCCTCGGCGGCGGGAACGGGGACGGAGACGGCCGTGGACCACCTCTATGACAAGGACGTGCGCATGACGCCCACCGAATCGGCCGGCCCGATCGAGAAGGTGCTCTACGAGGTCAAGAAGACCATCGTCGGGCAGGACGTGCTGCTCGAACGGCTGCTCGTCGCGCTGCTGTCCCGCGGTCACATCCTCGTCGAGGGCGTGCCCGGCCTGGCCAAGACCCTCGCGGTGAAGTCCCTGGCCGGCGCGATCGGCGGCGACTTCCACCGGGTGCAGTTCACCCCCGACCTGGTGCCCGCCGACATCCTCGGCACCCGGGTCTACCACCAGCCGACCGGCGAGTTCCAGGTGTCGCTGGGCCCGGTCTTCACCAACCTGCTGCTCGCCGACGAGATCAACCGGGCGCCGGCCAAGGTGCAGAGCGCACTGCTCGAGGTGATGCAGGAACGCCAGGTCACCATCGGCCGCGAGACCCACCGGGTGCCCAACCCGTTCCTGGTCATGGCCACCGAGAACCCGATCGAGTCGGAAGGCACCTACCCGCTGCCCGAGGCACAGGTCGACCGCTTCATGATGAAGGTGCTGGTCGGCTACCCGAGCGTCACCGAGGAGTTCGTCGTGGTCGAGCGGTCGCTGACGCCGGCCGCGACCATCCAGCGGATCATCGACCCCGAGACCCTGGCCGGGCTCCAGCTGCAGGCCGACCAGGTGTACGTGGACCCGTCGCTGATCGAGTACGCGGTGCAGCTCGCCCACGCCAGCCGCGAACCGGCCCGGGTCGGCCTCACCGACCTGGCCCGCTACGTGCAGTACGGCGCCAGCCCGCGCTCATCGATCAACCTGGTCCTGGCCGCCCGGGCACTGGCCTTCCTGCGCGGCCGCGAATACGCCGTACCCGAGGATCTCTCCGATCTCGCCCTCGATGTGATGCGGCACCGGCTCGTGCTGTCCTACGAGGCCCTCTCCGACGACGTCACCCCCGACGACATCCTGGCCAAGATCCTGGCGGCCACCGCCGTCCCGGAGCCCGCGGGCCGAGGACGCTAGACATGGCTGAGCCGCTCATATCATGCCCTTCTGGCCCTCGCCGGCGACGCCGTCCGCAGCCGCCGGGTCCTGCCGCTCGGTGCGGGCGGTCATGACGACAGCATCGGACCGGCTGCTGCGACGGCTCGAGTGGAAACTCGGCCGCCGCCTCGACGGGCGCCTGCAGGGCGCCTACCGGACGGTGTGGCACGGCACCGGCATCGACTTCACCGACCTGCGGCTCTACACGCCCGAGGACGACGTCCGGCACATCGACTGGAACGTCACCGCGCGGCTGGACGAGCCGTTCGTCCGCCAGTACACCGAGGACCGGGAGCTCACCTGCTGGCTGGTCGTCGACCGGTCGGCGTCGATGCGGGCCGGCGGCGACCAGGGCAAGGCGCCGGTCGCCACCGAACTCGCGGTCAGCCTGGCCCGGCTGGTCGCGCAGGGCGGAAACCGGGTCGGGGCGGTGCTCTTCGACAACCACGAGCACCAGATCATCCCGCCCCGCACCGGCCGGGACCAGATCCTGCGAATCGCGCGCGAGCTTCTGCGTACCCCCGCGAAGCCGGCCTTTGGAAAAACGACGGATCTGGGGGCGATGCTGAGGCTGGCCGCGGCCACCGCCTCCCGCCGCCGCAGCCTCGTCTTCGTGCTGTCCGACTTCCTGGCCGACCCCGGCTGGGAACGGCCGATGAGCATGCTCACCCACAAGCACGAGGTGGTCGTGGTGCGGCTGGTCGACCCGGCCGAGTTGGACCTGCCCGACCTCGGGACGATCCTGGTCGAGGACGCCGAGACCGGAGAGCAGCTGCTGGTCGACACCAGTGACCCGCTGCTGCGCGAGCGGCTGAGCGCGCAGGTCGACGCGCGCGAGGACGAACTGGCCGAGGCGATGCGGCGGGCCGGCGTCGACCCGCACCGGATCACCACCGACCAGGACCTGCTGTCGGCGCTGGTCGGCATGGTGCGGTACTCCGGGAGGCGGCGGCGATGACCGTCCTCTACCCCCTGCTGCTGGCCGTCGCCGTGGTCGTCACCGTGGGCGCGGTCGTTGGCTACGTCACGCTGCAGCGGCGCCGCACGGCCGCGTTGACCGCGGCCGGATTCGGGTCACTCTCCGGGGGCCGGCTCCGGCGTCATTTACCGTACGCACTGCTGCTGGCCGCCCTGCCGGTGCTGCTCGCCGGCCTCGCCCGCCCCCAAGCCGAACTTTCCGTGCCACGCGTGTCCGGCACCGTGCTGCTCGCCTTCGACGCCTCCAACAGCATGAAGGCCGCCGACGTGACCCCGACCCGGCTGGCCGCCGCGCAACAGGCCGCCACCCGCTTCGTCGAGGAACAGCCCGACACGGTCGACGTCGGCGTCCTCGCCTTCGGCGACCAGGCGCTGGTCACCCAGCAGCCGACCGACGACCACGCCGCCGCGATCGCCGCCATCGACCGGGTCAGCACCGGCGGCGGCACGTCACTGGGCCAGGCCATCCTGGTCGGGCTGGCCACCATCACCGGCAAACCGATCACGGCCGAATCCACCGCCGGGTCGCTCGGCTACTGGCCGTCGGCGACGATCGTGATGTTCTCCGACGGGCAGCAGACCGGCGGGCCCGATGTGGAGGCGGCGGCCGAGCTGGCGGCGGCGGCCGGCGTACGCGTACAGACCGTGGGCATCGGCACCGAACGCGGCACCACCGTCGAGGTGGACGGCTACCAGCTGGGCACCGCCCTCGACGAGACGGTGCTGACCGCTGTCGCGCAGACCACCGGCGGCGCCTACCACCGGGCCGGCGACGTGGCCGCGCTGACCAGCGCGGCCGACTCCATCGACCTGCGCCTCACCACCAAGAAGGAGCCGGTCGAGCTGACCGCCGGGATCGCCGCGGCCGCTCTGGTCCTGCTCCTGGCCGGTGCGCTGCTCGGGCTCCGCTGGCACGGGAGGATCGTCTGATGTCCTTCGACTGGCCGTGGGCTCTCCTCGCGGTCCTCGCCGTCCCCCTGCTCTTTCTGGCCCGGTGGTGGTTCAACCGCCGCCGCAGACGGACCGCGATCACCGTGTCGAGCGTCGCCCTGATCCGTGCCGCCCTGCCCGGCCGCAGCTCGTGGAAACGCCGCCTGCCGGTCGCCCTCTTCGTCGCCGGCCTGATCGCCCTGGCCGGCGCGGTCGCCCGGCCCCAGGCCACCGTCTCGGTGCCGTCCAACGACACCTCGATCCTGCTCGCCATCGACGTCTCGTCGTCCATGTGCAGCTCCGACGTCCAGCCCAACCGGATCACGGCGGCCAGCAAGGCGGCACACGACTTCGTCGAGAAGGCCGACCGCGGCACCCGGATCGGCCTGGTCACCTTCTCCGGCATCGCCGGCCTGATGGTGCCGCCCACCACCGACAAGGACAAACTGCTCGAGGCCATCGACACCCTCAAGACCGCGAGGGGTACGGCCATCGGCCAGGCCATCCTCACCTCGATCGACGCCATCGCCGAGTCGAACCCGCAGGTCGCCCGGACCGGCGTCGACCTCGGTGAACCCGACCCCAACCAGAACCAGGCGGCCTACCAGCCGGACACCATCGTGGTGCTGACCGACGGCTCCAACACCACCGGCGTCGACCCGGTGACCGCCGCCGAGCAGGCCGCCGCCCGCCGGCTGCGCGTGTTCACCATCGGCTTCGGCACCACGGAGCCGTCCCCCATGGTCTGCACGGCCGACCAGATCGGCCCCGGCCCGCAGTTCGGCCGCCCCGGCGGCATGTTCGGCGGCGGCGGTTTCCGCGGCGGCCGCCGCGCCCTGGAGATCGACGAGGACGCTCTGACCCAGGTCGCCGACAAGACCGGGGGGCGCTACTTCCGGGCCCAGGACGCCGGCCAGCTCACCGACGTCCTGGGCGACCTGCCGCAGGAGATCGGCCTGCACCGGAAGGAGACCGAGATCAGCGTCTTCTTCGTGCTGGCGGCCGTCCTGCTGGTCTTCACCGGCGTAGGCCTCTCGCTGTGGTGGAACCGCGCCACCCGCCGCCGCTGAGCCCCCGCCCCGGGTACCTCCGCGTGCGATCAGGGGGTGCAGAGGGTGGTGTCGAGGAGGGCGAAGGAGCGGGCGTCCATGGCCGCCGACTTCCCGGGATCGGCCAGGCCGGTGGTGCGATAGAGAACGGTGACCTTGTGGCCGTCCGGGGTGACGCCCTGGACCATGCTGGTGCCGGGCACGTCACCGGGGTGACCCCAGTAGCCGCCGCAGTCGTTCGGCACCTGGAATACGCCCAGCCCGTACCGCAGCCCGGGCCGGACGTCCTGAACGGTCTCGGCCAGGACGGTCCGGTGCATCGCGGCCATCTCCCGCGGGCCGAGCAGCTGCCCGCGCTGCAACGCCTGCCAGAACCGGGCGATGTCGTCGGTGGTGCTGACCAGCCCGCCGGCCGGACCGGCGACGGTGCTGTTGAGGTCGGTCACGTCCAGCAGCGGGCCGTCGGGGGCGAACTGCTGGTAGGCCCGCGCGGACGGGCGCGGGATGCCCGGCCGGTCACCCGGGAAGGACGTGTCGTGCAACCCGAGCGGACGCAGGATCCGGGCCCGGACCTCCTCGTCCCAGGGCCGGCCGGTGACCTTCTCGACGATCAGACCGGCCAGGATGTAGTTGGTGTTCGAGTATGACCAGTGGGTGCCCGGCGCGAACAGCGGCTCGTGCCGGGTCGCGATGGCGACCAACTGCTCGAGGTCGTAGTGCTTGTACCGTCCGGCCCGGAATGCCTCGGCGGACCGCAGCTCGGGCAGGTCCTCGGTGTAGTTGAAGATGCCGCTGGTGTGCTGGAGCAGCTGGCGCACGGTCACGCCGCGGCCCTCGTTGCCGTGGCCGGCCAGGACGTCGGGCAGCAGCCGGTCCACCTCGTCGTCAAGCGACAGCCGACCCTCACCGACCAGCTGCAGGACCGTGACGGCGACGAACGTCTTGGTGTCGCTACCGATCCGGAAGTGCCCGTCGTCCATCATGGGCCGTCCGGTCCGCCGGTCGGCCACGCCGCCGCCGACGACGACCCGGCGGCGTCCGTCGCGGACCTCGGCCTGAGCCCCGGTGACGCCCAGCGCACGCAGATCGCCGACCGCGTCCCGCAACTCGGCGCGGTCCGGGGCCGGCGCCGCCGGGCTCGCCCACGCGGCGCCGGGCGCGGCCAGCACCAGACCCGCCGCGAGCGTACCGGCCACCCACCGCTTGTGATCCACCATGACGAACCCCTGTCCTCGCGGTTGAAGTCGGACTCAACCGTAGGAAAACGGGGGACCGGCCGGACATCCCGGCACCTTCCCGGATCGAGGTGGTGGTAGCCCCACCCCCCCGGATCAGTTGGGCGTGGTGGCGGCCTCGGCGGTGGTCGCGCCGGCGCCGCCGGACTTGACCTTGTTGGTGCCGGTGGCGAACATCAGCACCCGGCACTGGCCGGCGGTCTGGCCGACGATCGGCGTGCCGGGTTTCTGGCAGACCGTACGCAGCGACAGGTTCTTGTTGGCCGGAATCTCGATCGGCGACACCCAGTGGTAGTCGAGGTCGCGGAAGTTGGCCAGCGACAAGGTCAGGATCGGCTTGCCGGAGACCAGCACGTCGACCCGGCCCTCGTCGCCCTGCGGGTTCTGCAGCACCAGGTCGGTGAGGACCAGCGTGGTCTTGGCCGCGACGGTGTGGCTGTCGGTCTTCGCGTTCGAGCTGGGCGCCTGGTTGGTGGCCAGGTTGATGGTCGTCGGCGCGGTCTTGGCGGTGACCGCGTCGCCGTCGGCGGGCTTGGGCTTCTGCGCGCCGTTGGTGCCGCCGCCGGCCACCTGCTGTTCGGTGTTGTCGGCCTTGGTCTTGGCGTCGTCGGCCTTCTTGCCCGCGGTGTCGGCCTTGGCTGCCACATCTTTCAGCGGCTGCTGCACGGCTTCCTTGGCCGCCGAGTTCACGGCCGGGCGCAACAGCAGGAACCAGGCGCCGGCGGCCAGGACGGCCAGGGCGAGCAGCGCGAACGCGAGGCGGCGGAGGCCGCGCGGGATCAGGGCGGTCTGTACCGCGCCGGCGTCGAGCCGGATCGGTGGCTCGGGCGGCATCGGCGGCTCGGTGGCCGCGTTGCCGACGACCTCGACCATGAACGGGTGGGTGACCGGCTCGCCCTGCCACAGCCAGCGCCGGTGGCGGACGTGCACCTTGACGAACTCGGTCGAGCCGGGCTGGACGGTGATCTGTGGCGGCCGGGACCGCAGCTTCAGCTGGTCGTCGGGGTCGATTCCGCTGACGGCGGCGACGATCGGCACGTTGCCCCGGTTGTCCACGGCGACCTCGTGCCGGGCGTTGCGCCGGGCACTCGAGGTCCGTGGGGTGATCTCGGCTGTGGTCTCGGTGAAGCCGCCGACGGTGATGATGCCCTCGGGGGCAACCGAGTCGGCCGGCCGCTCGGTCGGGAGCACCCGGACCGCGAACGGGATCTCTCCGGGGCGCACCCGGGACGAGCGAGGTGGCTGAAATCTGACAGTCACGTTCTGCTCGGTGCCGGGGTAGACGCTGAGTTCAGGAGGGTCGAGAACCGTCCACTGTGCGACCTCGCCGACCACCTCGAAGCGGTACGCCTCCACCACATCGGAGTTGTTGCGCACCGTCAATCCGCAGGTCAGCTCGTCGCCCGGCATGATTTCGAGCGGGATCTGCTCCAGCACCGCGTACGTGGTCATGGGCCAGACCGTAGACGGTTACGGCGGTGAATGGACCGTACGGACGGCTACCCCATCGGGCAAAACGCGAGGGCCGTTGAGTCCACGTTGAGTGGACGATGAATCACCGAGCTCACAATCGGCTCTGTTGATTTACCCAGACGTTCTGAGCTTCAAACCAGCGGGGAGCATAGAGATGGTCACCACCAGAATTCCGGTCTACCTGTACGCCGACGACCCCATCTCGCACGCCGGGATCGCCGGGCAGCTGCGGCCGCGGCCCGAGGTGCGGGTGGTCGCCGCCGACGAGCTCGCCGAGGCCGAGGTGGCCATCGTGGTCACCGACGCGGTCACTGACGAGACCGTTCGCATGCTGCGCAGCCTGCGTGCCGAGGGCCTGCAGAACCTGGTGGTGGTGGCGACCCAGCTCAACGACGCCGACCTGCTCGCCGTGGTCGAGATCGGCGTGGCCGGGCTGGTCCGTCGTTCCGAGGCTACCGCGGAACGACTCGTCTCGGTCGTGACGAGCGCCGCCTCCGGCGACGGCGCGGTGCCCCCGGACCTGCTGGGCCGCCTGCTCACCCAGGTCAGCCGGGTCCAGCGGCAGGTGCTGGCGCCCCGCGGGCTGACCTTCACCGGTCTGGCCGAGCGCGAGATCCTGGTGCTGCGCCTGGTGGCCGACGGCTTCGACACCGCCGAGATCGCCGGCAAGCTGTCCTACTCGCAGCGCACGGTCAAGAACGTGCTGCACGACATCACCAGCCGGCTGCACCTGCGCAACCGGGCCCACGCCGTGGCCTACGCGCTCCGGCACGGACTGATCTGACCCGGGCCCGACCCTTCCGCTGGGCTCACCCCGATCGAAGAGCCGTGCGAAGCGATCATGACCTCGTTTCGCCCGGCCATGACGCTGCCCCCGCGGGCAACGGCAGGTGCCCTAAGGGCTGTCCTGTCCGCTGCTGTGGCCGAGGAGCGGTTAGGCCACGGTTGAACACTATGGACGGGTCTGCTGAAGACGAGGGCGCGACGACGTCTGCCCGCACGTCGCGGGGACGTCGCCGCATCGCCCTGCTCACGGCGCCGTTGCTGGTCCTCGGCGCCGTGGTGACCTGGGCGGCGGGCCGGCCGGCCCAGGCCGCCCCGGGCGACCCGGTGCCGTACCGCGTCGGCTACGCCAGCGCCGACGTACCGGTGCTGGCCGCTGTCACACCCGGCGGGCCGACCGGCGGCGTCACACTGCCCGCACCGGACGCGACGACACCGGCCGAGGATCCGGGCTCGCGCCTGGGCGGGCTGGTCTTCGTCACCCGGCGCGACGGGCACCGCGACCACGACCTGCGCTATCGGGCACCGGGGGCCACCTCGTCGGTGTCCGTGCTGGCCGACGACTTCGACGACCGCGACCCGCAGCTCTCCCCGGACGGCACGACGATCGCGTTCGAGTCCGACCGCAGCGGCCAGCCGGACATCTGGACGATCGGCGTCAACGGGCAGGGCCTGCGCCGGATCACCGACCACCCGGGCGACGACCTGACCCCGAGCTGGTCGCCCACCGGCGACCGCCTCGCGTTCAGCAGCACCCGGGACGACCCGGCGGGCGACATCTACACCGTCCGCGTCGCCGACAAGGTGGTCACCCGGATCGCTGCCGACAAGGCCGCCGACAGCCAGCCGGCCTGGGCGGCGCCGTCCGGCGTGATCGCGTTCACCACCTCCCGGTTCGCCACCGAGGACCAGCCCGGGGCGGTGATCTCCGCCATCGCGGACGGCGGCACCCAGGTGAGCCGGCTGGTCGCCGGCGAGGAAGCGGCCTGGTCGCCGGACGGGCAGCGGCTGGCCTTCACGGTCCGCACGGCCGACCCGTCCGGTGACATCGCGGTGCTCAACGTGCTCACCGGCGCCGTGACCCAGGTGCGGAAGAACCCCGGCCGGGCCGAGACCCATCCGGCCTGGAACGGCGCCGCGCTGATCTACTCCGACGTCACGGTGGCCGAGGACGACAGCGCCGACATCTGGTCGGCCGACCCGGCCGGACTCGACCGGCAGGACCACACCCAGCGGGCCGGGGCGAGCGAGACGGCGCCGGCGTACACCCGGGACGGCTTCCGGATGGCGTACGCCGAGGAGCGCCGCCCGCCGGGGTCGGAGTCGCCGGGCAGCTCGCGGATCGTGGTGGCCGACGCCGAGGGCGGCAACCCGCAGCCGCTCACCGCCTTCGCCGACAACCGGTTCGACGACGACCCGTCGTGGTCGCCGGACGGGTCGATGATCGCGTTCGGGCGGACGCTGCCGAACGAGAGCCGGTCGGTGGTCGTGGTGCGGGTCGAGAACGGGGCCGTGATCGGGACCATCCCGGTGCCGTGGCGGCTGCGGGCGGCCGACACCAAGCCGGCCTGGTCGCCGGACGGCACCCGGATCGCCTTCGTCCGCAAGCAGGTGCAGAAGCCGCCGCACATGGTCATTCCCGGCCCGACCGACCGGCGGCTGTACCCCGGTGGGTCGTACACGATCGACCAGCTGGTGAAGACGCCGGCGATCCTGCCCACCCCGGACATCATGCTGCTGGTCGACACCACGGGCAGCATGGGCGGCGTGATGCAGAACGTGAAGGACAACCTGCACGCGGTCATCAATCAGGTGCGTCAGGCTCAGCCCAAGGCACAGTTCGGCCTGGCCGGCTTCCGGGACCAGAGTAACCCGCAAGACCTCTTCAAGCTTTATTCACCGATCACTCCTGATCCGCAGCAGGTCCACGACCAGGTGGACAAGTTGAGCGTCGCAGGCAGGGACGACGACCCTGAGGACTGGGGCTTCGCGCTGGACAAGCTCAGTACCGACACGCCGGCCCGGTGGCGCGCGAACAGCAACCGGATCATCGTGCTTGTCGGTGACGCGCCCACACACAACCCCAGCAACAAGAAGATCAAGCTTTCCGACGCGGTCGACAAACTGAACAGCAGCTCCACCCGGGTGGTCGCCGCCGACCTCGGTCAGATGGATCTGGCCGTGATTGGCTGCACGGTGTCGCCCTGCTCCCAGCAGGCAACCTTCGTGGTCAAGGAGACGGGCGGTCAGCTGGTCAGGACGGTCAACCACGACAACGTGTCCCGCGCCATTCTCACCCCGCTGCGTAACGAGCGCATCGTGGTGACGCCCACGGTCGGGCACTGTGACGCCGGTTTGCTGGTCAGCTTCAGCCCCAGCACCCCGACCCGGGTCTTCAGCGGCACCGACGTGCACTACCAGCAGACCGTCACCATCGCGCCCGGCCTCGACCCGGACACCGTGCTGCGCTGCGACGTCTCGTACCCGATCGACCCGAACCCGGACGGCAACCAGGAGTCGTACACCGCACCGGTCACGGTGACGGTCAACGACCCGGCGCTGCCGCTGGTCACCGTCGACGACGTTTCCGTCCTGGCCAAGGACGCGTACGGGACACCGGTCAACTACCCGGCGAGCGCGGTCGCCTCCGACGGCACCCCGCTCACCCCGGACTGCTCACCGCCGGCCAGCACGACCGAGCCGTTCCCGGTCGGGCAGACCACGGTGACCTGCACGGCCGAGGACGCGGACGGCAACGTCGGGCAGGACACCGCGCTGATCGCGGTGATCGACCCGGGCGCCGACAACAAGTCGCGGATCTACACGGCCTCGCTGACCGCGGTGCTGGACGGCCCGGTCACCTTCCTCGACGAGATCGACATCAGCCTCAACGCCTCGGTCGGCTGCCCGGCCGCGGTGAACGACGACGCGCCGGCCTTCGCGCCGGACGGCAACTCGGTGGCCTTCACCGCCGACGGCCGGGTCTGCGTGACCGATCCCGCCGGGCTGCTGCCCCGGCAGTTCACCCCGGCCGACTCGCCCCGGGCCGAGGATCCTGCCTTCTCGCCGGACGGCGCCGTGCTCGCGTACACGTCGGTCGTGCCGGGTGAGCCGAGCCGCCGCACCCTGCGCACCCTCCCGGCGGCCGGCGGCGATCCGACCGTGCTGGTCGACACGCCGGGTGAGGCGTTCGAGGCGGCGTTCCGGCCGCTGGCGGCGGGGCTGACGCTGACCCTGACCGCCGCGCCGGTCCAGGTGAGCCAGGGCGACAGCCCGATCCGGCTGACCGCGGTGGCGACCAACACCACCAACGCTCCGGCCACCCGGGTCTGGCTGTCCACGCTCATCCCGACCAAGGACCCGGTGGTCACGTCGATCGGCGCGCTCGCCGCCGGCGCCTCGACCACTGTGGGCATCGACGTGACGACCGAGACCGCGTTCACCGGCACGGTGCAGAGCACGGTCAGCGGGCTGTTCCCGGGCGGGCTGCCGGCCATCGCGACAGCCTCGGCCGCCATTTCCGTGCTGCCCAAGAACACCGTGGTCACGGAGCAGCCCAAGCCGACGTTCACGCCGACGCTGACCGCCGAGCCGAAGGTCGGGCCGCCCGGGTTCGTCACCGCCGCGGTCGGCCAGGGCTTCAAGCCGGGCAGCACGGTCACCCTGACCTGGGAGCCCGGGATCAAGGTGCCGCAGCGGGTGAAGGTCGGCAAGGACGGCCGGTTCCGCGTGCAGGTGCTGGTCTTCCACCGCGACCAGCTCGGCCCGCGCAAGCTCATCGCCGAGGGCACCGACATGGACCTGCGGGAACCCAAGAAGGTGATCTCGGCCGACTTCCTGGTGGTGCCGGGCGGACAGGATCCGGCGGACTTCGCGGTGCGGAGGTGATCGTGTGATTCACGAGGTGGACGACGCGCTGCGGCAGTTGCTGCGGCACGAGGTGCTGCGTAGTGGTGACGTGGACATCGTGCTGGAGGCGCCGACCAAGGACTGGGCCGCCCGGCGCAACGCGCCCACGGTCAACCTTTATCTCTACGACATCCGGGAGGACATGCGGCGCAAGTCGCGCGGCCGGATCAACGAGTACGACGACCAGGGCAAGATCACCGCCCGGCATCTGCCGCCCCGCTACTTCAAGCTGTCCTACCTGGTCACGGCCTGGACGCAGCGGCCCGAGGACGAGCATCGGC
This sequence comes from Actinoplanes sp. NPDC049265, assembly GCF_043197135.1. Taxonomy (NCBI): domain Bacteria; kingdom Bacillati; phylum Actinomycetota; class Actinomycetes; order Micromonosporales; family Micromonosporaceae; genus Actinoplanes; species Actinoplanes sp. NPDC049265. The sequence goes on along the minus strand of NZ_JBICSP010000002.1, from coordinate 163,203 downwards.
TGCTGTCGGCGCTGCTCATGTCGATGCTGGCGTACGACGCGCTGCCGGCCGAGATGCTCACCGGCTCGCTGCGGGAACTGGACATGCCGGTGCCGCTCACGGTGGCCCTGCCGCCGCCCGAGGACCGCGCGTTCGCCGACGTTTGGTCGGCGCTGGGCGGCGAGCTCAAGCCGTCGCTCGACGTCGTGGTCAGCGCGCCGGTCGAGTCCGGCCGCCGGATGGAGGCCGCGACCATCGCCTCCGAGGGTGTCCTGCTGTCGATGGACGGCGACGATCCGGTACGCCACCGGCCGGTGCCCGAGCTGCCCGAGGGCAGCAAGCCGGCCGAGGAGTCGCGGGTCGCCATGGTTCGCATGCGCCGCCGCCCGGACGCGACGTGAACGCACTGCCCGGCCTGCTCGGACGGCTGGCCGATCTGGAGAAACGGATCCGTGAGGCGGTCACTGCCCGCCGCAAACGGGACCCCGCACCGGACGACCCGTTCCGCGGGCTCTACCTCTCCGACGAGATCATCGACGCGCTGCTCGAGCAGAACCGCGACCCGGCCACCGTGCCGTGGGCCGACGCGCCGGCCGACGAGCCGGCCGTGCTGCCGGCCGGGCTCGGCCTGTCCGCGCTCGACGTCGAGCTGCTCATGGTCGCGGTCGCGCCCGATGTGGACAGCCGGTACGAGCAGTTCTACGGCTACCTCAACGACGACGTCACCCGGCGCCGGGCCACCGCCGGGCTGGCCCTGCGGCTGTGCGGCCTGGCCGAGGGCTCGGCCGCCGGGCGGTCCCGGCTCGGTGCGGATTCCCCCCTGGTCCGCAACGGGCTGCTCGTCGTCGAGGAACAGGACCGGCCGCTGCTGTCGCGTACCCTCCGGGTGCCCGACCCGGTGGTGGCGCACCTGCTCGGCGACATGCGGATCGACCCGGCGCTCGGCCCGGTGCTGGCCGCGCCGGTCGACCCGGTCGACGACCTGCCCGGCGCGGACGTCGTCGCCCGCGCCCTGACCAGCGGCGCCCGCCTGCTCTACCTGCGCGAGCGCAGTGGTGGCAGCGGCCCGGCGCTGGCCGTGACCGGGTTGCACGCGTTCGGCCGGCCCGCCCTGGTGGTCGACGCGGAACGGCTCCACCACCTGCCCGAGCTGGTCCGCCCGCTGCTGCGCGAGGCGCTGCTGACCGGCGCCGGTGTGGTGGTCGGCCCGATCGCCGGTGGTGGGTCACCCCCGGGTGGTCTGCTCGACGCCTTCTCGGGTACGGACGCGGCCCTGCTCGTCTACGGCACCAGCGGCTGGGACCCGCGCTGGGGCCACCGGCCGCCGCTGCACCTGGACGCCGAGGCGGTGCCGGCCGCGATCCGGGCCGCCGTGTGGCGCGCCTCCCTGGACGGGAAGCTCGCGCCGGGCGTCGACCCAGCCGCGGCCACCGCGCACTTCAGCCTCGGGCCGCCGCAGATCCGCCGGGCGGCCGAGGCGGCGGTGCTGGCGGCCAACGCGGACGGGGAACTGGTCGACGTCACGCGGTTGCGGCAGGGTGCGCGTACCCAGAACGCGGCCGGACTGGAACGCCTGGCCCGCCGCATCGAACCCGCCGTCGGCTGGGACGACCTGGTGCTGCCGGCCCCGGTGCTGGCCCAGCTGGGCGAGCTGGCGGCCCGCGCCCGGCACCGCGAACGGGTGCTGCAGGACTGGCGGATGCGCCCGGGCGGCGGCCGGGGGCTGGGCGTGGTGGCGCTGTTCGCCGGTGACTCGGGCACCGGCAAGACCATGTCGGCCGAGGTGGTGGCCGGTTCGCTCGGCCTCGACCTGTACACCGTCAACCTGGCCACGGTGGTCGACAAGTACGTCGGCGAGACCGAGAAGAACCTGGAGCGGATCTTCACCGAGGCGGCCGGGGTGAACGGCGTGCTGCTGTTCGACGAGGCCGACGCGATCTTCGGCAAGCGGTCCGAGGTACGCGACGCGCACGACCGGTACGCGAACATCGAGAGCGCGTACCTGTTGCAGCGGATGGAGACCTTCGACGGGGTGGCGATCCTGGCCACCAACCTGCGGGCCAACCTGGACGACGCGTTCACCCGCCGGCTCGACTCCGTGGTCGACTTCCCGGTGCCCGACGAGGAGCACCGCAAGGCGCTGTGGGACGTCTGCCTCGGTCCCGGTGTGCCGCGCCGCGACGACATCGACCTGTCCTTCATGTCGCGGCAGTTCGAGCTGGCCGGCGGCCACATCCGGGCGGCCGCGGTGACGGCGGCCTACCTGGCCGCGGCCGACTCCCGCCCGGTCGGCATGATCGACCTGGTCGGTGCGGTCGCCCGCGAGTACCGCAAACTCGGCCGCCTCTGCCTCGACCGGGAATTCGGCCCCTACCTCGCACAAGTCACGTAGCCAGCTCTTTCAGTGGTAGGTCAGGGCGGTATCCGGGCCCCGGATACCGCCCTGACCTACCACTGCCTCTTTTTGGGGCGCAACCAAATCTCGCACGTGGAGCGAAGCGACCTCGGCGGGAGCAGCGGTCTGTACCACCCACCCCGCTACGACATGATCTTTGAAGGTCTTGGAGAGCGAAGCGGACTGTTGCCCTTTCGGGCGGGGGACAATGCCCGGTGGATCGCGCCAACGAACCTGTACCGCGTGCGCATCGGATGTGACAGTGGGCGTGGAGCAGACGATCCTCAAGGGGGCGGCTATGCACGGTCACGACCATGGCCAGGAGAGCGAGTTCCGGCCGAAGGCCGACCGGGTCGAGCGCGAGGACACCGACATCTCGATGAAGGCCGCCGTGGCCGGTCGGACCGACGTGCTCGGCCAGGGCGGGATGCTCGGGCTGCAGCGCGCGATTGGCAATTCCGGCGTGAACACGATGATGGAGCAGGAGAAGTCGCCGGTTCTCGACGTGGTCAATGGCGGCGGTGGCTCATCGCTGGACAACGACACGCGTACCGACATGGAGTCCCGGTTCGGCACCGGCTTCGGCGACGTCCGGGTGCACACCGGCGGCGCCGCGCACGACTCGGCCAAATCGGTGAACGCGCAGGCGTACACGGTGGGCTCGAACATCGTCTTCCAGGACGGCAAGTACGACCCGGGCTCGGACTCGGGCAAGCACATGCTCGCCCACGAGCTGACCCACGTGGTGCAGCAGCGCAGCGGCCCGGTCGACGGCTCCGACGCGGGTGGCGGCGTGAAGGTCAGCGACCCGTCCGACCGCTTCGAGCGGGAGGCCTCGTCCAACGCCGACCGGCTGATGTCGGGCGACGCGCACGCGGGGCACAGCCACGACGCCGCCCCGGCCGCCGGTCTGCAGCGCATCGAGGAGCCCTCCGTGCAGCGTGAGGAGGGCGAGGACGAGGAGCCGGCCGAGGTGCAGGGCTACGTCCAGCGCGAGGAGGAGGCCGGCGAGGAGGAAGAGGCGACCTCCTAGCCGCGCCACCCGGTCAGATAGACGGCCCCGCCGTGCGCCACCTCCACGGTGGTCACGGCGGGCGGCTCGTCCAGCATGATCACGCCGAAGCCGTTCAGGTAGACGGCGGTGCACGGCAGCTCGAGGATGCCGCCGAACTCGGCGTTGTCGGCCAGCGCGGCGGCGTCCGTGGCGAAGTCGTCCCAGCTGTCCTCGGCGATCGGGCCGGCCGAAAGCAATGCCAGCGTCGGGCGGACGTCCTCGCACGCGTCCACGAACGTGGACAGCGGCGGCGGCAGCTCACGCTCGGTCGGCGCCAGCGTCATGGCGATGTCGAACGCCGCCGCGTCGACCGCCACGAACAGCGGACCGGACTCGTCGTCGTTCCGGTGCGTGACCCGGCAGGGTAGACCCGACCACGTGCCCGTCCCGCCGGCCACGTCGGTCACCTTGGCGAAGGCCAGACGCTTGTGCAGCCACGGCTCGTAGTCGTCGTCGACGGGATGTCCGATGAGGAACACCGCGAGTCGCTGGTCGGTCATGGGCACCTTCCGGGTCGATGTCGTCAGAGAACTGTCGCGCGCAGGTGTTCGAAGCCCGGGATATCGGTCACCAGACCCAGCTCGCGGCACGCGTCCCGGGTCGCGTCGAGCTGATCCAGGTGCAGTCCCACGTTCTGCCGGCCCAGGGCGAGGCGACCGATGCGGAAGACGTGGCCGCGCTCGGTGACCTCGTGCACGGTCAGCGGGGAGTCCGGGAACCGCCGGCCCAGCCGGGCCGCGACATCGTCGTCGGCGCCGGCGGCGAGCACCTCGCAGACCTCGACGGCCGGGCGACGGCCGGGGCCGTCGTCGCTCGTCGCGTCGTACGCCACCACCTCGGCCGGGCCCGGACCGACGGCCCGAGGCTCGCCGCCGACCTCCAGCTCGGCCCGCCACGAGACGCGGTAGCGGTCGCGCCAGCTGTCGTTTTCGGGCAGCTCGGTGAAGAACGGCGTGCAGACCCGGTCGAGCCGCCACGCCCGCGGCGCCACATCGGGCAGGCCCCAGGCGGCCAGGAACGCCCGGCACACCTCGTCGGTGCCCTTGTGCAGCAGGTTCCGGCCGACCCGCTCGACGTCGAAGGCCAGCGTGGTCGCCTCGCCGGACCCCGTCCAGCGGGGGAACCACAGCCGGAATTCGGCGTCCTCGGACACGGCCCCGACCCTACTCGCCGGGGCCACGGAAGCTGCTCCCGACCTTGGGATCGTACCGTTCGCCGCCGCTGCCCTTGGCCGAGTTGCACGGCCCGCACATGACCTCGAGATTGCTCTTGAGGCTGTAGTAGTCGGTGCGGGTCTTCTGGTTGGTGTTGTTACCGCCCAGGTTCGTCCAGTGGTTGGCGATCGGCTTCTTGTGGTCGAAGGTCAGGTTCCGCACCAGCACGCCCCTCGAGTTCGTCGTCTTCAGCGGTCGCAGCTGGCGGCAGTGCGGGCAGTAGAACCAGGTCGGATCCTTGAAGCCGGGATGCCCGCTCAGCTCCGGGTGATTGGCCTTCTCGGCGACCAGCCGGACCTGCTCGGCGTCGCCCCAGTCCTCGACCTCGTCGGAGTACGTGGAGCCGTAGAACTTGCCCCGGATGTCGCCGCGCCACTCCTCTCGGATCTCACCGGCCAGCACGTAGTCGGAGGGGTGCTTGAGGACGTCGATCGACGGGTAGCCGTGCTCCTTGGCCTGCGCGACGAAGGCCTCCAGGACGTTGTTGACCTTGCTGCGGATCTCGTCCTCCTGGAACTTCCGGTTCACGTCGCCGGTGCTGATGCTGTCGGCGATCCCGGTGAGCTCCCTGGTCCAGTCCCGCATCCGGCCGAGCAGCGCCTTGCACTCCGGCCGCCGTTTGACCTCCTCCACCTTGACGGCGTGGTCGATCGACATCTTGACCTGGTCGATCTTCTTCTTGAGGCGGGTGACGGCCAGGCCCTTGCCGTCGCTGTTGACGGCGTTCTCGTACGCCTTGACCAGCTTCTCCTGACACACCGGCAGGGGCAGCTTCTCCAGGTGCCCGATCAGGACGCCCACCGACGCGCCGGTGGCCCGCTGCTCGTCACACAGGTGATCCAGACCCATCTGCGCCTCGACCTTGGTCAGCTTGGCCCGCAACGCCCGATAGCGTTCCTCCGGGTTCCCGCCGATCCGGTGACTCCCGGTCTGGCTGGTCTGGACGTGAACGACCTCACCCTCGTTTGTTCGCGACTCGACCACCAGCTTCAGCGGCACCTGGTGCTTGTGCTCGATCGTGCCGACCTGCTGCTGCGCCGACTCGTGGGTCTTGGCCGACTTGAGCACCCGATCGGCGTCGGCGATCGCCGCGCGTTCGCGAGCGGGCTTGCCCTCGGCCGGTTCGCCGGAGCCCGGCTGGCCCTTCTTGCCCTTGGGCTTGAGTTTGGCCCAGATTTTCTTGCCGAGTCCGACGATTTTCCCGACGATCCAGTCGACGGCTTTCATGACTGGTTTGGAGAGGGCCTGGAAGAAGGATTTGACCTTGTTGGCGATCCCGCCGATGCCGAGGATGGCGGCGAGGGCGCCGATCAGGACTGGGATGGACTTGGCCAGGGCCCCTTCAATGAGTTGGGGTACGCCGCCTGCTCCGCCGCCGGCGATGGCGATGACGGCGTCGAGGACGGCGTTGACGAATTCGATGATCTGGGCGCCGCGGTCGATGATGAACGTGACGATGTCGATGATCATCTTGCAGGCTTTGATGAACGCGGATGCCGGGTTGAGCAGGCTGATGATCCAGGTGATCCCGGCGATCAGCACGGTCGGGATCAGATATTCACTGATCTTGCCGAGCAGGTTCTCCTTCAGATCCCCGACCTGGTCCTTGATCTCCTCGTACGCCCCCGCGACCCCACCGGACTGCAGCTTCGCCACGATCGGGACGCCGGCCTCGACCGCGGTCATGGCCTGCTCGGGGATGCCTTTCTGCACGATCCGGCCGCGGATAGCGCCCCAGGTCAGCCCGAGCAGCGACGCGATCATGGACAGGATCCCGCGCAGGTCGAACTTGTCCGGCAGCTGGATACCGGCGTTGGCCATGGATCCGAGCAGCCACCCGATCAACCCCTTCTTCAGGTGGCTACCGATGTTGGCCATGAACGCTTTCAGACCGGCACCGACCGCGGAGACCAGGTTCCCGAGGAACCCGATCGGGTCTTTGAGGATGGCCATCACCGCCTGAGCGGCCTTCGCCAGCACCCCGAGGAGGAGGTCTTTGAGTTTGAGGATGGTGTCGATGACACCTTTGACGGCGTCGACGGCCTTGGCGATCAGGCCCTTGTTCTTCTCCTTCTCGGCATCGATCTCGGCATCCACCGACTTGAGGGCCTCGTTGTACTTGCTGGCCAGGGTGTTGACCAGCTCCTGACCCTTGGCATCGACACTCGAGGTCAACTCGTCGAACTTCCCGGAAAACTCCCCCGCGGCTTCTTTACCGATGGCTTGCAGGTCGGCGGGCAGTTTCTGCACCTCGGCCTGCAACTGCTGCCGGCCGGCCGCGATCCGCTGCTTCGCCCGGTTCAGCTCGGCACCGATCACGTCGGCCACGGTGGAGATGACGCCCTGCATCCGGGCGACGTAGCCCTGCCGGGCGGTCACGAAGATCTGGTTCGCTTCGTCGGGAAGACCGGCGAACTTGTCTTTGACCCACTTCAGTTTGCCGGTGAATCCTGAGTAACGTTTGTCTTTGTACTCGTCCATCCGCCGCTTGTGTTCAGCGGTGAACGCATCCCGCGCCTGCTTCTCCCCCGAGCTGAACGCGTCGTCGACCTTCTTGTCCAGACCGGTCAGAATCCCCTCGACGTCTTTCTGGGTGGCGTCGAACACGGTCTGCAGCTTCGCGGTGACCTGCGCCCGTTTCGACTCGTCCTTGCCCTGGGCCCCTTGCTGGCCTTGACCGACCGCGTTGTTCGCCGCAGCCTTCTGCCCCCGCATGCCCTCGATCGAGGACGCCGCCGTGCTCTGCGCCCCAGCCTTCGCATCGCTCAGGGTCTGGTTCTCCGCCGCCCGGACCTGCCCGGGCGCGGTCGCGGCGTGTTCCTCCCCGGCTTTCTTCTCCTTCAACGCGCCGGTGAATTCGGGCTCGTTGGACTTGGCCAGTTGCTCTTCGGTGACCTGGGCGTCGGTCATCTGCTGGTCGACCTGCTGCGGCCCGGCGGAGAAATCGGTCGCACTGGCGGGGGCCTTGTCGGGGATGGCGTTGGCCGGGTTCGGGGTCCCCGGGTTGCCCGGCGCCGGCTCCTGAGCAAGCGGGGTGACCTGTTTTTCTTTGGCCGCGGCCGTGTCGGGGGCGGCCTTGGTGGTGGTCTCGATCTGTTTGGCCGACTGTTCTTTACCCTGCCCGACCTGGCCTTGGACCTGCCCTTTGACCGCGTCGGCCTTACCCGAGTCACCGAAGTTATCGGCCTCATCCAAATTCTTCGGGGCCTGCTCAGCGATGGCCTTGTTGACCGCCGCGATGAACGCCGCCTTGTCAAAGGTGCCGGGCTGAGCGGCGTTCATCTTCTCCGCGTTCGCCGCCTTACCCTGCGCCTGCTTGTCATCAGCCGGCGGCTTCGCAGCAGCCTGCGCGGCGCTGGCCTTCGACGCGGGCGGCGGATGCGCGGCGAGAGTTTTCTGCTTCCCTCGCACGTCCGACTTCAGCGCCCCGAACTTCGGCGCCGACGCGGCCGGCGGACGGGCATACCGCTGCACCGGCGCAACCGCCTCCTCCACCACCGGAGCGGCCATCTCGCCCGGAGAAGCCGCGGAGTCGACCGCGGCGTTCGGCTGGCGCTGGGCGATGAGCGCCGACACCGCCCGGTTGCCCGCCGCGGCCTGGAGGCGCTGTGTCGCGCGCGGCGTCACCGGCCGTCGTGCGGCCGGCGCGGCCCCGTCGGCCCGGCTCGGTTCGGTGGTCTCGGTCCGGTTCGGATCGGTGGCCGGCGCCGGTCGGCGCGCGGGATCGCGGTCGTCGGTGCGGTCCTCCGCCGGAAGCCTCATCGCGTACCTCCCCCGAGGATCGAATGGCCGACAAGGTCGCCCATTCGACAGTGTTACGTCCGGGAGGCGCTGGTCAGCGCGCCCCCGGGCAGCCGGTCGGGCAATATGGCCTGCCCGATGGGGAAGGTCAGCCGCACAACGCGATCTCGTGCCCGATGGGGCACCGACGAGTTCCCTCCCGACCGATCGCCGGGTCATTGTTCGCCCGCGCGGGCTGGCGAAGCATGAACACCAGAGGCAGACCCGGAGGGGGCTGCCGGGGATTCACTGTGAACTGAAGGAGGCACGCGATGCCCACCTATCTCTCCCCGGGCGTTTACGTGGAGGAGGTCGAGGCCGGTTCGCGACCCATTGAAGGTGTGGGCACCGCGGTGGCGGCCTTCGTCGGCTTCGCACCGCAGGGACCGGTGCACACGCCGACGCTGGTGTCGAACTGGACGCAGTACGCCCAGGTGTTCGGCGAGTTCGCCGAGGGGCAGTACCTCGCGCACGCCGTCTACGGCTACTTCCTCAACGGTGGCGGCAACTGCTACATCGTCCGGATCAACGGCGGCCAGGACGGCGGCAACGGCGCGGCCGCGATCACCGCTCAGCCGCAGGCCCAGCTGGGCGGCTACCGGGTGGTCGCCCGTGAACTGCCGGCCGGCCAGTCCAACCAGAACATCACCGTCGAGGTTCACGACGCCGGTGAAGGTTCTCCCGACGACCGCGCCGTCCTGATCGTCAAGCAGGACGGTAAAGAGGCGGAGAAGTTCAACGTCACCACCAAACGCGGCCGGGAGAACGTCGTCACCCAGCTCCGCGAGCACTCCAAGCTGATCACCGTCGAAGAGGTCGCCGCGGCCAACGGGCTGGCCAAGGGCACGGTGTCGCTGGTCGCCGAGCAGCCGGCCGTGCCGGCGCCGGTGCCGCACGCGGTCGTCGCCGACGACTACGTGGGTGACGTGGCCGAGCGCAGCGGTTTCGGTGGCCTGGAGGCGGTCGACGAGATCACCATGGTCTCGGTGCCCGACCTGATGAGCGCGTACCAGAACGGCTCGATCGACCTCGAGACGCTCAAGGCCGTGCAGCTCAGCCTGATCGCCCACTGTGAGCTGATGGGCAACCGGATGGCGATCCTGGACCCGCCGCCCGGCCTGTCCCCGCAGCAGATCCGGGAGTGGCGGCAGGACCTGGCCGGCTACGACTCCAAGTACGCCGCCCTGTACTACCCCTGGGTCAAGGTCTTCGACCCGTCCACCGGCAGCAACGGCTTCGTCCCGCCGAGCGGCCACATGGCCGGCGTGTGGGCCCGCAACGACGCCACCCGCGGCGTGCACAAGGCCCCGGCCAACGAGGTTGTCCGCGGCGCCGTCGACCTGCAGACCCAGCTCACCAAGGCCGAGCAGGAATTGCTCAACCCGATCGGCGTGAACTGCGTCCGGGCCTTCCCGGGCCGCGGCATCCGCGTCTGGGGCGCCCGTACCCTCTCCAGCGACCCGGCATGGCGCTACCTCAACGTCCGCCGCCTCTTCAACTACCTCGAGGAGTCCATCCTCGTCGGCACCCAGTGGGTCGTGTTCGAGCCGAACGACGACGCGCTGTGGGCCCGGATCCGCCGTACCGTCGGCTCCTTCCTCGTCACCGAGTGGCGCAAGGGCGCTCTCTTCGGGCTCACCCCGGACGAGGCCTTCTACGTCCGCTGCGACCGGGAGACCAACCCGGCCGAGCAGATCGACAACGGTCAGGTCACCTGCGAGATCGGCATAGCGCCGGTCAAGCCGGCCGAGTTCGTGGTGTTCCGCCTGGCGCAGATGTCCGGTGGCACCAGCCTGGTCAACGAGTAATCCCCACCGGTCAGCAGCGAAAGGGTAGGAAACCATGGCACTTCCCGATTTGGACAAGTCCGTCGGCCACTCGTTCGGGCTCGAGGTCGACGGGATCATGATCGCGCAGATCCAAGAGGTCAGCGGTCTGAAGATGGAACAGGACGTCATCGAGCTCAAGCAGAACACCAACGATGGCAAGTACATCGTCAAGAAGCTGCCCGGCCGCCCCAAGGCCGGTGAGGTCACGCTGACCCGCGGTCTGTCCGGTGACAACAGCTTCGAGAAGTGGGTCAAGGACGCCCACTTCGGCAAGATGACCAGCGCCCGCAAGGGCGGCGCGATCATCGTCTTCGACTACGAGGGCACGCCGATCAAGCGTTACAAGCTGACCAACGCGTGGCCCAAGAGCCTGGAGATCGGCTCGCTCAAGGCCGGCGACACCAGCGTTCTGACCGAGAAGATTGTCCTCACGTACGAAATGATGGAGGTCGAGTAACACCATGCGACGCACCATGGCCGCCGTCGCGGACGCGCCGCCCGCTGCCGGTCCGGCGAGCCCCCAACCCCAGCCGACCCTGCAGACGACGTTCGACTTCGAACTGCCGCGGGGTTACGTGGACGACGACGGCCGGGTGCACCGCACCGGCACGATGCGGCTGGCGACCGGGCGGGACGAGCTCGTCCCGTTGCGTGACGACCGGGTCCGGGAGAACCCCGCCTACCTGACGGTGGTGCTCCTGGCCCGGGTGGTCATGAACATCGGCGACATCACCGACGTGCACGCCGGGGTGATCGAGAACCTGTTCGCCACCGACCTCGCATTCCTCCAGGACATGTACCGCCGCATCAACACCGAGGGTCACACCTTGGCCAGCGTCGGCTGTCCGTCCTGTGGGCACTCGTTCGCGATCGACCTCGCGGGTGGGCGCCCGGGGGAATCGTGACGTACGCGGCCGACCGCCTCCACGAGGAGGTCGCGTACGTCGCCTACCACTTCCACTGGTCGCTGGACGAGATCCTCGACCTGGAACACCCCGATCGCCGCCGCTACGTGGCGGAGATCGCCAGTATCAACAACCGCATCAGTCAAGGTCGGTGAGGTCTCATGTGGCCGTGGCGGCGTAAGCAGGAGGAACCGGCGCCCGCACCCGTGTCGGCGCCGGTCGTGCCGCCGCGCCCGCCGGCCGACCAGTGGCGTCTAGTGGCGCCGATCCAGCGCGTGGTCGGCGACGACATCCTGGCCAACCCGGTGCAGCGGTTCAGCGGATCGCTCTCGGCCTGGCAAGATCCGCGGTTCGTCGGCGCGCTCGGGCACGGCGTGAGCGCGGGCGAGCCGTCCGGGACGATCGGCGAGTTCGCCCGGCCGTCGGGCGTGCGACCCGACCTTCCCGCCGGGTCGCTGCCCGAGATGCCGGTGGCCGCCTCGCAACCGGAGCGCCCGGCCCGGCCGGTCAACTTCACCGTGTCGCGGCTGGCCGAGACGCCGCCGGCCGACGAACCGTCCCCCGTGGAGGCTGCCCCGCAGCCGGGAGCGGGCGTCCCGTCGGCGGACCAGGCCGAGGCGCCCGAGCAGGCGGCCGCGCCCACGCTGGGTGCGTCGGCTCCGCCGGTTCAAGATCCGGAGGGTACGCCCGAAGCCGACGATTCCGGCGATGCGGTACAGCGAATCGCGTCGTCCGGCGCGGCCCTGCCCCCGGTGCAGCGCAGCGCCTCCACCGGCGCGGCCCTCCCGCCCGTGCAACGGACGGCCACCGACGCCGCCCTGCCGCTCGCCTCCGCCCCGGCACCATCGGCCCAGCGAACGGCCGGCGACAGCGCCGCCGTGCAGCGGATGGCCGCCGACGACGCCGCCACGGCGCAGCGGATGACAGACGCCGCCGCCGTGCAGCGCAATGCCGACGCCGCAGCGGGGCAGCGGATGTCCGACGAGAACGCCGCCGTGCAGCGGATGGCGGACGATAACGCGGCGCAGCGGAGCGCTGGCGACAACGCGACCGCGCCGGTGCAGCGGGCGGCCGACGATGCCACCCCGGCCGGTTCCGGCGCGCAGCCGCCGCCGGTGCAGCGGGTCGCCGAGACGCTGGCTCAGCGCTCGGCCGAGACACCCGTGCAGCGGGCCGCCGACCAGACCGCCGCGGCCGCACAGCGGGCAGCCGAAGCGGCCGGAACGCCTCTGCAGCGCGACCTCGACCTTCCGCTGCAACGTGCCACCGACACGTCGGCGCATGCGACCACGAGCGGTTGGGCGCATCCGGCCGCGGGCGCTTCGGCGCAGCCGGGCGCGGACGCCTCGGTCCAGCGCGCCGGCTCGCCGCAGCAGGCCGCGGAGGCGCCGGTTCAGCGCGTGGCCGATGGCGAGGCGGCCCCGGCCCAGCGGTCCGCGGAAAACGACGCGCCGCTGCTCAACGCCCCGATTCAGCGGGCCCTCGACGATGACGAGCCGGGGGTGCAGCGGGTCGCCGCCGACACGCCGGGCGCGGTCGCGCACGACGACCACTTCCACCTGCCGGTGCAGCGCAGCGCCGCTCCGGAGCAGCCGCCTCGGCTCGGCCTGGGCGCTCCGATCGAGCCGGCCGCGCAGCACGGCTTCGACGGTGGGTCCCGGCCCTTCGGCCCAGGCGACGACCTGCCCCCGGCGGTGCAGCGGTTCGACATGGGTGGCGACGTGATGCCACTGGCAGCGCAGCGGTTCGACGAGGGCGGCGGCGCGGTGCCGGATGCCGGGTTCGAGTCGGTCCGGCCGGTGCACGGCGAAGCTCTCGCCCGGCCGGTCGACGTTCCCGCCGCCCCGGGTACGGCCACCGGCCCGGACAGCCCGGCGATGCCGTTGTCCCCGCCGTCGCCGGTGCAGCGCCTCGGTCTCGGGGCCGCCCTGGACGAGAGCTCACCGCTGCTGTCCCCGCCCGCACCGACCCTCGCGTCCAGCCCGATCGCCTCGGCGCTGTCCGGTGCCACGGGCCCGGGGGAGACGAGCGGGCCGGCGGTGCAGCGGATCGCCGACGACATCGCCGAGCCGGAGCTGCCGGTCGCGGTGACGCACGGCGCCCCAGCGGCCGGAGGCGGCCCGGTCGTCCCGGTGCCGGCACCGTCGGCGCCGACCGCGTCGGCGTCCGCCGCCCCGGTGCTGCCGGTGGTTTCCCGGCTGGTCGGGGACCGGCCGCTGCGCCCGGCGCTGGCCGACCTGCCGGCGGCCCAGGCGTCGGCCACCGGCGCCTCGATCGCGTCCGGGCCGAGCCCGGCCGAGCTGCCCGCCGTACCCGTCGCCCAGCTCGTCGCCGAACCACCCGCCGGCGCGCCGGTCCGCACCGCCGTGCCCCTGCAGACCTATTCCACCCCCGGCCGGGGAAGCGACGGCGGAGGGCCCGGCGTGCTGGGCAGCCTGGGCGACGGCGGTTTCGGCGCGATGCCGACCGTGTCCGGTTCGGGCGCGCCCAGCGTGCAGCGGTCGGCGATGCCGGCCGCGGCGTCACCCGCGATGCAACTGCTGACCGCGCGGCCGGCCGCGGAGACGCCGAGCTCCAGCCCGTACGCCGATCCGAACTATTTCGACGCACCGCCGATCACCGTCTCGCGGCAGGTCACCGTCAGCGCCTCGGCCGACAACCCGGTGCCGACGGTGTCCCGGGCCGAGGACGCCGCGGCCACACCCGACCCCGCGCCGGCCGCGCCGGCCGCACCGGCCGCTCCCGGTGCGCCGGGCGGTGCCGCCGCGGCCGCCACCCAGCCCGACGAGCTGGTCAAGAAGCTGTTCGATCCGTTGTTGCGCCGGCTCAAGGCTGAGCTGCGTCTGGACCGGGAACGCCGCGGGTCGCTCACTGACCTGCGGCACTGACCGGCCGAGCCGAACCACGAAGGGAGTGTCCGATGCCGGATCTGGAAGAGTCCGTCGCCGTCTTCTTCTCCGTCTCCATCGACGGCGAGAACCTCGGCGCGTTCATCAGCTGTGACGGGCTCGGCTGCGAGTTCCTGGTGGAGCAGCGTGAGGAGGGCGGCAACAACGGCTGGATCTGGCAGCTGCCGACCCGGATCAAGTTCACCAACATCAAGCTGTCCCGGCCGGTCACCAAGGACACCGAGAAGATCGCCGCCTGGTTCATGCGGATGGCGTCCGGCGTCGAGCGCAAGACGGCCACGATCGAGGCCCGCAACGCGAAGAACGACGTGATCGCCCGGTGGGGCCTGATGGGTGTGATTCCGGTGCGCTGGACCGGCCCGCAGATGAGCGTGGACAGCCCGAAGCTGGCGACCGAGACCCTGGAGCTGGCGCACCACGGCTTCATGGGCTCGGGCGCCGCCAAGACCGGGGGACAGCACTGACATGACCTCGCCCGTCGCGTTCACCTCGCCCGGCTCGGTCAGCGTCGGCAAGGCCGCCACCTCGGCCGGCGGCCAGACCCCGGCGCCGGCCCCGTCCAACCTGCAGAAGGCGCAGCTGGAGCTGCGCGAGCCGCCGTCCGACGGCAGCACCTCGACGCCCAGCGGCGCGGTCATCGGGGTGATCAAGTTCCAGTACAACCCCAAGGAACTCACTGTCGCCAAGAACGCCAAGTGGAAGCGGGACTCCAACCGCAACGCGGCCAAGAGCGCGCCGCCGGAGTTCACCGGGTCGGACCCGAGCAAGCTCACCCTGGAGCTCTTCCTCGACGCCACCGACAAGATGGACGACGGCGTCGTCAAGAAGGTGGAGATGCTCTTCTCCTGCTGCGTGCCGACCATGTCGAGCCGCAACAGCAAGAAGGGCTCACCGCCCTGGGTGATCTTCTCGTGGGGCGGGATGACCGGCTTCCCGGCCTTCGTCAGCTCGGTGTCCTGCAAGTACACGCTGTTCACGCCGAGCGGCCTGCCGGTGCGGGCGATCGTCACCGTGCAACTGGAGGAGATCTCCGGCGAGAAGGGCGGCCAGAACCCGACGTCGGGTGCGCTCGCCGCCCGGGACACGCACACGGTCATCGCCGGCGACACGCTGCCCTCGGTGGCGTACCGGGCGCTCGGCGACCCGAACGCGTGGCGGGCGATCGCCGAGCTCAACGACATCGACGACCCGATGCGGCTGGAACCGGGCTCGCGGCTGCTGATCCCGGCGCCCGAGGAGGTGGAGCGACGCGATGGCGAATGAGAGCTTCTCCAACACTCCGCTGGTCAACGTGGACGGCCGGGACCTGCCGGCCGACGTGGCGGCGATGCTGGCGCTGGCCTACGTGGACGACAGCCGGAACCTGCCCGACGTCTTCGTGCTGCGCTTCCGGGACCCGGGGTCGGTGGTGATCGGCAAGGCCGCCTTCAAGATCGGTAGTAAGGTGAAGGTGTCGGTGCAGACCGCCGAGCCGGGTGGTCCCCAGACGCTGATCGAGGGCGAGGTGACCGCCCTCGAACTCGACCTCGACCCGACCGGGACGATCACCGAGGTACGCGGCCAGGACGTCGCGCACAAACTGTTCCGCGGCCGGCGCGTGGCCGCGTACCCGGGCATGAGCCTGGCCGACGTGGTCGGCAAGGTCGCGCAGCGGGCGGGTGTTCCCACCGGCAAGATCGACAACGTGCCGGGTGTCGGTGCCGGTCAGGACGGCCAGATCTCGCAGAACAACGTGAGCGACTGGGACTTCCTGTCGCAGCTGGCCGACCTGGTCGGCGCGCACCTCGCGGTCGAGGAGGGCAAGCTCTGCTTCCAGCTGCCCGAGCCGCCGGCCACGGCCCCGCGGACCGACGCCAAGGCCACCGCCAACCCGCTGGCCCTGGAGGCGCACAGCAACCTGATCTCGGTGCGGGCCACGGTTCGTGCCGCGCACCAGGTGCCGACGGTCGAGGCGTACGGCTGGGACTCCGAACACAAGCAGGCGGTGACCGCGACGGCGACGCCGCGTACCCCCGGCATGGAGGTGGCCGGGGCCAATCCGACCGAGATCGCCAAGAAGATGGGCGCACCCCCGCTGCGGGCGGCCGACCCGGCCTGGCAGACCGCCGACACGGTGAAGGCGGTGGCCCGGTCGCTGGCCGACCAGCTCGGCGGATCGGCCGTGGAACTGGACGGCGTGGCCAAGGGCAACCCGAAGCTGCGGGCCGGCGCCGCGGTCGCGCTGACCAACGTGGGCGACCCGTTCACCGGCAAGTACGTGCTGACCCAGACCCGGCACACGTTCAGCCCGACCGACGGCTACCGGACCATGTTCACGGTGGCCGGGCGGACCGAACGCTCGGTGTACGACCTGGCCGGCGGCGGCACCGGCGGCAGCCTGCCCGCCGGAGTCACCAGCGGCCTGGTGCCCGGCCTGGTCAGCGACATCAAAGACCCGCGCAAGCTGGGCCGGGTCAAGGTGACGTTCCCGTGGCTGGACTCCGACTACGTGACCGGGTGGGCGCGCGTGGTGCAGCCCGGTGCCGGCGCCGACCGGGGCTCGCTGGTGCTGCCCGAGGTCAAGGACGAGGTGCTGGTCGGCTTCGCGCACGGTGACCCGGACAACGCGTACGTGCTGGGTGGCATGCACAACGGCACCGACAAGCCGCCCAAGCTGGAGACCGAGCCGGTCGACGGCGGCAGCGGCGCGGTCGCGGTGCGGGGGTTCGTCTCCCGCAAGGGGCACACCATCCAGTTCATCGAGGACGGTGGCGTGCTGGTGGCCACCGGCGACGGCAAGCTCTCGGTGCGGCTGGACGTCAAGTCGGGCACCGTCGAGGCCAAGGGCGACCAGATCAAGCTGACCGCGACCAAGACGGTCGAGATCAAGGGCCCGAACGGCGTGACCATCGACGCCGGGTCGGGCGCCCTGGACATGAAGGGCATGACCGCGTCGCTGGCCGGCCAGTCCAAGACCGACGTGAAGGCCTCCGGGCCGGTGACCGTCTCGGGCACCCCGATCAAGCTGAACTGATTCACCGAGAAACAGGGAGTTGTCATGGGCATGCCTGCCGCCCGGGTCGCCGACATGACCCCGCACCCCGGGGTGATCACCGGTCCCGGTGTGCCCACCGTGCTGATCGGTGGCATGCCCGCGGCCGTGGTCGGCGACCTGCACACCTGCTCGTTCCCGCAGCCGCCGCACCCGCCGACGCCGATCATCCCGCCCGGTTCGCTGACCGTGCTGATCGGTGGCAAGCCGGCGGCGCGGGTCGGCGACAAGTCCGGCTGCGGCGCGCCGATCCTGCCGCCCGGCTGCCCGACCGTCCTGATCGGCTGAAAGGAGGCTGCACGATGCGGGATCCGTCACGGTTCGTCGGCGCGGGGTGGGCGTTTCCGCTGCGTACCGACCCGACCGGCTCGATCGCCCTGGTGCGCGGCGATCGGGAGATCGTGGAGAGCATCCGGCTCATCCTGGCCACCGCGCCGGGTGAGCGCCCGATGCGCCCGGAGTTCGGGTGCAACATCCACGAGCTGGTCTTCGCGCCGGCCGACGCCTCCACCGCGGGGCGGATCGCGTACGAGGTGCGGGTCTCGCTGGAGCGCTGGGAGCCGCGCATCGACCTGCTCGACGTACGCGTCGGATTCGCCCCCGGCCGGTCCGAGACGCTGCTGATCGACATCGACTACGCCATCCGCGGCACCAACGACCCGCGCAACCTGGTCTTCCCGTTCTATGTCATCCCCTCGCGCGGCGGCAACGCCCCGGACGAGATCGAGGCGGGCCCGAGCGCCATGGCCCGCATTACCGGAGGAAACTGATGCCGCTGCCGGTGCCCAACCTCGACGACCGCCGTTTCCAGGACCTGGTCGACGAGGCGAAGCGGATGGTGCAGGAGCGGAACCCGGAGTGGACCGACCACAACGTGTCGGACCCGGGTGTCACGCTCATCGAGACGTTCGCGTTCATGACCGACCAGCTGATCTACCGGATCAACCGGATGCCCGACCTGCATCTGCTCCGGTTCCTCGACCTGATCGGCGTGTCCCTGCTGCCGCCCACGATGGCCACCGCCGACGTGACGTTCTGGCTGTCCGCGGTGCAGGACGAGGCGGTCACCGTGCCCGGCGACTCGCAGGTCGCCACCGTGCCCGCCGAGTCCACCGACCCGGTCGTCTTCACCACCCGGGCGGCGCTGCGGATCGAGCCGTCCCGGCTCGAGCGGGTGATGACCGCGACCCCGGACGGCAACCCGATCGAGCGGAGCGAGGATCTGAAGTCGGGCGTGCCGATCCCGGTGTTCAGCGCCGAGCCGCAGTCCGGCGACACGGTCTACTTCGGCCTGTCCAACCCGGTGCCCGGCGGGGCCGTGCTGCTGCGGGTGGAGTGCGAGGCCGAAGGCGTCGGCGTCGACCCGCGCTACCCACCGTGGGAGTGGACCGCCTGGGACGGCGACGGCTGGGTGCCGTGCGAGGTCGGCAAGGACTCCACCGGTGGCTTCAACCGGACCGGTGACCTGATCCTGCACCTGCCGGCCGGGCACGCCGCGTCGGTGGTGGGCCGGCAGCGGGCCGGCTGGCTGCGCTGCAAGGTGGTGGAGCCCGACCTCGGTCAGCCGCCGTACCGGCAGTCGCCCAAGCTGACCTCGGCCGTGGCCAGCACGGTCGGCGGCACCACCCGCGCGGTGCACGCCGAGGTGGTCCGAGACGAGACGCTGGGTCTGTCCGAAGGGGTGCCCGGGCAGCGGTTCCAGCTGGCCCGCCGCCCGGTCGTCGCCTCCGACGAGCCGCTGGTGATCGAGGTGGCCGGCGGTGACGGCTGGCAGGAGTGGCGCGAGGTGCCGTCGTTCGCCGAGTCCGGCCCGGAGGACCTGCACTTCATGGTCGACCGGACCAGCGGCGAGGTGGTCTTCGGGCCGGTCGTCCGGGAGACGTCCGGCGGCCTGCGCTACTACGGCGACGTGCCGCCCAAGGGCGCTCCGATCCGGATCCAGCGCTACCTGACCGGTGGCGGCCGCCGCGGCAACGTGGCCCGCGACGCGCTGACCGTGCAGCGAAACCCGGTGCCGTTCGTCAGCACGGTGACCAACCGCCGCCCGGCCTCCGGTGGGGTGGACGGTGAGTCGGTGAAGGACGCCGCCGTGCGCGGGCCGCTCAGCCTGCGTACCCGCTATCGTGCGGTCACCGCCGAGGACTACGAGCTGCTGGCCCGCGAGGCCGCACCGGAGGCGGCCCGGGTGCGGTGCGTCCCGGTCGGTGACGACTCGGCCGCGGTCCGGGTGCTGGTGGTGCCCGCGGTCGCGCCCGGCGACGACGGCACGACCGACTTCGCCGACCTCAAGCCCAACCCGGAGATGCTCGGCCGGATCGCCCGGTACCTGGAGGAGCGTCGCTGCCTGGGCGCCCGGATCTCGGTCGAGCCGCCGTTCTACCAGGGCGTCACGGTCGTCGCGTCGGTGGTGGCACACCGGCGCAGCACCTCCGAGGCGGTCCGCGATCAGGCCCGGGAGGCGCTGTACGCGTACCTCGACCCGATCTACGGCGGCCCCTCCGGTGACGGCTGGCCGTTCGGGCGCCCGATCCAGGCCGGCGACATCTACGCGGTCCTGCAGCGGCTACCCGGCGTCGACCTGGTCGAGGACGTGCGGCTGTTCGGCGCCGACCCGATCACCGGCCAGCGCGGCAACCCGGTGCAGCGGCTCGACCTGCCCGGCAACGCGCTGCCGTTCTCGTTCGGGCACCAGGTCCGGGTCACCGGGAGCCACTGATGCGTCTCGGCCTGCCCGGCGTGTCGACGCCGCATCCGATCGGCCATCGGCTGCCCGCGGTGTTCCACGAGGACGAGTTCACCCAGCGGTTCACCGCCGGGCTGGACGAGGTGCTGGCGCCGCTGTTCCTGACGCTGGACTCGTTCCCCGCGTACCTGGATCCGCGTCTCGCCCCGGAGGACTTCCTGGCCTGGCTCTCGCAGTGGGTGGCTTTCCCGCTGGACGACGCCTGGCCGATGGCGAAGAAGCGCGAGCTGGTCGCCAACGCGGTCGACCTGCACCGCCGGCGCGGCACCACGGGCGCGCTGGCCTGGCAGGTGCGGCTGCTGACCGGCGGCGAGGTCGAGGTGACCGACAGCGGGGTGTGCCGGTGGAGCGAGCAGCCCGGCGAGGATGTGCCCGGCGACGACCGGCCGTGGGTGACGGTCAAGGTCCGGGTGGCCGATCCGGCGGCGGTCGACGCCGCCCGGTTGCGTTCGGCCGTCGTCGACGCGGTGCCCGCGCACGTGCGGGTCAACCTCGAGATCGAGCAAGCATGACATTCGGGTACGAGGAGAAACATAGATGATCGTCTGTCCGGAATGCGGGACCAGGAACCCGGCGGGCACACAGTTCTGCGGCGAGTGCGGCACGTTCCTGGAGTGGGCCGGCGACGACGCCGGGAAGTCCACGGCCACCACCGCACAGACCGCGCACGGTGGCGGCACCACGACCGCCGCCCCGGTGTCGCCGCCCAGGCCCGACCTCCCGCCGGAGCCCCCCAAGCCGGTGGAGACCAAGCCGGTCGAGGCCGCGCCGGTCGAGACCAGACCGGTCGAGGCCACGCCGCGGCCGCCGCGTCCGCCGGAACCGGGGCCCGAGCGGCTCGCCCCCCGGCCGCCCGAGCCGGCGCCCAAGCCGGTCACCGAGGCCACCCCGGCCGACACCGGCATCCGCCTGGTCCAGCCGGATGCCAAGCAGCGCCGGTACAACCGGGACACCAGTGACGAGCCGGCCACCGAGACGCCCGGCGACATCGAATGCGCCAACTGCGGCATCGGCAACATCGCCACCCGCAAGTTCTGCCGGTCCTGCGGCCACCTGCTCGCCCGGCCCGCCACCGAGCAGAAGCTGTCCTGGTGGCGGCGGCTGTGGAACAGGATCACGGGCAAGGGCCGGCGGTACGAGGCGGGCACCCGGCGGGTCCGGCGGGCCGGCGGCGGCTGGTTCCGCGCGCTGATCGCGCTGCTACTGGTCGGCGGGGCCGGCGTGGCCGCGTTCACCGTGCTGCCGACCCGGTACTACCTGAACCGGGCCGTCACCGCGTTCCGGGACCGGTCGTCCGACCCGGTGCCGGTGCGGCCGACCGTGCTGCACGCCTCGTCGTCGCTGTCCGGCACCAACCCGGCCATGACCGCCGACGGGGTGATCAACCAGTACTGGGCGCCGGCCCGGGGCAAGGGCCCGGCCGGTCAGTGGGTCGAGGGCACCTTCGAGCAGCCGGTGCGCCTGCTCAACGTGATCGTCACGTCGGGCATCTCGGAGAAGCAGGACAAGTTCGTCACCCAGTCCCGCCCGCACGACGTCATCGTCACCACCACCGACGATGACAACGAGCAGAAGACGTTCCCGCTGGTGGTGCAGGACAAGCCGG
The DNA here is from genome assembly GCF_043197135.1 of Actinoplanes sp. NPDC049265. Classification (NCBI taxonomy): domain Bacteria; kingdom Bacillati; phylum Actinomycetota; class Actinomycetes; order Micromonosporales; family Micromonosporaceae; genus Actinoplanes; species Actinoplanes sp. NPDC049265. The sequence continues at coordinate 141,758 of NZ_JBICSP010000002.1, read as the reverse complement.
CCGCGCAGACCTTCGAGATCAAGGTCAGCAACGTCAAGAAGGTCCGGCTGACGATCATCTCCTGCTACGACGCCCACAGGAGGAACGCGGTGTGCGCGATCGGTGAGATCGAATACCGCAAACGAGGCTAGGACGCGTTGCGAACCAGGGTCTCGCTCGGCTCGGTGATGCCGAGCGAGGCCAGCATCTCGGCGTACCCACGCCGGGCCCGGGCCGCCGCGGCCGGGCTGGGCACCAGCTCGCAGGCCCCGATCAGCAGCCGCCAGCCCGGGTCGCTGTACCGGTCGATCTCGACGCAGCGGCGGGCGGTCAGCATCGCGTCGGACACCGCCCCGGCGTCCAGTTGCAGCTGGGCCAGGTCGGCCGCGGCCTCGGCGGCGTGCCGCTGGAGCAGGGCGCGTTCCGCCACGACCCATTCCGCCGGGCCGTCCTCGGGGAGCAGTTCACCGCCGTACGTGTGCAGCGCGACCCGCAGCGCGTACGTCCGCCCCGGGGTGTCTTCGGCCAGTTCGCAGCGTTGCGCCTCGCCGAGCGCGGCCCGGAACCGCGCCACGTCGCTCTCGCCGCCGCGGGGCAGGGCCAGCTCGTACGCCTCGCCGTGCCGCACGATCAGCTCGGACTGCCCGCGCCCGAGCCCCGGCTCGAGGAACGTCCGCAGGCTGGACAGGGCCACCTGGAGACTGCGGGTGGCCTGGGCGATCGGCATGTCCGGCCAGAGCGCCTCGATCAGGTTCTCCCGGTGCACCGGCCGGCCGGCGTACGTGGCCAGCAGCCGCAGCGTGGCCCTGGTCCGCGGCTTGATCAGCGACAGATCGAGCTCGACGCCGTCCCGCCGGATCCGGAAACCGCCCAGGCACCACACCTCGATCGGCGGCGGCTCGTTGACCTGCGCCCGGCGGGTGACGCCGGCCCAGTGCGTGGCCACCGCGACCGGCAGCCCGCACTCGGCGGCCAGCGCCGGCACGTCGGCTCGGGTGGTGCCGCAGCGCGCCGCCGCGGCCAGGGCGGCCACCCGGGCGCCGGGCACCCCGGCCGAGCGGGCGAACGCGTCGGCCCGCTGCGCCTCCAGCTCGGCGTCGGCCAGGGAGGACCGCGCCGAGGCCAGCGCCAGCAACGATTGCGCCCACGCGGCCAGCGCGGCGGCGTCGACGGCGCGGCATCGTTCCAGCCACCGGGCGGCCTCGTCCACATCGGTCGCGTCCGGTTCCGGGGCCAGCGAACGGGCCAGGCAGATCAGGCCGAGCGCGAGCACCGCACCCCACTCGTCGGCGTCCCGGTCGCACTCGCGGACCACCGCGCGCGCGTCGGCCAGGGCGTCCGGGTCGCCGCTGAGCGCGGCGCCGGCCCGGGCCAGCCGGACCAGCCACGGCAGCCGGGCGCGTTCGGCCGCGGCCAGCACCGCGGCCAGTCCGGCTTTGGCCTCGGGCCGGCGTTCGGCCGTGGCCAGCACCGCGTCGAGCAGCTGGGCCCCCAGTTCGGGCAGGTCGGCGGCCTCGGGGGAACGTTCGGGCAGGGTCCGGCGGACCTCGGCGACGTTGCCGGCGATCAGGTGCGCGAGCGCGGCCACCACCGGCTGGTCGGCCGACGTGCTCGCGGTCAGCGCCGGATGACCGCGGACGGCCGACCGCAACCGGCCGAGCCCGGGGCCGGCCGGTGCGTTGCCGCCGGGCAGCCACACCGCCACGGCGTGGCGCAGGCCGCGGACCGGGGCCCGGCTGCGCTCGTCACCCAGGTGTTCCTCGGCCTGCCGGAGTCGTTCGACCGCGGCGGTCAGCCGGCCCCGGCCGATCAGCTGTCGGGCCTCGGCGTAGATCAGCCACGGGTCGCCGGCCACCAGCCAGCCGGGCAGCAGCTCGCGCCACGGCTCGATGTCCTCCTCGGCGACCCGGCCGCCGAGTTCGTCGAGCAGGCCGCGGACCTTGGACCACTCCTCGGCCCGGGCGTACCCGCGGGCGGCGTCGACCAGCGCGCCCTCGTCGACCAGTTGCCCGGCCGCACGGGCGTGCCACTCGCGGGCGCCCGCCTCGCCCAGCTCCTCGGCCAGGCTGCCGCCGAGGTGGGCGCGCAGCACGTCGTGGTAGCGGTAGGTCTGGCCGCCGTCGCTGGTGGACGTGAAGGCCTGCCGGCGGTCGAGTTCGGCCAGCAGGCGGGCGCTGTGCCCGGGCCGGCCCAGCAGCCGTTCGCAGCGGTCGGCCGTCAGCGTCTCGAAGACGCACGTGCGCACCATGAAGTCGCGCAGTTCGGCGGGGAGTTCGGCCAGCACCGTACGGGCCAGGTAGCCCCGGGTCAGCGCCGAGCGCCCGTCCAGCGCGGCGATCGCCCGGCGCCGCTCGGCCAGGGAGCGGGCGCTGGTAGACAGGTGGAACATGTGCACGCCGGCGGCCCAGCCGTTGAGCCGGCGGGTCAGCGCGGCCACGTCGTCCGGTGGCAGCGGTTCCCGATAGACGTCGGCCAGCAGGTATTCCACCTCCCAGGACCGGAACCGCAGGTCCTCGGCGCCGACCACGGTGGTGGAGTCGAGCTCGTGCCGGGAGAGGTTGAAGCCGGGCATGCGCCGGGTGCCGATCAGCACGCGCAGGGCGTCGGGGGCTCGCAGGATCAGTGACTCCAGGGCCGCCTCGGCGTCGGTCCCGTTGAGGTAGTGCAGGTCGTCGATGATCAGCAGCCGGTCGTCGGGCGGGGCGGCCGCGAGCCTGCGGGCGACCGCGTCGATGCTGGCCGGCGCGGGTTCACCGGGCTCGCCGACCGCCCGCCAGACGCCGCTGACCACCGCTTCGGGGGTGGCGTTGCCCGGTTCGACCTGCCACCAGCCGACCGCGCCGGGCCAGCCGTGGGCGTACTGGGCGAGTAGCGTGGTCTTGCCGGTGCCCGCCGGGGCGGCGACGATCGCCAGCCGGGCCGTCCGCAGGCCGCCGAGCGCGTCGATCAGCCGGGGACGCAGAAGGCCGACCCGCGTCGGGCGGCGCAACAGCGGCCCTGTCGACACACGTCCTCCCCGGGTGGCGACCACAGTTCGATCATGCGGCGGTTGCAGCACGTGCTCGACATGCTACCGATCCGTATTGATGTGAATTGAGGTTTCCAGCCTCCTGTCCAAAGCCGACAGTTGGCTTCTTTTCCCAGGTCAGTCCGATCAGGACGAGATCCACGGCGGTCGTTTGACGATTCGGTCCGTATTCCGTCAGCCGTTCGGTCACAACCTTTCTTGTGCCTTAAGTCACCCGACTGGCGAACACCCTCGGAAGTCGCCGGTTCAGCTCCGGAGCGTTACCGCGGCGATGGCGGCGGCCAGCTGGTCCGGATGCGACAGGAACGGCGAGTGGGCCGTGTCGAGCTCGACCACCCCGGTCGGCGCGACCGAGACGGCGTCGATGTCGCGCACGAAACGCTGCTGCAGAGCCGCCGGGACGGCGTTGTCCTTGGTGCAGACGACGTACGAGTGCGGCACCGCGCCGAACCGCTCGCGGGTGATCGGCAGCGCCTCGGTCGTGATCCCGAGCGGGGCGTCGCTGGTCAGCAGGCCGATGGCCGCGTCGGCGGTGCCCGCGTCGACGTCGTGGTAGAAGGTTTCCCGGATCGCCGCGCGCTGCCCCGGATCCACCCGCATCACGTTGACCGCGAAGGCCTCGGGCGCGAGCAGCCGGTTCACCATCTCGCCGGCGTTCTCCGGGCCGGCGAAGTACTCGACGACGGGCGCGGCCACGGGCGCGAACGCGGTCACGTAGACCAGGTGCCCGAAGAGTTCCGGGGCCTGCTCGGCCGCCGCGGTCGCCACCGCGCCGGCCATGCTGTGGGCCACCACCACGCACGGCTCGCCCCCGCCGACCAGCCGGATGTCCTCGACGAGCGAGGCGGCGGCCGACGACGCGGTGATGGTGCCGGCCGGAATGCTTGCTCGCAGACCGTGACCATCGAGATCAACTGCTACGGAGGGTACGCCCTGAGCGGCGAGGCGGGCGGTGACCGGACTCCAGCACCACGTGCCGTGCCAGAAGCCATGGACGAGAATGACTGTTCGCATGCCGACGACCGTAAAGGCCGTTTTTCGGGTCAACCACGCATCAGTTGTACGTGGACAGCGCGGCCAACCGGTCTGCTGTCGGTGTGCCCGGCGCCGCCTTCATCAGCAGCAGCCGCTGCCGGGACGAAGCGCTGGTCAGCACCGAACACTCGAGGTCGAGCCGGCCCACCCGGGCGTCGTGCACCACCTTGGCCGAACAGTGCAACGCCGACACCGGGTGCCTGTCCCACATCTCGGCGAACTCACCGCTGGCCGCCCGCAGCTCCGCCACCAGGGCCGCCGCGGCCGGGTCGCCGCCGCGCCGGCCGACCGCCGCGCGCAGGTCGGCCACGTAGGCCAGCGAGGTATCGGCCTGCTGCCCGGGCGGGTCGAGCCGGTCCCGCCAGCCCGGCTCGGTGAACCACAACCGGACCAGGTTGGCCCCGGCCAGCTCGCCGAACAGCAGGACGTTGAGGCGGTTCTGCGCAATCAGCCCGCCCAGCTCGTCGGACATGAAGCCGGGCGTGGTCGCGGCCACCTCGTGCAGCACGTAGGCCAGCTCGGGGTCGGCCGCCTCGGTCGTCGCCCGGGCCGGTGGCGCCTGGCCGGCCAGCAGATAGAGGTGCTCCCGCTCGTCGTCGGTCAGCCGCAGCGCCTCGGACATGCCGGCCAGCACCGTCGCCGATGGCTGTGGGCCCCGGCCCTGCTCCAGCCGCTCGTAGTAGACCACCGACATGTGCGCCAGCTCGGCCACCTCGTCGCGGCGCAGGCCAGGTGTGCGGCGCCGGGCCCGGTCGGGCAGCCCGACCTCGGCCGGGGTCAGCCGTTCCCGCCGCCGGCGGAGGAAATCACCTAGTTGTTCACGAGTCCGCACAGCCGGAGTTTACTGGCCGGCCGCCGCCAGCTCGGGGGTGAACCGTTCGGTGCGGCCGCGGCCGGAGCGCTTGGCCTCGTACAGCGCCAGGTCGGCGTTGTGGACCAGGGATTCGGCGTCCTCGGCGTACTCGTCCAGCACGGCGATGCCGATGGACACCCCGATCGTCACGGTGCGCCCGTCGATCTCGTACGGCTGGGACAGGTCGTGCCGGATCCGGTCGGCCACCGAGACCGCCGCGTCGTTGTCGCGCAGGCTCCGGCACAGCACCAGGAACTCGTCCCCGCCGAAGCGGCTGACGAAGTCCTCGGGCCGGGTCGCCGCGATCAGCCGGGCGCCCACCTCGGCCAGCAGCCGGTCGCCGACCGCGTGCCCGTATGTGTCGTTGACCGGCTTGAACCCGTCCAGGTCGAGGAAGAGCGCCGCCACCGGGCCCTTCTGCGCCATCGCCGACTCGGCCTTCTCCAGGAACAACGCCCGGTTGGGCAGCCCGGTCAGCGTGTCGTGCAGCCGCGCGTGAGCGAGCCGGGACGAGCTGATCAGCATGGCCGCCCCGACCAGCAGGATCAGCGTGACCGCGGCGGCGAACCCGGCGAAGATCAGCCAGGCCGCCCGGTTGGTCTGCTGCACCGGCGCCAGCAGCCCGGTCCGGGACGTCGCGATGACCACCCGCCACGCCGTTCCGCTGACCGGCAGCGAGAGGTAGTAGTCGCCGCCGACCATGCCGTGGCCGGTACGCATGGCCACGGCGGCCAGCCGCGCGTCCGGGATCGGCCGGCCGACCCCGGTGTCGTCGGTGGCGGCGATCGTCGCGCCGGTGCTGTCGACGATGTACGTGCGGCTCGCCGTCACGTCCAGCGTGCTGCGCACCACGTCGCTGAAGTCGCTCGAGACGGTCGGGATGACCAGGACCCGGGTGCCGCTGGTGGTGGGGAACGGCTGGAAGGCGTACAGCATCGGGACGTCGTTCTCCATCGTCACGTCGCTGTAGGCCAGCTTCCCGGTGGTCACCGCGAGCCGGAAGCCGGGGCTGCCGGGCAGCTTGGCCGCGTTGGTCGTGACCGACCGGGGCGAGGCGCCGAGCACCGTGCCGTCCGCCCGCAGCACCGCCAGCCAGGCCACGCCCACGCGCTGGACGTCCAGCACCGAGCCCAGGCCACCGGCCGGCCCGGCGAAGGTGCTCATGGCCCAGTCCCGGGTCTTGCTGTCGCTGGCGGTCACCGTGTCGCTGGTGACCCCGGCGACCAGCCGCGCCCGGGCGTCGAAGTCGCCGAGGATGCGGTCGCGCGCCTCCTGCTGGGTCTGTTTCAGGTAGAGACCGACCCCGCCGACCATGGCGATGGCCAGCACGACCACGCACCCGGCGGCGATACGGCGCAGATGCGGGAACCAGGCACTGGAGGACACACCAGCTGTATCGGCCGTCGCCGGAAATATCTGAGGATCAGGCCGCCACGGCGCGTTCGGCCGCGGTGAACGGGGGCTCGGCCGGCGGGGCCGAGCGCGGGCCGCGGGCGGTGGCCAGCACCGTGCGCGGGCGGAAGAGCCGGGCCGGCGGTGCGTTCAGGCTGAACACCCGTACCAGCTCGGCCGCCACGTCCGGGCGGTCCAGCGCGGTGCGGAACAGCCGGTGCTGATAGCGCCAGATCAGCCGGTCGGCGGCCGAGGGCGCCGCCCCGCGTACGTCGGGAAAGCGCACGTCCGACCCCGCGGCGTGCCCCCAGCCCTCGGCCGCGGCGGCGGTGATCGCCGCCTGGTCGGCCCGGTCGCGCAGGATCAGCGCCTGCTTGGCGGCGATCGACATGCCGTGGCCGTACACCGGGTTGTAGGCGGCGACCGCATCACCGAGCGCGACCAGCCCCTCCGGCCACTCCCGGACCCGGTCGTAACGCCGCCGCCGGTTGGCGGTCGTGTTGGTCACCCGGACCGGCCCGAGCGGTTCGGCCCCGGCGATCAGGTCGCCGACGATCGGATGTCGCATGGCCTGGGCGAACGCCACGAACCCGTCCTCGCCGGCCGGCGGCTCACCCCCGCGCGTGCCAGAGAGCGTGACCAGCCAGCGCCGGTCCTCGATGGGCATGAGCGCGGCGGTCTGCCCGGGCCGCCCCCGGGCCGGGTCGGCCTGGATGTTGACGATCGGGAAGTCGCCGGCCGGCGCCCGGAACAGCCGGGTGGCGTAGCGCAGCCCGGAGTCGACCACCTGTTGCGGCACCTCGGCCAGGCCCAGTTCGGCCAGCCAGTGGGTCAGCCGTGAGCCCCGTCCGGTGGCGTCCACGACCAGATCGCAGTTCACCACCTTTTCCGCCGTACGTACGCCGGTCACGCGCCGCGCGTCCCCGGTGAGCCCTTCGGCCGTGGTGCCGTCCAGCAGCCGTACCCCCGGAAGGGCCAGCACCCGCCGCCGGACCACGTGGTCGAGCAGGGCCCGGCTGCAGCTGATCACGAACTCGTCGGTCGGCCACCGGGGCAGCCAGCCCTGTGGCAGCAGCATCACGTAGCCGTGCGGCAGCCCGAGCCGTTGCGCGCCGGCCGCGATCCACTCGTCGACCGTGCCCGGGAGCAGCTGGTCGACGATCCGGGCGCCGCTGGACATCAGCACGTGCGCGTGGTGCCCCTGGGGCAGGCCGCGGCGGTGTTCCGGGCGGTCCGGCAGCTCGTCGCGTTCGATCAGGGTGACGTCGTAGCGGGGCGCGAGCGCGGCGGTGGCCAGCAGCCCGGCCAGCCCGGCGCCGAGGATCACAGCTCTGCCTTCAGTCCGGTCAGGGGCGGTGGTGGGGCTGTGGACGGCGTGCATGAGGGACTCCTCAGTTGGGGTCGATCTTCTCGGCCAGCTCGGCGCTGATCCGCAGCAGCTCGCGCAGGGTCTCGTCGCGGTGCGCGTCCATCCACCGGGTCGGCGCGGTGATGCAGACGGCGCCGGCCAGGTGCCCGTACCGCCGCAGCGGCACGGTCACGCTCTGCCAGCCGGCCACCGGTGACGGGCCGAACGCGTAGCCGTGCGCCCGGATCGCCGCGATCGCCGGGTCGGCCACCACCCGGCTCTCGACCAGGCCGGCCAGCATGACCCGGCCCGGCGCGTCCACCGACAGCGGCGCGCAGAACAGGATGTCGGAGGTGAGCTGGCGTTCCGCGTCACCGAGCAGCTCGTCGTGCTTCGGTGCGAAGTACGCCAGGCAGTACCGCATCGGCGTGTCCAGCATCAGCGGCACGTAGAGCAGCACGGTCTGGCCGGTGGTCTTCTGCAGGGCGGCGAGCAGCAGCCGGGTCCGGCGGGACAGGGCCAGCATGGACCCGGTGCCGGTCTGGCTCAGCCGGGACGACGGGGCCGGCTCGACCGCACCGGTGGAGGACTCACCGGTGCGGTCGACGAGCGAGTACCGGCCACGGTCCGCCTTCGACACGGTGCCGACGCGGATCGCCGACTGCAGGATGCGATGCGCCGTGGACGGTTCCAGGCCGGCCTGCGTGGCGACGTCGCGCAGCCGGTGCGGACCCGGCCCGAGCGCGGCCAGCGCGTCGAGCAGGAGGAAGGCGCGATCATTGGCGGTGCGGGCAGCGGATGGGGTCACGATCGTCACGCTTTTCTCCCCGTTTCGAAAGAAGAAACCATTGGCTGGGAATGACAGCGATAAATCTCCATTCCGACATTTGTCAGAAAGTTGCCGGTGAGCGTAACTCCGCTTCGTGTCTAATGTGTAGCCTTCGGTAATGTAGTGATCATCACCTCGAAACAGGATTTTCAGAACATTCCATTGGGTACCCTGGATGCTTCTGGAACGGGTTGCTCGACATCCCAGTGCTCAATGATTCGACCGTTTTCGAGACGCCACAGGTCGACCACCGCGAGCCCCTCGCCGTCCTCGCCCGCCAGCTTCATGTTGTGGTGCACGGCCACATGGTCACCGTCGGCCAGGATCAGCTTGATGTCCGAACTGCCACCGAAGAACGCGGCCTCGGCCAGATGGTCCAGATAGGCCTGTCGCCCCGACGGCGCGTCCGGGCTGTGCTGCACGAAACCCTCGCCGATGACCTCGGTCAGACGGGTCAGGTCACGATGCGTGAAGAACTGCTCGTAGCACTGGCGGATAATCTCCTTGTTGCGCTCTGCCGACATGCGCTTCTCCTCTTTCGGGTAGACGGTGTTCACCAGCTGACCGGCAACCGGCGAATGCCGTGGAAGTCCATGGACTCGGTTACCGGCAGTGCTTCTTGGGCCTCGGCCAGGCGCAATCCCGGCAGCCGGTCGAAGAGCTTGGGAAGAGCCACGGCGAGCGTGTCCCGGGCCAGCCGGTGCCCGATGCACTGGTGCGCGCCGAAGCCGAACGCGAGGTGCTGCCGGGCGTTGTCCCGTCCCGGGTCGATCCGATCCGGGTCCGGGAACCGGGCCGGGTCCCGGTTGGCCGTCTGCAGGCTGAGCACGACCCCCTCGCCGGCCCGGATCACCTGATCACCGACCCGCAGGTCCTCGGTGGCGACCCGCGCGATCCCGAGCTGGATGATCGTGTGGAAGCGCAGCAGCTCGTCCACCGCCACCGGCCGCCGCCGCAGCGACGGATCGGTCAGCAGGCTGTACGCCCCCAGCGCGATCATGCTGGCCGAGGTGTCGTGCCCGGCGCCGAGCAGCAGCACCAGGTTGTGGATGGCCTCGTCCTCGGTGAGCTCGCCGCTCGCCACCGGCCCGCTGGTCAGCCGGCTGACCAGATCGTCCCGGGGCTCCGCGGCCCGGTGCCGGACCAGGCCGCGCAGCAGTTCGGTGATGCCCTGTCCGGCGGCGAGCTTGTCCTGGTCGGACCGTTCCCCGTCGGTGAGCACGGCGGTCAGGTGCTCGAACTCCTCATGGCAGTCGTACGGCACCCCCAGCACCCGGCAGATCACGCCGGACGCGACCGGCAGGGCGTACCCGTGAACCAGGTCTTGCGGCGCCGGCCCGGCCCCGAAGCGCGCGACGCACTCCTCCGCGACCTCGTCCAGCATCGGCCCGGCCCGGCGGGTCGCCGCGAGCGTGAACTCGGCCGCCACCATTCGCCGCAGCCGCCCGTGCTCGGGTTCGTCCACCCCGATGAAGGTCCGGTTGAGCGGCGGCGTCTCCACCGCCGCCCCGAACCGTGGATAGCCGTCCCTGGTGGCGTCCGAGCTCAGCCCGGTCCCGCGCAACAGCCGCCGCACATCGTCGTACCGCGTGACCAGCCAGGCCTCTTTCCCGCTGGGCAGCACGATCCGAGTCGCCGGTCCGGCCTCCCGCCACGTCCGATAAACACCCGGCGGATGCAACGGCTCCTCCCGCCGCGCCGGATACGCCCACCCGCCCCTTTGCTCTGCGTACATCTAGTCACCTCCTGGTCGTGTGACACCGGGCCGGCGTCCTCGTTCCGACGAGTCCGGCCTGGTCACGGCCTTGCCGTGGCCCGCAAGAACGGGAGTGGCGGCATCGTGCGGACCCGTTCGACCTCCCGGCCGAGGTCCAGCAGCGCGAGGTCGCTACCGGGTGGACCGATCAGTTGCAGTGCCACCGGAAGTCCACTTCCGATCACTCCGCACGGCACCACCAGCGCCGGTCGACCCGACATCGTGGCCAGCGTGGCGAGCGGCCACGACGCCGCCACCGCCGGGAGGTCGGCCGGCGGGCGCCAGGGCGGCACCCCGAAGGCCGGCGTGATCAGCACCGCGAGATCGTCCCGGCGCTCGCGGGCGGCGGCCCGGCGCGCCGACCCGTGCGTCGCCCGGGCCGCGGCCAGCCGGGCCGGTGGCAGCGATCGGCCCGCCTCGACCTCGGCGCGGATGCCGGCGCCGAGCCGGTCACCGAACCGGTCCACCCGCGGCCCGTGCAGCACCGCGGCGCGATGCGCGAGCAGGTCCAGGCAGGCCTCGTGCCAGCCGTCCACCTCGGGTGACACCGCCTCGACGGGGGCGCCCAGCGCGGCGACCACCTCGGCGCAGACCTGGGCGATCTCCGGATCGACGGGCACCCGGCCGCCCAGGTCGGCGCTGTAGCCGATGCTTCGTACCGGCCGGGCCAAGGGCAGGTCGGGCGCCATCGCCCGGAGCATCAGCAGCGCGTCGCCGACGTCCCGGGCGATCGGGCCGTGCACCGTGAAACCCGGCACCGGGTCCCCGGCCGGCGCGACCGGCACCAGGCCCGGCGTCGGTCGGAGGCCCACCACACCGCAGAACGCCGCCGGTATCCGGATCGACCCGGCCGTGTCCTCGCCGTGGGCCAGCCACGAGGTGCCCGACGCCACCGAGGCCGCCGCCCCGCCGCTCGACGCGCCGCAGGTCAGCGCCGGATCCCACGGGTTGCGGGTGGTGCCGAAGAGATCGTTGGTCGTGTCCGGACCGGACAGGAACTCCGGCACGTTGGTCTTCCCGATCACCGACAGGCCATGCGATTCGAGCCGTCGAACCAGCGGATCCGACGCGCGGCTGACCGCTTCTGCTCTGGGCGTGGGACCAGGAGGCGACCATTGGTACGCAGAGCAAAGGGCCGCGGAGCCGAAGGTGGTGGGGAGGCCGGCCACGTCGATCACGTCCTTGACCGTGATCGGGAGCCCGACCGGTGGCGCCGGCACCCGCAGCGGCACGGCGTTGATCACCGGGTCGACCTCGGCCAGGCGGTCAGTCACCGCGGCGAGGACCTCGGTCGCGGTGAGCCGGCCGTCGCGCAGCCGGGTCAGGACCGCGCGCGCGGGCAGCGAGAGCAGACTCATGCCATCGCCCGGTTCGTGGGAGACCCCGCCGTCGGCCGGCTCGTACGGGATCCGGTCGGCGGCCGGCTCGCGCGGGATCATGCCGTCGGCCAGCTCGCGCGGGCGGCCAGCTTGTCGAACTGGCGGACCTCGGTGTGGAAGCCGTCCGAGCGGCGGGCGACAGTGACCGCGGCCGGGGAGTCGAGCTCGACGAAACGGAAGAACTGCAGCGAGACCGAGAGCGGCAGGAAGTTCGGGTCACCCGACTCGGCCACCACGGCCTGGCGCATCGCCTCGGTGAGGAGCATGCCGGGGGAGTGGTCGGTCGGGTTGTCGAAGAAGTTCGGGTGCTCGGGGTCGACCCGGAGGCGGAAGCCGGCGCCGCCGGGAGCCGGGGAGATCACCACGTCGCGGGTCTGGGCCTTGCCGGCGGTGCGGGCGTCGACCGCGGGCGGTATCGCGTCGCGGGACGTGACGACCGAGTCGGGGTCGCGGCCGCGGACCTTGAGGTAGGTCTCGTTGGGCGGAACGATGGCCTGGCCGGTGCCGGTGGCGATGCGGTCGCCGCCGCGATAGAGGGCCAGGCCGATGGTGGTCTGCATGATGTTCTGGGTCGACGACGAGCGTGCGGTGGTCAGTTCGGCGATCAGCTCGGTCGGTTCGGCGGTCATCTTCAGGCCGGCCGGGTCCACGGTGAACTCGACCGAGCGCATGATCTGCATGGTGGCCAGCGGCACGTCGTCGACGACGTGGGCGATCAGCAGCGCGGCCTGGCGGAAGGTCTCCAGCACCAGGATCGGGTCGTGGGTCTCGTGGTCGAGGGTCGAGTAGTAGCCGCCCAGCCGGGACCAGACGGCGCCGGCCCGCAGGGCGTTGCCGTCCTTCTCGAACGAGGTGATCAGGACCGTGGTCGTGTCACCGCGGTCGACCAGCGCGCGCGGCACCAGGGTGTCGAAAGTGATCATGACAACTCTCCTGCGAAGGCGGACATGGCGGGCGGGAATGGCGGCACATCCACGTCGGTCGTGGCCAGGGCGACCTCGAAGGTGGGTGCGTGCAGGTAGGCGGCAGCGTGCGGGGCCAGGTCGGCCGTCAGGGTGCGGTCGGCGAGCTTCCGGCGTACGCACACCGCCCGGCCCGTGGGGTTGAAGGCGAACAGGCCGACCGGAGCGCCGGACGGATCCTCGTGGACGAACGCGACGCCGGGATCGCTGGCCGGATCGGCGTACCGCGGAGCCGGCAGGAGCCGGGGCAACGTCTCGGCGGCCACGGTGATCGGCACCAGCACGTCGCCGATCTCCGACCAGCCGGGGCGGGCCCGCTCGGCCAGCACGATCACCGAGCCACCGGTGTCACGGTGCCGGCGCAGCAGCGCCAGCAGCTCGTCGTCCGGGTCCTGTGCGCCCAGCGGCAACAGCCAGACGTCACCGACGCGGTCGGCCGGCGCGGTCCGCTCGGTCAGCACGTCGACCCGGTACTGGTGGTGGGTCATCAGCGCGACCGAGGCGTCGATCGCGGCCCGCAGCACCGCGCCGGCCGGGCCGTCGGCCTCGGTCCACGCCGCCGAGCGGGCCAGCACGTCGGGCACGAGCAGGGCCAGGTCGGCCGAGAACCGTGCGCCGTGCGGGGCGTCCGGCGCGCGGAGCAGGTCACGCAAGGCGTGCAGGGCGTGCAGGTTCGGCTGGGTACGACCGTTCTCGTGCAACGGAGCCCCGGGGCAGTACGGCGGCCCGTAGTCGGCCGGGTCCAGCCCCTCGGAGCGCAGCCCGGCCGGGTCCAGGTCGATCTCCGGCCCCCAGTGGGTCGTCGCCGTCGACGTGTAGACGCTGCACGTCGACGAACCCAGCCCGAGGGCCAGCAGCGCGTGGAACAGCACCGTGCCGGGCCGGGCGAACGACTCGTCGGTCCAGGTGAAACCCCAGTTGTCCTCGACGTTGCTGGACCGGCGGGCCCGCACCCCGAACCAGTGCGCGGCGAACGCGTCGGCCGACCGGGACGCGTTGCCGACCCAGCTGGTGTAGCCCTCGCGGAAGCCCAGCCCGTCCAGGTCGGCGGTGCGCAGCAGCCAGCCTGCCGCGCTGCCGGCTACGGTCAGATCGGGCAGCGGCAGGTTGATGATCGCCTTGTCCCGGGCCGCGGGCGACAGGGCCGAGGCCAGATCGGTGTACTGCGCGGCGAGCACCCGCCCGCCGTGCCGGGCCCAGGCGGCGCGGACGGCCATCGGCCAGTTCCGTGGCGTGGCCCGTGCCGCCTCACCGAGAGCCAGGGACGGGTCGGTCCCGGCCAGCGCGTCGATGAAGGAGGAGACGGCCGGCGCCGCGAAGTCGTGCGCGGTCACCGCCCGGTTGGCGTCGCTGTAGACGCCCTCGTTGCCCAGCTGCACGGCGACGACCGGGCCGTCCGGAGCCAGGTTGGGCGCCAGAACCTGCTCGTCCACGGCCGACAACCAACGGCGGGCCTGCTCCGCGTACGCCGGACCGAACGTGCTCGGCAAGGCCAGCGCCTGCGAGGTCACCGGGTTCCCGTCGGCGTCCAGCACCGCCGGCAGCGCCGGGTCGACGGTCGGGCTGACCCGGTCGGGCAGCCCGCCCAGCTGCACCTCGCCGTGCACGAACGGGCCGGGCTTGAGCACGGCCCGCATGCCGTGCGCGGCGATCAGCCGGAGCAACCGGAGCACGTCGCGCTGGGCGTCGGTGGCACCGCTGAAGTCGTACCCCTCGTCGATCTCGTGAAATCGCCACGGGATGTAGCAGGTGACGACGTCGACGCCGGCCGCGGCCAGGGCGGCCAGGTTGGCGTCCCAACGGTCGGGCAGCGCGCGGTAGTACGGGTACTCGCCGTAGAGCAGGGGCCGGTCGCTCATGCGGCACCGCCCGGCTCGATGACGATCTTCAGGCCGGCGTACGCGGCGCCGGTGCCGACGCCCAGCGCGGCGAGCGCGGCGTCGACCCGGTCGAGTCCGAAGTGGTGCGACACGATCCGTTCCAGCGGCAGGTCCCGGGCCATCCGCACGGCCCGGCCGAAGACCTGGCTGTTGTAGTCGCCGGCCCCGATGATGCGCAGGCCGCGCTGGAGGATCTCGAGCGGCCGGACCTCGGCCCGGGCCCGCTCGTCGAAGCCCATGACCACGACCCGGCCCAGGTGGGCGGCGAGCGCGCAGGCCTCGGCCAGCAGCGACCCGACGGTGTCGACCACGACGTCGGCCGGTGGCGCGGACCCGTCCACGGCGACGGTGGTGTCCTCGAAGAAGGTGCGCGCCGCGTCCAGCCGGAACGGGTCCTTCTCGATCAGGTGGACGGTGGCCCCGAAACGTTCGGCGGCCAGCGCGGTGACGGTGCCGATCGGGCCGGCTCCCAGCACCGTCACCCGGTCGCCGGCGCCGACCGACGCGGCCAGCAGGTTGTTGAGCACGCAGGCCAGCGGCTCGACCAGCACCGCCCGGTCGTACGACATGCCGTCCGGAATCAGGTGCAGGAACCGTTCCTCGAGCCGCATGAACTCGGCGAACGCCCCGTCCCGGTCGATGCCGATCTCGTTGCCGGTCTTGTTCTCGCAGAAGTTGAGCACCCCGTCCCGGCACGGGTCGCACAGCCCGCAGTACAGCGTCGGGTTGACGATGACCCGGTCGCCGGGCTTGACCGTGGTGACGCCAATGCCCGTCTCGACGACCTCGCCGACCGCCTCGTGTCCCATCACCACGCCCGGCTCGGCCGGAAACTTGCCGAGCAGCACGCCGCGATCCGTACCGCAGATGCCGACCTGCACCACGCGCAGGACCACGTCGTCCGGTGCCGTGCACGCGGGTTTCGGGCGGTCGACCAGTTCCAACGTCCGATCGGTGCCCAGTACCAGGGCTTTCATCTGTGTCCTCCCTTGTCAGTGGTAGACCTGGGCGGTATTCCGGACCCGGATACCGCCCGGGCCTACCACTTGCGTTACCAGCGGATGGTGTCGAGCAGGGACCGGTGCAGTTCGGGCGTCGACGCGGCCACGCACGACCGCTGCGCCTCCGGGTCGACGGCCAGCAGGGGCGTGGTGCCGAGCGAGTCGCCGTACGCGTCGGTGACCACCACGCCGGCGCGGCGGGCCAGGTAGACGGCGGCCGCGATGTCGTAGGGGAAGAGGTGCAGGATGTTGCCGCGCCCGACCCGGCGGAATTCGGCCTCGGTGCCGGGGTGGTCGCGCAGCACCCGGTTGCCGATGTCGACGTACGCGTCGAGCTGGCCGGTGATGATCCGGCTGAGCGAGAAGGTGGCGCTGTTGAACAGGAAGATGCCGCCGGTGTTGGCGCTGGCGTCGACCAGGTGGGCGTACGCGTCGGTCATCAGCCGCATCGGATGCCCGTTGAACTCACATGACCAGAACATCCGGTCGAGTTCGGTGGTGCGGCTGAGCCGGGGCAGCGACCAGTCGTAGCCGTGCCACTCCAGCGGCGCCTCGGTCGTGTCGTCGGCGTAGAGGCGGTGGCCGCTGCGCAGTTCGAGCAGGTGCGCGGCGCAGACGTCGGCCAAGGTGGGCTCGTCGGTCAGCGGCGCGGCGGCCAGCGACACGGTGGCCATCTCGAGGCCCGCGGAGGCCGGCCGGGTGCCGTCGATCGGGTCGATGATCAGCACGTACCGCGGGTCCGGGCCGGTCGCCCGCAGGGTGTTGTCCTCGGTGTAGACGGCCACCGGTTCGCGGGCGTGTTCGGTCAGGTGCTTCCAGACGGCGTCCTCGGCGACCGCGTCGATGTCGAACTGGGCGTCGCCGCCGGGGGAGTCGCCCTGAACATGCCGGGGCAGGCCGGCTCGCGCGTGGTCGAGCACGGCGGTCCGTACGGCCTGGGCGGTTCCCAGGAGCAGACCGCGCAGGTACGTGGTCACGACGTCACCGCCGACAGCAGCGACTCGAACCTGTCACAGATCTCGTCCGCCTGGGCCATCGTGAGGATCAGCGGCGGCCGGATCTTGATCACGTTGCCGTGCCCGTAGCGGGAGGTCCGCAGGATCAGCCCGTGTTCCATGCTCCGGGCGGCGAGCTCGTTGGTCAGTGCCACATCCGGCTCCCGGTTGTCGTTGACCAGCTCGGCGCCGATCATCAGCCCGACCCCGCGGACGTCGCCGATGCAGCGGAACCGGCGCTGCAGCTCGGTCAGCCGGGCCATGATGTGCGCGCCGGTGGCGGTGACGTTGGCCAGGAACTCGGGCCGGCCGACGATGTCCAGGGTCACGCTCGCCGCCGCGGCGGCCAGCAGGTTGGCGCCGTAGGTGAAGGAGTGGTGGTGCCCGGGCAGCCCGGCCAGCCGATTGTTGGTCAGGATCGCGGCCACCTGCGCTCCGCTGCCGCCGAGCCCCTTGCCCACGGTGATGGCGTCGGGCTCGACCCCGAAGTGCTGGGCCGCGAACATGTGCCCGGTGCGCCCGATGCCGGTCTGGATCTCGTCCAGGATCAGAGCGATCCCGTGCCTGTCGCAGAACTGTCGCAACGCGGGCAGATAGCCGTCCGGGGATACGATGTTCCCGCCGTTACCGGAGATCGGTTCGACGATGATCGCGGCGACCCGGCCGCTGCTCGCGTACTCCAGGAAATCGTCGAGACGGTCTACGCACATCAGCCCGCAGTGGGCCCGGTCCTGGCCGTAGAAACAGCGATAGCAGTACGGGTCGGGAACCTGCAATGATCCCGGATAGAGCAGCGGAAAGGGCGCCTTGCGAAATGCGTTCCCGGACATCGACGTCATCATCATCGTCTGGCCCAGATGGCTGCGGAACAGCGTGATGACCTCGCTGCGACCGGTCGCGTTCTGGGCCATCTTGATGGCGCCCTCGTTGGCCTCCGAGCCGCCCCCGACCTTGACGTGCACCCTGGTCAGGTTGCCGGGGGAGCAGGCGACCAGCTTGCGGACCAGGTCGTCGACCGGTTCACTGCGGAACGAGGAGGTCAGGTGAATGGCGAGCTCGGCCTGTTTCTGAACGGCGCCGATCACGGCCGGATGCGAATAGCCGAGGCTCAGGTTGAATGTCGCGGACGCGCAGTCCAGATAGGCCTCGCCGGCGTCGTCGTACAGGTAGACGCCCTCGCCGCGGACCATTTTGTGGTCGGTGACGTCGTAGTAGATCATGTCTTCGACGGACGTTTCCATCAGCGCCTCTCATCGAGCGGGCTTGATGTGTCAGATGTTTGATCAGGCTCCGATCGAAGGTCAACGTCTGCCGCGACGGGAAAGACTACGTCCCGTGACGACGAAATTTCCGGATCACGTTCCGTACCACGGAAATATGACACGCAGCGTCACGATCCATAATGGATCGCATGACTGACGCGTCCGTCCCGCACAGCGCCCGGGTCTGGAACCACTGGCTCGGCGGCACCGACAACTTCGAGGTCGACCGGCAGGTCGGCGACCAGTTCGCCGCCCTCTACCCGGACATCGTGCTGGTGGCCCGGTCGTCCCGGGCGTTCCTCAAGCGGGCCGTCACGTTTCTGGCCGCCGAGCGGGGCGTGCGGCAGTTCCTGGACATCGGCACCGGCATCCCCAGCGCCGAGCACACCCACGAGGTGGCCCACGCCGTGGCGCCGGACGCACGGGTGATCTATGTGGACAACGATCCGCTGGTGCTCGAGCACTCCCGCCGCGTGCTGGCCGGCGCGGCCGACTACCTCGACGCCGACCTCCACGACCCGGCCGACATCCTGGCCCGGGCCAACCTCGACGACTCCCGGCCGGTGGCCCTGATCCTGACGAACATCCTCGGTCACGTCACCGACCCGGCCGACGCCGAGCACCTCACCCGCACACTGATGGACGCCCTGCCGTCCGGCAGCTACCTGGTCACCGCGGACGGCACCAACGTCCTCGACGGCCCGGCGTTCGAGCAGGCCATCGCGGTGTGGAACGCGAACGCCCCGCTCTCGTACCATCTGCGCCACCCGGACGAGCTGGCCCACTTCCTCACCGGCCTCGAGATTCTCGACCCGGGCCTGGTCCCGTGCGCGTCGTGGCGTCCCGCCCCCGGCACCCCACCCGAGGACCTCCGCCCCACCGACGAGTACGGCGCCGTCGCCCGCAAGCCTTGATGCCACCGGCACCGGCCTGCGAAAGCGCTACGCAGGCCGGTCGAGTTCGGTCTCGTGAGCCAGTATGGTCGCCGCCCTGGCTGGGTCCGGGTACGTCATCCGGATGAAACTCGACGTACACAGCCGGGTCGCGATCGCCCTGTGGGCCGCCCGTACGGCGGCGCGTGACGGCACAGGCTGAAGCGCTGCTGTGCACCCGGCCGGGCCGTCGGCGGGACGATCGTTGAGCTCCGTCAGGCCACGTGGTCGGAGAGCGCGCCGCCGTCGATGACGTAGTTGCCGCCCAGGATGCTCGCGGCCAGTGGCGAGGCGAGATAGGCGATCAGCGTCGCGACCTCGGCCGGCTCGATCAGGCGGCCGGTCAGCAGGCCGTTCTGGGCCGGGACGGCCGCAAGCACCTCGGCCGGGTCGGTGCCGGTGGCGCGGCCGAGCACCGCGGCCAGCCCGTTGTCGCCGGCCAGCAGGGACGTGCGGGTGGCGGACGGCGTGACCACGTTGACCCGGACGCCCTTCGGCGCGGCCTCGCGGGCCAGACCCTGGCTCCAGACGTTGAGCGCGCCCTTCATCGCGGCGTAGGGCAGGAACGACCGGTGCGGGGCGCGGGCGCCGTCGGACGAGACGTTCACCACGACGCCACGGGTGCGGGTCAGGGACGGGAGCGCGGCCCGGGTCGTGCGTACCGCGGCCATCAGGTTGAGCTCGAACATCGCCAGCCACACCGCGTCAGCGTCGTGGCCCCGCACCAGCGCCGCCGGGTCGCCGCCGCCGGCGTTGTTGACCAGCACGTCGAGGTCGCCCCAGCCGTCGAGCGCCGCCTCGACCGCGTCGGCCGGGCCGTCGGCCGTGCTCAGGTCCGCGGTCACCGTCCGGGCGCCGGTCGCGGCCAGCTCCGGCGTGACCGTGCGGGACACCGCGACCACCCGCGCGCCCTCCGCACCCAGGCGCCGCACGGTGGCCAGCCCGATGCCCCGGCTCGCCCCGGTCACCATGACGCGCACGCCGTCGAGTCGCAGATCCATCTACCCGTACCCTCCCGTCGGACGAAACGCGGCCAGCCTAGAACCGGCGATGATCGGTACGGAAGAACTGACTTTTTTGTCAGTGTTGAACGGGCGATAAAGTCGGGGCTGTGCCGGACAACCCGCAACTCGAGAAGGCCCGCGAATTGCTCGCCGGTGCGTCGGTGCACCGCCTCTGTCCCGACGAGTCGCAGGACTTCTCGATCTCGGCCGAGGCGATGGACGAACGGCGTACCCGGCAGAACCTGCTGGCCCAGCTGACCAACCGGTGGTCGGCGCTGATCCTGGCGGCGCTGGTGACCGGTCCCTACCGTTTCCACGAACTCGCCGCCGCACTGCCCGGAATCAGCGAGAAAATGTTGTCGCAGAACCTGCGCATGCTGATCGGGTCCGGGCTGATCGAGCGCGAGGTGGGCGGCGGATCACGATTTCAGGTGAGCTATTCGCTGTCCGAGTTGGGTGCCGATCTGGCCGTACGACTGTGCGATCTCATCCGCTGGATCTGCGACCACACCGACGAGTTGCAGCAAACCGCCCGCCTCGCCCGTAAGACAGGAGAATGAGGGGTGACCGGGGGGAGCCAGGATGCGGGACAGCGACGCCTTTGACGAGTTCTACCGGGCCACCTCGGCGCGCATGGTCCGCTACGGCTACGCGATGGTCGGTGATCTCGGCGATGCGCAAGATGTGGTGCAGGAGGCGTACACCCGGGCCTGGCGGCACTGGCGGACCGTGGCCGACCATCCGGCGCCCGAGGCATGGGTGCGGCTGACCGTCAACCGGCTGGCCACCGACCGATGGCGCAAGATCAGCGGGTGGCGGGCCGCTCTGGTGCGTACCGGCCCACCCGAACCGGTCGCACCACCGGGCGAGACGTCGGTCCTCCTGGCCGGCGCCCTCCGCCAGATCCCGATGAACCTGCGGCAGGCCGTTGTCCTGCACTACCTGTACGACATGCCGGTGGCCGACATCGCCGCCGAGACCGGTGCGGCGGTCGGCACGGTGACGTCGTGGCTGCGCCGCGCGCGGCTCGAACTGGCCGCGATCCTGGCCCCGGGCGGTCCCGCCGCCGGCAAGAAACTCCTGGAGGTGAACGATGTCGAATGAGCTCGAGCGCGCTTTCGCCGCCCTGTCATCGGACGCCGACCAGGCCCGGCTCGCCCCCGCCGACGCCGTCCGGCGGCACGGGAACCGGCAGACCGCGGCCCGCGCCGTGGCCGGTGCCGCCGCCGTCGTCGTGCTGGTCACCGGGGTGACCTTTGGAGCACGCATGGTGCTGGCCGGTCCCGGGCCGCAGTTACCGGCCCCGCCGCCACCGTCGCCCTCACCGTCGGTGTCCCCGCCGGCCCCGCCGCCGGCGGTGCAGAGGTCGAGCGCGCCGCCACCGCCGGCCGCCGACCCGACGACGCCCGCGACCACACCGCCTTCGTCGACACCTTCGTCGCCGGCCTCACCGAAGATCCCCGGCGCGATCCCGGCCCGGGCCTTCGTCCGCGCGTCCGACGCACCCGGCCAGGGCGCCGAGCCCGAACGCCTGGGCGCCGGCGACCACGACCTGCCCGACTTCTGCGGCAACGACTTCGCGCGCCGGGACGACCTGGGCATCCGGGCCACGCAACTGATGCTCTACAAGTCGGCCGGCGCACCACCCGAATCGACACCGAAGTCGGCCATGTACGAGGACATCATGGTCTTCCGGGGCGACGGCGCCGCGAAGTTCATGGCCGACTTCCGGGCCGCGGTGTCCGCCTGCCCGTCCGACGAGCCCGACACCAACACGTCACTGGGCCCGGTCGGCGCCGGCGACGAGTCGCTGCTGGTGGAACGCAGCAGTCCCGCGCTGACCGACGAGGGCCTCCCCGCCGGCGACGGCTCACTTCACAAGATCTACTTCGCCGCGGTACGGGTGAACGACGCGGTCGCCTTCATCGCCGACACCGGCTGGGAGTCCGCCTCGGCCGACCGCACCGACACCACCCACCTGGCCAAGCGAGCCGCCACCCGCCTGGCCTCCTGGCGCCCCTGACCCACCACCGCCAAAACCAGTGGTAGCCCGGGCGCTACCCGCGCCCCAAACACCGCCTTGAGCTACCACCGTCAGAACCAGCGGTAGCCGTGGGCGGTCTGCGGGCGGGATGCCACTGGTGGGGGCAGTGGTAGGAGCGGACGGTAAGTGCGGACGGGACGCCGTGCGGGGCTACCACCTGGATGGGCGTACCCGTCAAAGGGGTTGAAGGGGTCCCCAATACGTCCAGGCGCCGGCGTGGCGGAGGAAACGGCTGCGTTCGTGGAGGCGCCCGCGGCGGCTGTCGGTCACGTAGCGGGCCACGAACTCGACCTCGCCCTCGGTGTCGAGCAGGCCGCCGGACGCGGACAGGACGGTCAGGCCGGTCCACTCGGTGGCCGGATCGGGGTCGACGGTCGCCGGACGCGTGTCAGGGTGCCAGGACGACAGCAGGTAGCCGGGCCGGTTGAGCGCGAACGCCGAGTAACGGGAGCGCATCAGGGCCTCGGCGGTGGGCGGCGCGGTGCCGTCGTGGGCGGGACCGCAGCACTCCGCGTAGGTCAGGCCCAGGCCGCAGGGACAACGCATGGCGATCACCCTATGCTGCCTGGGTGAGTCGAACCGTGTTAGTCACCGGGGCATCGTCCGGCATCGGGCAGGCGACCGCGAAAGCCCTGGTGGCGCGCGGCTACCGGGTGATCGGGACGAGCCGGCGGGAGCAACCGGCGGCCGGCGGGGTCACGTTCGTGCGGCTCGACCTCGACGATCCGGAGTCGGTCGAGGGGCTGGCGGCTGTTCTGGCCGAGGTCGACGTGCTGATCAACAACGCCGGCGAGAGCCAGTCGGGGCCGCTGGAGGACCTGCCGGGCGAGGCGATCCGCCGAGTGTTCCAGACCAACGTGTTCGGGGCGGTGCGGCTTACCCAGCTGGCGCTGCCGGGGATGCGGTCGCGCGGGTACGGCCGGGTCGTGATGGTGGGCTCGATGGTGGCGTCGTTCCCGGTCGCGTACCGGTCGTCGTACGTCGCCTCGAAAGCCGCGATCCGAGGGTTCGCCACCGCCGCCCGATATGAACTGACCCCCTTCGGCGTATGGCTGACCACCGTCGAGCCGGGGTCGATCCGCACCGGGATCAGTGAGCGCCGCACCAACTTCGTGGCCGAGAACTCCGTGCACGCCGAGGACTTCGGCACCGTGCTGTCCTACCTGAACTCCAACGAGCGCGGCGGCACCCCGACCGAGCAGGTCGTGGCCACGATCATCCGGGCCGTCGAGGCGGAGCGGCCGAAACCGTTCTACGCGGTCGGCAGCGGCGCACCGTGGGTGTTCGCGCTCCGCCGCATCGTCCCGCGCACCCTCGCGGAACGCCTGACCCAACGTAAGCACGGCCTACGCCGATGATCGAGGAGGAATCGTGAGAGGGGACCAGCGGCCGCCGGCCGTGGACACCGGTGAGAAGGCGACCCTTGTCGCGTTCCTCGGTTACCTGCGCGAGGCGGCGATCGCCAAGCTGCTCGACGTGCCCGACGCCGAGGCGCGGCGGGCCGCCGTCGACTCCGGCACCAGCCTGATGTGGCTGATCAAGCACCTGACGATGGCCGAGCACCGGTGGTTCGTCTGGTACTACGCGGGCGAGGAGCCGTGGCCGGCCGACGACGCCGAGGCCGTCCGGCCCGAGGACACGACCGAGTCGCTGATCGCCGCCTACCGGGCCAAAACGGCCGAGTCCGACGCGATCATCGAGGCGTGCACCGACCTCACCGCGATCGGGGTCCGCGAGCTGACCGAGGGCGTGACGCCGCCGTCGATGCGGTGGGTGCTGATCCACATGATCGAGGAGACCGCGCGGCATGCCGGGCACGCCGACATCCTGCGCGAGAAGGTCGACGGGGCGGTGGGCCGGTGACGACGCGCGGGGGAACCCGCCGGCGATCAGGGGCGGCGTAGGAGGGCCACGGCGAGGAGTCCACAGAGGATGGTTGTGACGCCGGCCAGCGCGGCCGTCCAGACGACCGACGTCGCGGCGGCCACGGCCGGCCCGGCCAGCGCCCCGAACAGGGTCGCCGCGGCCTCCGCGGTGAACATCGCCGCACCGGTCCGGCCCAGCACCTCGTCCGGCGTCACCCGCTGCAGCACGGTCTGCGTCGCGCCCAGCGTCACCGAACCGGCCAGGCCGATCACCACGGCCGTGGCCAGCGCGGGCGGCATCGTCCGGGACGTGAACAGGCCGACGAAACCCAGACCGGTCACCGCGAGCGACGCACCCAGCAGGTAGCCGGCGGTCATCCGGTCGACCAGCAGACGCATCACCGGGGCGCCGATCAGAAAACCCACGCCGAGGGCGGAGATGACCAGGCCGATCTGGGTGCTCCCGCCCAGAACCGTTACGCCGTACGGGATGAGCAGCGCCGACAGGCACGCGTTGGCGGCCAGGAACACCGTGCTGACCAGCAGCAGGGACCGGACGACGGGCGAATGCCGGATGAACGCCACGCCGGCCCGGATGCTCGGCCTCGACGTCGACGCGGCCAGTGCGTGCCCGGCCGTGAAGGCGACGAGCACCGCCGACACCACATAGGTCGCCGCGTCCACCAGCACCAGAGGCGTGAAGCCGGCCGTGGCGAACAGGGCGCCGCCGAGCGGGGCCCCGATCAGGCGGACCGCGCCGTCGGTCACCCCGTTCACCGCGTTGGCGCTGCTCAGAGCCGTGCCGGTGCCGACCACGGCGGGGGTCTGGGCCTGCGCCGCCGGTCGGAACAGGACCGCGCCGGCGCTCTCGGCGATCAGGGCCGCGTACACCAGCCAGAGATCTTGTGGGGTGTGGACCAGGAGCAGCATGGCCACGGCGGCGACCCGGAACAGGTCGGCGGCGATCATCACGCGGCGGCGGTCCCACCGGTCGACCAGCACGCCGGCGATCGGGCCGAGCAGCAGCGGCGGAAGGAACTCGGCGGCCATGGTCAGGCCGGTCGCGGCGACCGAACCGGTGAGCTCGAAGACGTACGCGGGCACGGCCACCACCAGCAGCCAGGTGCCCAGCTGGCTGATCAGCCGGGCCAGCCAGAGCAGCCGGAAGTCGGGTACGCCCAGAGCCTCGATCATCGCGCCGACCATAGTCCGTGAACCGATCGCGGCCGGGGCGGCGTACCTGCTCCCAGAATCGGGCGCGCCCCCCGGACACGATCGGGGACCGAGATGACAGTCACCACCGTTCAGCCGTACACCGACGTCCACCGCCCGCCGTCCTGGTGGGAACGACAGTCCGACCGTGTCATGCGGCGGCCGTTCAACGAGTTCACCTTCACCCACATGAACTGGCTGCTCCCGACGGCCCGGGTGGCCCGCGGACCGGTCCGCCGCCCGCTGCCGTCCCGCCCGGCGCCGCTGGACGTGCGCTATTCGTTCCGGGGCCGGGAGTTCGCGCTCGCCGACTTCCACCGGCGCTCGTTCACCACGACATTCGTGGTGCTGCGGCGGGGGCGGATCGTGCACGAGCGGTACCGGGGCGTGTTCGCCGGCCCGCGTACCCGGATGCAGGTGTTCTCGCTGTCCAAGTCGGTCACGTCGATCCTGGTCGGCGCGGCGCTGGCGGACGGCCTGATCGGCGGCGTGACCGACCGGGTGACCGACTACCGCCCCGACTTCCTCGGCACCGCCTACGACGGGGTGACGATCGCCGACCTGCTCGACATGCGCAGCGGCGCGGGTGACCAGGAGATCTGGGGTACCGACACCGCGATCCGCCGCTTCGAACGCGCCATCCTGAGCGGCGGCGACGTGCCCGCGATCGTGCGGTCGGTGCCGCGGACGGCGCTCCCCGGCACCCGGTTCAACTATTCGACGTTCGACGCGCAGGTGCTCAGCTGGGTCCTCGAGGCCGCGACCGGTTCACCCCTGGCCGCCTATGCGTCGCGCCGGCTGTGGCAGCCGATGGAGTCGGACGCCTATTACGGCCTGAGCCGCTCCCACCCACGTACCGCGATCGGGGCCGGCGCCCTCAACGCGACCGCCCGCGACCTGGCCCGCGTCGGCCTCCACATGCTCGCGCACCCGGCCCTGCAGCCCCGCCCCGGCGGCGTCTACTCGAACCAGTGGTGGACCTTCGACCAGGGCCGCTTCGCCGGCATCGGGGTGCACGGGCAATACCTTTTCGTCGACCCGGCCGCCTCGGTGGTGATCGTGAAGACGAGCGCGTGGCCGGTCGAGGAGGACGAGACGCTGGAGCAGGAGGCGATCATCGCGCTGACCGCGGTGGCACGATATCTGCATGAGCATTGAGCAGCTGGCTTCGCTCGGGCTGAGGCTTCCGGCGCCGATCAAGCTGCAGACCGTTTGACGGGTACGCCCAACCCGGTCCCCAACCGCAACGCCGTGTCCTGGTGGCACTCCGCGACCTTTGTGCAACTCCAGGCCGTGAACGCGCCTCTCGCGTGAGGCCTTGTCAGTGCCCACGGTGGCTGCCGCCATTCCCGCCCCGCGGTGGGGCCGGCTGGTGCCAGTCGCCCGGGCTGCCCACTCACCCTGCCGGCCGCCGCTCGCACCAACCAGTGGTAGCCCAGGGCGGTGTCCGCGCGGCGAATGCCGCTCTGACCCACCACTGGCCCGGCCGGTGGTAGCCCCGAGCGGATGTCGCTCGCTGCTACCACTGGAATCGGGGGCTAGGAGAGGATCAGGCGGAGGGAGCGGTGGACGTGGACCGTCCAGACGGCGACGAGCTCGCGGGCCACGGACAGGCGGCTCGGGGCCGGGTCCTCGGCTCGCCAGGTGCTGATCACCGTCATGGGAGGAATGATGGCCGCGCCGGGGCAGCGAACGGGTCACGGCCCCGGCGCAGGTAAGTTGCATCACCCGGGCATACCCCAGAGGCGATGCCCGAAAGCCGCACCCCGAGGCGGCGCCCGGAAGTGTTACTCGAAGGCGACGCCCGGAAGCTGCGCACCGACGGGACGCCCGGAAGTGTTACTCCGAGGCGACGGCCAGAAGCCGCACCCCGAGGCGGCGCCCGGAAGCGCCGCCTCGAGGCGAAGGCGGGGGAGTGTCAGCGGACGGTGACGGTTGCGTTCAGGTTGTTGAGGCCGGTGGTGGCGTCCCAGACGTTCTGGTTGGCCAGGTGGATCGAGTATTCGGGGCGGGTCGGGAGCAGCGGGTCGGGGAGTTCCAGGTACAGCTGGTACTGGCCGGTGGCCAGGGACGACGGCACGGTCACGGACTGGTTGACCGACACGGTGGTGCCGGCCGCCCAGGTGCGCGGGTCGGCCGACAGGGACAGCCGGGTCAGCGCCCCACTGGAGGCGTTACGCAACACCAGTTTCACGGTGCGCGGGTTGTAGGGCGCGGCGTACCCGTCGTTGCGTACCCCGATGGTGACCGGAAGCGAACCGCCTCGATTGGCCGACGCGGGGTAGGTGCCGCTGGTCAGTGCGAACCGGTAGCCGAGCTTGCGGGTGACGTCGGCGATGCACGGGCCCCAGCTGTTCAGGACGTCGCGGTTGTAGTCGGTGTTGAGGTACGACCAGTGGAAGCCGGCCAGTTCGGTCGTGGCGGTCGGGCACTGGGAGCGCGGCGGGTTCACGACGCAGGTCTCGCCGCCCATCGGCACCCGAAGCGTGTCCTGCTGGAGGTAGGGGTACTCGACCGCGGCGTTCTCGTAGGTGCCGAAGTCGTCGGGGCTGGCCAGGAAGCAGTCGTTGTGGTGGCCGATGCGCGGCACAGTGGTCGAGGTCCCGTACATGGTGCGCTTGAACTTGGGCGTACGCACCTGAATGGCTCTTGAACTGGGCACGACGCTCAGCAGCTTGTCGGTGACGGCCTTGCGGTCGCGCCAGTTCTGGTCGTTGATCACGCCCTCGTCGCCGAAGTGCTGCGTGTCCCACCATTCGCCCCAGGTGCCGATCAGCCCGGCCTGCACGACCGAGATGACGTCGGTGTTGTCGCGGATGTAGGGCGCGAGCTGGTCGAGGTGCGCCGACACCTGTGCGGGCGTCGCGTCGAGGTCGTCCGAGTCGGTGTACGCGAACCGCAGCACGACCTTGAGCCCGGCCCGGCGCACGGTGTCCAGCTGCGACTGGAGGTGCGTGAGCGCGGCCGCCGAGATCGGCGACGTCTTGAACTGGCGCAGATAGAAGATGCACATCACCAGCGAGATCGACTGTGATGTGCGATAGGACCGCAGTGTCGCCTCGTCGAAGGTGGACGAGTCGCAGTCGCCGGTGTGGTGATAGAAGCCGCGTTCCGGGTTGGCGAAGGTCTCCGAGGACGCGGGGTAGGTGACGGTGGCGCAGGTCGACGATCCGGTTAACAGAGACGCGAGCAGAGCCGCGACGGCGATGATTTTCATGGCCTCACCCCTTTATTCCGGTCTGTGCGATGCCCTGGATGAACTGCCGTTGCAGGAACACGAACACGACGATGACCGGAAGCGACGCGAGCAGCGATCCGGCCATCAGGACGGGATAGTCGGTCTGGAACTGACCTTGCAGCGACGCGAGCCCGGCCGACAGCGTCATCGTGTCCGGGTCGCTGTTGACCACCAGCGGCCAGAAGAGGTCGTTCCAGGACCACAACAACGTGAGTACGGCCAGCGCGACCAGCCCGGGCCGGGCCAGCGGGAGGACGATGGACCAGTAGACGCGCAGCGGCCCGGCGCCGTCGATGCGCGCGGCCTCCTCGAGTTCGACCGGCAGGCTGAGGAAGAACTGCCGCAGCAGGAACACGCCGAACGCGCTGAACAGACCGGGCACGATCAGCGCCTGCAGGCTGTTGAGCCAGCCCAGGTCGGACATGATCTGGTATTGCGGAATGATGAACAGCTGCGGCGGCACCATGAGCACGCTGAGGATGATGCCGAAGAGGACTCGTTTGAACGGGAAGCGCAGCCGCGCGAAGGCATAGGCGGCCATCGAACAGAACAGAACCTGTCCGAGGGTTCGCGCCAGAGCCATCACGACCGTGTTGAGGAATTGCGTCCCGAACGGCAGCAGGTCGAAGACCCGCCCGTAGTTGGCCCAGTGTCCCTCGGGCAGGAACGTCGGCGGGACGGCGGTGGCCGACGACAGCGTCTTGAGTGACGTGATGATCTGCCAGACGAACGGCACGACCATGGCCAGCGACGCCGCGATCAGCACGGTGTGCAGCAGGACGCGCGACCCTTTGAAGAAGCTAGGCATAGTGCACCCACCGGCGCTGGAGGCGGAACTGCACCGCGGTCAGGATCACGATGATCAGCAGGAGGAGCATGACGATCGCGGCCGCGTACCCCCGGTCGTTGGTCACGAAGGCCCGGTCGTAGAAGAGCTGGACCACCGTCTGCAACCGTGGGTAGGCGGGGTTGGCCCGCGCCGACGAGCCGGAGCCGGCGATGACGAAGACCAGGTCGAAGAGCTGGAGCGAACCGATCACGGAGATCACCGAGACGAAGAAGGCGGTCGGGGACAGCAGTGGCACGGTGATCCGCAGGAACTGCCGGACCGGCCCGGCGCCGTCCAGCGCGGCCGCCTCGTAGTACTCGGCCGGGATGGACTGCATGCCGGCCAGCAGGATGATCATGTTGTAGCCGATGCTGCTCCAGACGCCGATCACGACCACCGCGTAGAGAGCCGTGTCGGGGTCGGCGATCCAGTTCGGCCCGTCCACACCGACCAGTGACAGCACGTTGTTGATCAGCCCGTAGTCGCCGTTGTAGAGCCAGCGCCAGACCATGGCCACGGCGACCGGCATGGTCACGTACGGCAGGAAGAAGAGCGTGCGGTAGACGCCGACGCCGCGCATCTTGCGGTTGAGCAGCGCCGCGAACACGATCGCGAGCGGGATCGAGAGCAGGCCGAGCCCGGTGTACGTGAAGGTGTTGATCAGCGCCCGGCCCAGCTCCGGGTCGCTGACCAGCCGCACGTAGTTGTCGGTGCCGGCCCACTCGTGGCCGCCGAACGCGCCCCACTCGGTGAACGAGAAGTAGGCGGTCTGCAGCACCGGCCACAGGTAGAAGAGGCCGAGGCCGAGGGCCGTGGGCGCGATCAACGCGTACGCCCACAGCGCCTCGGTCACCCGCTCCTTGCGACGAGCCACCCTCACTCCTTGGCGAGCAGGTCGTTCATCGCCTTCGCCAGCTCGGTCGACGCCTGGTCGACGGGCTGCTGGCCGTTCCACGCCTTGGTGAGGTAGGTGAGTTCGGCCTCGTTCCAGGCGGCGGTGTTCTTCGACACCGGGAACGGCACGGCGTAGCTGACCTCGTCGAGGAACGTCTGCAGCTTCAGGTTGGGGTACTTGGCGACCCAGGCCTTCTGCGTGCCGTTGTACGCCGGGATCGGCCCGGACTTGCCGAGGATGTCGGCGGCCGGCTGGGAGCCCAGGAACTTGACGAACTCCCAGGCCTGCTGGGGGTGCGCGGACTTGGCCCCGACCACGTTGGCCACGCCGTGGATGATCGTCGCCTGCTTCTCACCCTTGGGCAGCGGCGCCACGTCGACCTTGTCCTTGGTGTACTCGTTCTGGGTGAACTCGGAGACGTTCCACGACCCGCCCCAGTACATCGCGACCTTGCCGGACTCGAAGAGTTGCAGCGGCACGGTGTCGGTCATCGTCTTGAGGTCGGGCGACTGCTTCTTGTCGAGCAGGTCGGTCCAGAACTTGAGGCCGGCGATGGTCTTGGGGTCGTCGTAGCCGGACTTCTTGCCGTCGGGCGAGATCACGTATCCGCCGGCCTGGGCGATGGTGTTGTACTGGTATTCCTGGAAGCTGGTGAGCTCGGCCGCCGTGCCGTAGACACCGGCCTTGGCGTCGGTCAGCTTGGCCGCCGCGTCCTGGAAGTCGGCCCAGGTCCAGCCGTCGGAGGGGTACGCGACCTTCTTGGCGTCGAAGAGTTTCTTGTTGTACCAGACGCCGATGGTGTCCATGTCCTTCGGCAGGCCGTACTGCTTGCCTTCGAAGGTGTAGAGGTCGACCAGCGCCTTGGGGTAGACCGAGGCGTCGACCTGCTCCGGGTTGGGGGCGATCACCTTGTTCGAGGCGTACAGCTGGAAGTTGGGTCCGTTCATCCAGAACACGTCGGGCGCGGCGCCGCCGGTGACCGCCGCCTTCAGCTTGGTCCAGTAGCCCTCCCAGGGCGTGAGCTGGACGTCGACGGTGATGTTGGGGTGGTTCTGGGTGAACGCGGCGGCGAGTTCCTGCATCGCCTGCTTCTGGTTCTGGTCCCAGACACCGTAGGTCAGCGTGACCTTCTCGTTCGGGTCGGCCGCTTTGTCGTCGCTGCCGGAGCAGCCGGTCAAGGTGAGTCCCACGGCCAGCAGGGCCGTGCCGAAGAGTTTCAAATTCAGAAATATCCTGGAGCCCATGTGAACTATCTAGTGCACTGCGACCCCGATCACAAGGCTCGCGGGCCAAACGCTCATCCTCGGTTGAGCGAGAAGCGGTCCTCGGCCGCGTCCAGCGCGAGCTTCGCGGCGCCCAGCGCTACGCCCTCGTCGGCCAGCGTCGAGACCCGGATCTCGGGGGTACGCAGCACCCAGCGGTCCAGCTCCTGACGCAGCGGCTCGATCAGCACGTCGGCCGACCGGGAAAAGCCGCCACCGAGCACCACCAGTTCCGGATCCAGGGTCAGGACCAGCGCCGATACGCCCAGCGCGAGGTCCTTCACATAGCGACGGACGGCCGCCAGCGCACCCCGGTCACCGGCCCGCGCGGCGGCGAAGATGTCACTCCCGCTGGGCCACGCGGCCAGGTGGTCGGGCGCCCGCTTCCAGCCCACCGCGGGCAGCGCACCGAGCTCACCGGCGCCGTGCGCGAACCCCCGGTGCAGCCGCCCGCCGATGATCAGGCCGGCGCCGGTACGCCTGCCGGACAGGATGAAGACCAGGTCGGAGGCGTACCGGGCGACCCCGCGCCAGGTCTCGGCCAGCGCGGCCAGCTTGCTGTCGTTCTCGACCAGCACCCGCCCCGGCACCAGCCGCGACACGTGCGCGGCCAGGTCCACCCCGGTCCACTCGGGCAGCGCGTCGGAGAGCAGCACCTTGCCCGAGCCGTCGACCCAGCCGGTGGTGGCCACCCCGGTGCCCCACAACCGGTCGGCGATCGGCCCGGCCGCCCGTAGCACCCCGGACACCGCCCGGTCGACCGCGGCCAGCCGCTCGCGCCGGCCCAGTTCGGTGGTCACCTCGACCCGCCGGCTGTGCAGCACGGTGCCGTCCAGGTCGGTGATCACCGCCAGCACCTTGTGCCCGCCCACGTCCACGCCGAGCAGCAGGCCGGCCTCGGCGTTGAAGCGGTAGCGCCGGGCCGGGCGGCCGACCCCGCCCGCGGCCGGCTCGACCTCGGCCACCCAGCCCAGTTCGAGCAGCTCGCGGACGACGTCCTCGGTCGAGGCGCGGGACAGGCCGATCCGCCGGGACAGCTCGGTCAGGGTCTGTGGCGGCTCGTCCCGCAGCGTCCGGATCGCGTCGAGGGCGTTGAGCTGGCGGAGGCGGGAGAGATCGCCCCCGGCGACGTGCGCGGTCAAACATGCCCCCTTGGCGTACGGCCATCTCGTGTCTTTAGATGGAGTCCTGTTTAACAAACGGAGGGACGCCATGTCTGCGGTGACTCTAGCTCTCGTCGGGGCCGGCCTTCGGGGTCAGGCGTACGCCCGGCTGGCCGTCGGCACCGGACAGGCCCGGGTGGTGGCGGTGGCCGAACCCGACCCCGGACGCCGGGCGGCCGCCGCCGCCGAGTTCGGCATCGACCCTGAGTTCGTCTTCGACTCCTGGTCCGGCCTGGTCGCCCAGCCCCGGCTGGCTGGGCTGAACGGCGAGCCCCGGCTCGCGGACGCCGCGATCGTCGCCACCCAGGACCGGATGCACCGCGACCCGGCCGTCGCGCTGGCCGACCTCGGCTACCACCTGCTGATCGAGAAGCCCCTGGCCCCGACCGAGGAGGACGCGGCGGCCATCGTCGACGCGGCGGTGCGCAACAAGGTGATCGCGGCGGTGTGTCACGTGATGCGCTACACGCCGTACACCCGGCTGGTCAAAGGGCTGCTCGACGCCGGGCGGATCGGCAAGCTGGTCAGCGTCCAGCACCTGGAGCCGGTCGGGTGGTGGCACTTCGCGCACTCGTTCGTCCGCGGCAACTGGCGCAACACCGCCGAGTCGGGCCCGCTGCTGCTGACCAAGTGCTGCCACGACATCGACTGGCTGGTGCACCTGTTCGGGCAGCTGCCCGAGCGGATCAGCTCGTTCGGCAGCCTCAGCCACTTCAAGCCGTCCGAGCGGCCCGAGGGTGCGGCCGACCGGTGCCTGGACTGCTCAGTCGAGTCCACCTGCCCATACTCGGCCAAGCGGCGCTACGAGCAGGCGCTGGCCGACCCGGACGACCACTTCT
This sequence comes from Actinoplanes sp. NPDC049265, assembly GCF_043197135.1. NCBI lineage: Bacteria > Bacillati > Actinomycetota > Actinomycetes > Micromonosporales > Micromonosporaceae > Actinoplanes > Actinoplanes sp. NPDC049265. The sequence goes on along the minus strand of NZ_JBICSP010000002.1, from coordinate 108,776 downwards.
GGCCGCTCGGCGCGGTCACCCCGATCGCCACCGAGGAGTCGCTGCGGACGGCGCTGCGCGAAGGCCCGTACGGCCGCTGCGTGTACGCCTGCGACAACGACGTGGTCGACCACCAGGTCGTCAACCTGGCCTTCGCGGACGGCGCGACCTGCTCGTTCACGGTCAGCGCGTTCACCCCGATGGAGCACCGCCGCACCCGCCTGCAGGGCACCCGCGGCTACCTGGACGGCGACGGCCGCTACGTGACGCTGCTCGACTTCGTGACCGGCGAGACCGAGGTGTTCGACTCCGACGAGTCGGCCGGCGCGTCGGCCGCGGACGGTCACGGTGGCGGCGACGAGGGGCTCACCAAGGCGTTCATCGCCGCCGTGGCCACCGGCGACCCGTCGCTCCTGCCCTCCGACCCGGTCGAGAGCCTGGCCACCCACCGGGTGGTCTGGGCGGCCGAACAGGCCCGCCGCAACGACGAGATTGTCCACTTTCAGACCATGTAGTACGGATCACATTGGTGAGACGAACACCGGCTCCTGCGTCGATGGAGGTATGGCTGAAATCGACGCAGACGCGGCAACGTGGCCGCCCGCTGCCATCCGACCCTCCACCGAAGCCGTCGAGGACTACCGCCGGCGCGGCCTCTGGCGCGCCGAGCACCTGCTGGACTTCCTCGACCAGCACCGCCGGGAGACGCCGGACGACATCGCGGTCGTCGGCTATCGCACGGACGGCCCGACCGTCACCCTGACCTGGTACGAGTACGCCGGCCAGGTGGAACGGTTCGCGTCCGCCCTGCGCGCCCTCGGCGTCGGGCCCGGCCAGGTGGTCGCCATCCAGGCCCCGAACTGGTGGGAGACCAGCGCGCTCATCCTGGCCGTGATCCGTACCGGTGCGGTCGTCGCGCCGGTGATCGCCGCCCTGCGTAACCGCGAGCTCGAGAAGGTGCTCGCGCAGCTGCGCGCCACGGTCGTGGTGACGGTCAGCGAGTGGGACGGCTACGACCACGCCGGTGCGCTGGCCGAGATGGCCGGACGGCTCCCGTACCTGCGCCACCGCGTGGTGATGGGCCGGGCCGCCGGCGACGGTGAGCTCAGCTTCGAGGAGCACTTCGTGCGGGCGTCGTGGGCCGAGCGGCACCCGATGCCGCTGGCCGAGCCGGTGGACCCCGACCAGGTGGCCCTGACCCTGTTCACCTCGGGCACCACCGGCGAGCCCAAGGCGGTGCTGCACACCTCGAATACGATGGCGGCGATGTCGGCCGGCGTGGTCGAGGACGGGAACCTGGGCCGGTCGGAGGCGGCCTACACGCCGCACAACCTGACCCACATCCTCAGCATCGCGGTCTCCATCATCCTGCCGCTGCAGACCGGCAGCCGGGCGGTCCTCTTCGACGCCTGGGCGCCCGGCCGGATCGCCGAGATCATCGAGGAGGCGCGGCCGACCATTCTGTGCGCCGCCGCGTTCTTCGTCGACGACATCCTCAAGGCGACCGCCGCCGCCGGCACCGACACGTCGTCGCTGCGCTACGTCATCTCGGGTGCCGCCCCGATTCCGCCCAAGCTGGTGCACGACGTCTACAAGACGCTGGGCGTTCCGCTGCAGGCCGCGTACGGCATGACCGAGCTGCCCATCGGCACCTGGACCCGGATGGACGACCCGCCGGACTGGGCCGCGCACAGCGACGGCCGTCCCGGGCCGGCCCTGGAGATCGACCTGCGCGGCGACGGCGAGATCAGCAAGGAGAACCCGGCCGAGCTGCACGTCCGCGGGGCCGGGCTGTGCCTGGCCTACGTCGGCCGGGACAGCGGCACGGTCGAGATCCTGGCCGACCGCGACGGTGGCTGGTTCAACACCGGCGACCTGGTCGTGTCCGACGGCCGGGGCGGGATCCGGCACGTCGGGCGGGCCGCCGACCGGGTCGGCGGCGCCCTGATGATCCCGGTCGCCGACGTCGAGGCCCAGCTGCTCGAGCACCCGGCCGTCGCCGACGTCGCGATCGTGGGCTACGTCGGCGCCAACGGTCAGGAGACCGGGTGCGCGGTAGTGGCCGGTGCCGGCACCCCGCCGACGCTCGACGAGATCCGCGCCTATCTGACCGCCGAGGGCATGACCGAGTTCTACCAGCCGACGCGGGTCGAGACGATGGACCGGCTTCCCCGCAACGCGAACGGCAAGGTGCTCAAGCGCGAGCTGCGCACCTGGGTCCAGCAGCGAGCGAGCTGACAAACCTCAGTGGTAGGCCCGGACGGTATTCGGTCCTCGATACCGTCCAGGCCTACCACTGCCAGGGTCGTCAGACGTGCACCGGCTCCGGGTCGTCGGCCGCCGCGGCGGACGGCGGGGCGTCGATCCGCTTGCGCAGCTTCTCGCCCTCGATGTCGACGTCGGGGAGGACCCGGTCGAGCCAGCGCGGAATCCACCAGGCGCCCCGGCCCAGCAGCGACATCACCGCGGGAACGATGGTCATGCGGACCACGAAGGCGTCGATGGCCACGCCGATGGCCAGGGCGAAGCCCATCGACTTGATGATCGGGTCGTCGATCAGCATGAAGCCGGAGAAGACACTGGTCATGATCAGCGCCGCCGCGGTCACCACCCGGGCGCCGTGACCGGTGCCGCTGACCACCGCCTGGTACGGGGTCTCGCCGTGCACGAAGTCCTCGCGCATCCGCGACACCAGGAACACCTCGTAGTCCATGGCCAGCCCGAACAGGATGCCGATGAGCAGGATCGGCAGGAAGCTGACCAACGGCCCCGGGCTGTCCAGACCGACCAGGCCGGCCAGGTGACCCTGCTGGAAGATGAACACCGTGATGCCGAACGTGGCGCCGACGGTCAGCAGGAAGCCCAGCGCGGCCTTCAGCGGCACCAGGATCGACCGGAAGACCAGCATCAGCAGCAGCACCGACAGGCCGACCACGAGCAGCAGGTAGATCGGCATCGCGTCGGACAGCTTCTCGGACACGTCGATGCCGATCGCGGTCTGCCCGGTCACCGACACGTCGATGCCGTCCAGCCCGTGGGTGCGGTCGCGGACCTCGTGCACCAGGTCCTCGGTGGACGCCGACGTCGGCCCGTCCTTGGGGATCAGACCGAGTACCGCGGTCTTGGAGTCCTGGCTGAAGTTGGGCGGGGTGACGAAGAGCAGGTTCGGCGTACCCTGCAGCTTCTGGTTGACCTGGCCGACGGCCGCGCCTGTCTGCTGGGCCGAGTCGCTCGACACGACCAGTGCCAGCCGGCCGTTGAAGCCCTCACCGAACGACGTGCTGACCAGGTCGGCGGCGTCCCGCGCGGGGGTTCCCTCGGCGCCGGCCTGCGGGCCGGGCAGCGCGAGGCGCATGTCGGGTGCGGGCAGCGTCAGCGCACCGAGGCCGAGGATGCCGACCAGGATGACGGGTACGCGCAGCTTGATCACCAGCCGCGCCCACCGGAACCCGAAGCCCTCCTTGACCGGCGCCGCGGCCGGGTTGGCCCGCATCCGCCGCGGCAGCACCCGCAGCCCGGCGAACCCGAGCAGCGCCGGCAGCAGCGTGACGGCCACCAGCACCGCCACCGCGACCGTTCCGGCGGCGGCCAGGCCCATCACGGTCAGGAACGGGATGTTGACCACGGACAGCCCGGCCAGCGCGATGATGACCGTGACCCCGGCGAACAGCACGGCCGACCCGGCCGTGCCGACCGCCCGCGCGGCCGCTTCCTCCGGCGACAGCCCCTCGACCAGGTTCTGCCGGTGGCGGGACGTGATGAACAGCGAGTAGTCGATGCCGACGGCCAGGCCGAGCATCAGCGCCAGCACCGGGGCGGTGCTGGTCAGCTCGATCACGCCGCTCAGCGCGAACAACCCGGCCATGCCCGCGCCCACGCCGATCAGCGCGTTGAACATGGTCATCCCGGCCGCGATGAGCGAGCCAAGGGTGACGAGCAGGACGATCAGCGCGATCACCACGCCGATGGCCTCGGTGCCGCCGACCTCCGGCGGGGCGCTGAGCACCTCGCCGCCGTGCTCGACGCGCAGTCCGGCCTGCGCGGCGGCCGCGCCGCTGGCCAGGAAGGCGTCCTTCTCGGCCGGGGTGATCTCGTCGGCGCGCTGCTTGAACTGGACGTTGACCATCGCGGTGCGGACGTCCGGGGTGAGCGCCTTGGCCTGGAACGGGTCGACCGCGGCGAGCACGCCGGGCAACCCGTTGGCCTCCTTGACCAGGCCCATGACGGCGCCCGCGAGGGCCGGGTCCTGCAGGGTCCGGCCCGCCGGGGCCTGCACCACGATCACGCCACTGGCGCCGCTGGCCTCGGGGAACTCGTGCTGCAGGGCGTCGATCGCACGCTGCGACTCGGTGCCCGGCATGGTGAAGTTGTTGCCGGTCTCGCCGCGCAGCGTCAACGCGCCGACCGCCAGCGCGGCCAGCACGACCAGCCACAGGGCGCCCACCGCCCTGCGATGGCGGAACGAGGCCCGGCCGAGCCGATAGAGAAGGGTTGCCATCTCAATCCTTGTCGTGGTGAGGGGTGATCAGCGCGCGTCGTGCGACGCGCAGGAGAGCGGGCCGCAGCTGAGCCGCGTCCCAGGTGTCGTCGATGGCGACGTTGACGATCCCGTGCAGGACGGTTTGGGCCGCGATGGCATCAGCGGGATCGCCGGAGCGGGCGGTGATGGCGTCGCACAGCTTGTCGGCCTGGCGGAGGACCTCGCCGAAGGCCGGTTCGCTGTGGAACTGCGGGACGACCTCGTAGACCAGGGCGGCCTCGCGCCGGTAGTGCAGCACGAGGTCGACGAAGCGTTCGATGGCGACGCTCTGTGCGTCGGGGCCGTCCAGGGCGTCGAGGTCGGCGACCAGGTCGGCCAGGGCCCGCTCGGCCGTGGCGACCAGCGCGAGCAGAATCTGTTCCTTGGCGGCGAAATGGTAGAGCAGGGCGGCCTTGGAGCAGCCGACCTCGACGGCGATGTCCGACAGCGACGTGCCCTTGAAGCCGACGCGGGCGAATTGCTCACCCGCGACGCGGAGGATCTCGTCACGCGTGTTCACGCGAACCATGGCGACCATGGTGCCTGACCGATCGGACAGTCTCTGACCGATCGGTCAGGAAAGTGGCTCAGCTAACAGTCCCCGCTCCCTCCTGGTGCGCGGAGCCGCTCTGCGCACTAGGAGGGGTCATCGCGTGGTCACCGCGGTCGCCGTGACCGTGTCCTCACCCGCGGTGGTGCCCTGCACGGTGACCTTGGCGCCGGCTTTGACGTCGCTCAGCTTGGCGGCCTTCGACGTACGGACGGAGGTGTCCTTGCCGGTTTTCACGGTGATGGTCGTGCCGTCCGCCGTCTCCACATAGATGGTGCTGCCGTCCACGAGCTTGACCGTTCCGGTCGTGGCGCCGCCGGCCGTCGCGCCCGGGTCGGCCGCGCCTTGGTTACCCGCGCCCGGATTGCCTGCTCCGGGGTTGCCGGCGCCCTGATTGCCCGCGCCAGAGCGTTGGCCGAAACCGCCGCCGGCCGCGAATCCGCCGGCCGGGAAGTTCCGACCGGCCGCCGGCTGCGCCGCCCCGAAGTTCTTCTGGACCAGCGCACCACCGAGGAAACCGCCTGCCACCAGCACCAACGCCGCCAGCGGCAGGGTCGCCCGGTTGTGCCAGCGCCGGGGTGCGGCCTGGGCCAGCTCGGCGGCCAGCCCGTCCGGCGGCACGTCGTCGTCGGCCACCGGCAGCACAACCGTTTCGTCAGCGGAGGAGGTGGTCACGGTGGTTCCTCACTCGTAGCGCAGGGCGTCGATGGGGCGGAGACGGGCGGCCCGGGCCGCGGGCAGGCCGCCGAAGAACAGGCCGATGGCGATCGAGACGCCGAGGGCCAGCGCCACCGAGCTGGGCACGATGACCGGGCGTACGCCGACGATCTCGAACCGGCTGCCGACCAGCGCGGCCAGCACGCCCAGCGCGCCCCCGATCACGCTCAACAGCGTGGCCTCGATCAGGAACTGGGTCAGCACGGTCCGCCGGGGCGCGCCGAGAGCCTTGCGGATGCCGATCTCGCGGGTCCGCTCGGTCACCGTGACCAGCATGATGTTGGTGATCCCGATGCCGCCGACGAGCAGGCTGATCGCGGCCACCGCGCCGAGCAGGGCGGTGAACGTGTCGGCCGTCTCGGTCTGCGTCTGCAGCAGCTGCGCCGCGTTCTGGATGCGGTAGGGCGCGGTCTCGCCGGTGGTGACGCCGAGGCGCTGGTCGAGAATGGACGCCACCTCGGACTGGACCGCGGTGACCCGGTCGGGGGCGGCCGCCTCGACCAGGATCGAGTTGAGCGTTCCGTACCCGGTGAGCACCTGACGCACCGCCGAGAGCGGGGCGATCGCGGTGTCGTTGCTGTCCTGGAAGCCGGTCGAGCTCTTCCCGGCCAGCACCCCGATCACCGTGAACAGCGCCCCGCCCACGGTCACCTGCTGGTCGATCGGGTCGACGCCGGGGAACAGCTCCTCGGCCACGGTCTGCCCGATCACCACCACCCGGCGGCCCTGCGCCTCGTCGTCGGCGGTGAACGTCGCCCCCGTACCGACCGGGGTGTTGGACGCCGCGAACCAGCCCGGCGTGGTGCCGACGAAGCTGTTCACGTCGTGGTCGCTGCCGTCGTAGGTGAGCGTCGCCGACGCGCTGACCACCGGCGACACCGACGCGACGTCCGGGGCGAGGACCGGATCGACCAGGGCGGTGGCCAGCGGCAGGGTGAGCGGGCTGCTGCGCCCGGTGCCGAGCACGGTGACCGTGTTGGTGCCGAGCGCCTCGATCCGGGAGCTGATCGCGCGGGCCGAACCGTTGCCCACGGCGACCAGCAGGATCACCGCGGCCACACCGATCAGGATGCCCAGCATGGTCAGCGCCGAGCGGAGCTTGTTGGCCGACAGCCCACGCAGCGCGAACCGGATGACCTCGCCGACGCTCATGAGGCGTGCCGTCCGGTCACGAGCTGCCGGGTGTCGGTGACGATCTGGCCGTCGACCAGGCGAATCAGGCGGCTGGCGCGGTCGCCGACCTCCTGCTCGTGGGTGATCAGCACGATCGTCCGCCCGGCCGCGCTGAGCTGGTCGAACACGTCCAGGATGTCCTCGGTGGAACGGCTGTCCAGGTTGCCGGTGGGTTCGTCGGCGAGCAGCAGCGCCGGCTCGGTGACCAGCGCCCGGGCCACCGCGACGCGCTGCTGCTGGCCGCCGGAGAGCTGGTTCGGTTCGTGTCCGGCCCGGTCGGCCAGGCCGACCAGATCCAGGGCGTCGAGGGCGCGGCGCCGGCGGGTCCGGGCCTTGATTCCCGCGTACGCCAGGGGCAGCTCGACGTTGGCCAGCGCCGTCGTCCGGGGGATCAGGTTGAACGCCTGGAACACGAAGCCGATCAGCCGGTTCCGGGCCAGCGCCAGCTGCCGGTCGGCCAGCCGGCTGACGTCCACACCGTCCAGCCGGTAGGTGCCCGACGTCGGCACGTCGAGGGCGCCCAGGATGTTCATCAGCGTCGACTTGCCGGAGCCGGACGAGCCCATGATGGCCAGGTATTCGCCGCGGGGGACGGTCAGTGTGACGCCGCGCAGGGCGTGCACGGCGGTCGGGCCCTCGCCGTACGTCTTGGTGAGGTCGCGGACGTCGAGCACGGGCCGGCTCATCGGCCACCCCGGTTCTGACCGTTGCCGCCGGGCAGGCCGCCGCCACCGGCCGGTCCGCCGCCACCGGTGAGGCCACCCAGCCCGCCGCCACGGGCACCGCCGCCGAACGGGTTGCTGTTCTGCGTACCCGTCGAAGTTTGCGGAAGGACCACCCGCTCGCCGGCGGCAAGCCCCGAAGTGATCTCCGTGGCCGCGTCGCCGACCAGGCCGATCTCCACCTGACGGGGCTCGCGCGCGGTCCCGTTGAGCACTGTCACGGTGTGCCGGCGACCGGCCGTCACGACCGCCGCCGACGCCACGTAGACCGCGTCCTCGACCTCGCCGGTCACCACGGCCACGGACACCGTCTGGCCGGGCTTGGCCCCGGCCGGCACCTTGTCCAGGGTCAGCGTGACGCCGTAGGTGACCGTGTCACCGCCCGAGGTGGACGACGTGGCCTGCGGGTCGATCGCGGCGACCTGGGCGCTCTCGGCCACGCCGTCGAGGGCGTTCCAGGTGACCGTGGCGGCCTGCTTCTCCTTCAGCTTGGTCGCGTCGTCCTCGGCGAACTGCGCCGTCACCGACAGTTTGGTCAGATCGGCGATGTCGACGAAGCCGGTGCCGCTGGTGCTGCTGCTGGAACTCGTCGATGTCTGCTGCTGACCGCCACTCTGCTGGCCGCTGCTCGGTTGCGTGCTTCCCGACGCCGATCCACCGAGGGTTCCGTTGACCGCGACGACCGTGCCGGCCATCGGGGCCTGGAGCACTGTGCCCTCGACGCCGGCCTCGGCCTCGTTCACCGCGAGGCGCGACTGCTCGACCTCGTTCTCGGCCGACGACGTGTCGGAGCCGGCGTCCTGCGCACGGTCCAGCGCGTCCTCGGCAGCGTCCAGGTCGGCCCGCGCGGTGTCCAGCGTGCGCTGTGCGGCGGCTGGGTCGACCTTGGCCAGCGTCTGGCCCTTCGTCACCTTGTCGCCGACCTTCACCGAGATCGACGTGACAGTGCCGCCGGTGGTGAACTCGGCGCTGGCCGAGCTCGCGGCCCCCACCGAGCCGTCGGCGGTCACCGTCTTGGTGACGGTTCCCTGCTGGACGGGTACGGAACGGACGGACGAATCCGCGGCCTGTGCGGTCGCCGGCCCCGCCACCACCCGGTAGATCGCAAAGCCGCCACCGGCCAGAACCAGCACCAGCGCGATGTTGACGATCAAGGACGGCCGCATCCGCCTACTGTGGAGATCGCTGCTCAAGGGAACCTCGGAGCGGGCTCGGAGTCGACTCGCGGCCGTCGCAGCGTGTAGCCGACGCCGCGGACGGTGTGGAGCAGCGGCGGCCCGACCGTGTCGATCTTGCGGCGCAGGTAGTAGACGTACGACTCGACGATCCGCCCGTCCCCGCCGAAGTCGTACTTCCACACCCGGTCCAGGATCTGCGCCTTGCTGACCACCCGGCCGGCGTTCCGGAGCAGGTAGTGCAGCAGGTTGAACTCGGTCGGCGACAGGTCCACGAGGCGGCCGGCCCGGCGTACCTCGTGGGCGTCCTCGTCCAGTTCGAGGTCGGCGTAGCGCAACGTGGCCCCGGCCGGCGGCGCCATCGGGCCCGGCCGGCTGCGGCGCAGGATGGCCCGGATCCGCAGGACCACCTCCTCGATGCTGAACGGCTTGGTCACGTAGTCGTCGGCCCCGGCGGCCAGCCCCGCCACCTTGTCCTCGACCGTGTCACGCGCGCTCAGGACCAGGACCGGAGTGGTACGCCCGGCCGCCCGCAGCCGCCGCGCCACCTCCAGACCGTCCCCGTCCGGCAGCACCACGTCGAGCACGATCAGGTCCGGGTCGAACTCGTCGATCGCGGCCAGCGCCTCACGCCCGGACGTCACCACCCGGACGTCGTACGCCACCAGCCGCAACGTGGCCGAGAGCAGACCGGACGTGGGGGCCTCGTCGTCGACGACCAGCACCCGCCCGATCCGGGCCGGAGGGTCACCGAGGAGGGCGGTCGAGCCGCCGGTATCGGAAAGCACCCGGAAGAACTATCAACGCTTCCTTTGAATTCGCCATGAAAGCCTTAGGAGCGAGCTGAGTTCACCAGCTCCGCGCGACCACGTCACCCTCGGTCAGACCAGAGACGATCTCGGTGTACGCGTCCCCGCGCAGCCCGATGCCGACCTTCGTCCGGGCGCCGCCGCGCAGCACGGTGCCCTGCTCGCCGGCCACGTCGTGCACCGCTGTGCTCGGCACGCGCAGCACGTCCGGGGCCGACCCGGTGGTCACCTTCAGCGCCGCCCGCTGGCCGATCAGCAGCCCCGGCGGCGCCTTGTCGAATGCGGCCACCAGCCCGTAGCGGACCATCGTCCCGTCGCTGGTGCCGGCCGGATCGACCTGCACGACCGTGGCGGCCAGGTCGCCGTCCGCCCCGGCCGGGGTGACAGTCGCCTTCTGCCGCACCGCCAGTCGCCCGGCGTCGGCCTCGGGGAAGTCGGCGCTGATCTGCATGGTGCTGCCGGCCACGGTGACGAACGCGGTGCCGGCCCGCACGTTGCTGCCGACCGTACCGGAGACGCTCAGCACCCGGCCGGCCATCGGGGCGGTGATCGTGGTCCCGTCCAGCGCGTCCTCGGCGTCGGCCAGCGTCTTCTCGGCCTGGTGGAGGCGCTGCTGGGCGCTGAAGATCTGATCCCCGCCCGGCCCGCCCTGCGTGCCTTGCCCGTCCTGCCCGCCCTGTGCGTTCTGCCGGCTTTGGTCGCTGCGTTGGGTGCCGCATGCCGGGGCGGTGGTGGTCGCCGAGGGGCGCGGCTGCGGCGTCGCGCCGCCGGTCGGCCGGGACGCGGTCGGGTTCCCCGTCGGGGTGGCACCGGTCGGCGGAGTGCCGGCCGGTCGGGTCGTGGTCGCCGCCGGGCGCACCGTCGGTGCCGGAGCCGCAGCGGCCACGTTACAGCCGGTACTGACCTGGGTCTGCGCCTTGTCGGCGGCGGCCCGGGCATCGGTCAGCGCGTCCTGCGCCGAGGCCACGTTGCCCCGGGCGTCGTCGACGGCCTCGGCCGCATCGTCGTCGTCGATGGCGGCGAGCACCTGGCCGGCGGTCACGACGCTGCCCGCCCGGACCTTGACCGACGCCACGGTCCCGGCCGCCGTGAAAGAAAGGCTGCGGGTCTGCGCGGGCTCGACCGTTCCGGTGGTGGCGACCTGGGCGGTCACCGCGCCGCGGTCGACGGTCGCGGTGGCGGTCGCGGCGGCGGCTTCGGGCTTGTCGCCGAGCAGCGCGCGTACGCCGAAGAAGCCGGTCACGGCCAGCACCACCACGCCGGCCACGACCCCGCTGATCAACCGGCCTCTCCGCATGGATGGCAAGTCTCGCCGCCGGTCCTCGCCGCCGCCTCGTGCCCACCTCGGAGTTGCCTCGGAAAGCTCCCAGCCGGCTCCCAGCACCGTCCGACCCGGCCGCGAGGTCCATGGTCTTGGCTGTTCGGCGTCCCTTTGTCGCCTCCCGGTGAGCAGAGCGGCTCTGCGCACCAGGAGTCGGCACCCCCTCGTGGTGAGCAGAGCTGCTCTGCGCACCAGGGGTCGACACCACCTCGTAGTGAGCAGAGCTGCTCTGCGCACCAGGAGGTGACACCACTTCGCTGAGGAGACGATCGTGGCGCTGCACCGAACCGGACTGGTCCTTGCATCCCTGGCCCTGCTGTTCGGGGCGGCGGCCTGCGGCGGTGGCGGCGACGCGGCGCCTCCGACCGGCAGCGAGCAGAGCGGCGGAGGCCCGGGCGGCCCGGGTGGCACCGCGATGAACGCGTACTTCGAGTGCCTGCAGAAGAACGGTGTCACGATCACCCGCCCGTCCCGTGGTGCCCGTCCCTCGGGTCAGCCCCGGCCGTCCGGTGGCCCGCGTCCGGGTGGCGGCGGCCTCATGGGCGGCAAGCCGGACGGCGTGGACGACGCCACCTGGGAGAAGGCGCAGGCGGCGTGCGCGTCGGTGCGGCCGAGTTTCGGTCCGGGCGGCGGCAACGGGCGCGGCGGGCGGGGGCAGATGTCCCCGGCGTACCGCAACTGCCTGCAGGAACACGGTGCCACGTTCGGTTCGGGCGCGTCGGCGCCCCCGGATGACGCCACTCTGCGGAAGGCCCGCGAGGCGTGCGAGGCGCTGGCCCCGACGCCCCGCCCGTCCAGCTAAGGCGTGTTTACAACCCAGCCCTGGCCGGGTTGTGAAACACGCCTTAGGTTCGCCGGCGTTCCAGGCCTTCGAGCAGCACGTCGAGGGCGAACGCGAACTCTTCGTCGTCGTCGCAGCCGCCCAGGGGGCCCTGGTGGGACACCTGGGCGGCCAGTTCGGCGATGTGCGGCATGGCCGTGGCCCACTGCTCGATCCGCTCGGGTGGTGGGGCGGGGGCGGCTTTGTCGTCGAACAGGTCCTGACTGAAGCCGAGGATGCGGCTGCCCAGCAGGTGGATCGCGTGGTGGCCGAGCGCGACCGAGCACCCGCCGCGCCGCATGACGGCCAGCACCCGCTCGATGTGCAGCATGACCGCCGGTGACGGTTCCTGGCGCTGTTCCAGAATGTGGGCCGCCCACGGGTGCCGGGACACCGTGCTCCGGGCCGCCGTGATGAGCGCCCGCAACTCCTCGGTCCACGGCGCGTCCGTCGGCGGGGGCGGCACGATCTCGGCCACGACGGCGTCGGCCATGGCGGTGAGCAGCGCGTTCTTGTCGGGCAGGTGGTAGTAGGTCGACATGGCGTCGACGCCCAGCTGCTGGGCCAACCGGCGCATGCTCAGCGCGTTCAGCCCTTCCCGGTCGGCCAGCTCGACCGCCGCCGAGACGATGGTCTCGCGACTGAGCCGGGAGCCGGCACGGGTGGAACCTGAGGCGGAACGTCGTGGCACACCCTCACCCTACTTGCCCGCTTCCCTTTTCTACGTCGTAGACCTACAGTGTAGAAATGATGCCGCCGCGTTGGTTCATCCGTACCGCCTGGGTCGCGCACAAGGCGCTGCTCGGCCTGACCAGAGATCGCGTGGGCCTGTCCACGCCCACCACGAACGGCCGGTTCGGGATGCTCCGGCTGCACACCGTGGGCCGGAAGTCGGGAAAGGCGCGCGCCGTCGTGCTCGGCTACATCGAGGACGGCGACAACCTGGTCACCCTGGCTATGAACGGCTGGGCCGGGCCCGACCCGGCCTGGTGGCTCAACCTGCGGTCGCGGCCCGAGAGCCGGGTCGACCTGGCCGGGAGCAAACGGATCGTGTACGCGCGAGAAGCCACCGGCACCGAACGTGACCGCCTCTGGGCCACGCTGCGCGACTACTCCGGGTACGGCGAACTGGACGCCCTCGCCGCCCGCCGCGGCCGCGAAACCGCCGTGGTCGTCCTGGCCCCCGCCCCATGACAGTGGTAGCCCAGCGCGCCGTCGGGGCGGCGGACACCGCCCTGGGCCACCACTGAAACGGGACGACGCCGGTCGCGCACGCCCAGGGCCCCGTAGGCCGGGACGACGTCATCCCCCCGTTCTCGGTGCCGGAGCACCATGACGACGTCGTACCCGGCCGGCCGGGCGGCGCGACCGGCGTCGAGACATCCCCGACCGAGGAAAGCCCGACCTCCACTCTCGCCAATCAACCCGGTGTTCGGCCAGGAAACCGACCGGCAGTTGACCGGCAGTTGCGAATCGCCCCGACGTCGTAGGCTGACCCCGACGGGGGAACAAAACGGCGGAGGTGGATGGGTGTTCGGCCGTTCGGTGGCGGAACTCCGGCGACAGGAAGGACTCACCCAGGGCGAGCTGGCCACGCGGACCGGGATCAGCGTGCGCGGCATCCGGGATCTCGAGGCGGGGCGGGTGGCCCGGCCCCGGGCCAGCACGGTACGCCTGTTGGCCGACGCCTTCCGGCTCCGCGGCGCCGAGCGCGAGCGGTTCCTGCGGTCGGCTGCCCCGGAGGCGCCGTCCACCGGGCCGCGGCAGCTGCCGCTGGACATCGCCGACTTCTCCGGCCGGGCCGGCGAACTGTCCCGGCTGGACGATGTCGTCGGCGCCTCCGGCGAACGGCCCGCCACCGTGGTGCTGTCCGCGGTGGCCGGCATGGCCGGCGTCGGCAAGACCGCGCTCGCTCTGCACTGGGCCCACCGGGTCCGCGACGACTACCCGGACGGCCAGCTCTACGTCAACCTGCGCGGCTTCGACGCCGCCGAGTCCGTGGCCGACCCGTCCGACGTGCTGCGCGGCTTCCTCCAGGCCCTCGACGTGCCACCCGGCCGGATCCCGCGCAGCCTCGACGAACGCGCCGCGCTCTACCGCACCGTACTCGGCGACCGGCGGGTGCTCGTGGTCCTCGACAACGCCCGCGACGAGGAGCAGGTCCGGCCCCTGCTGCCCGCGGCCGGCGGCTGCGCGGTCGTGGTCACCAGCCGGGACCGGATGGCCGGGCTGGTCGCCGCCCAGGGCGCCCGGCCGGTGCTGCTCGACGTGCTCTCCGAGGCGGAGGCGTGGGCGCTGCTCACCGCCCGGGCCGGCGCCGACCGGGTGACCGCCGAACCGGACGCCGCGGCCGAGATCATCGCCTGCACGGCCCGGCTGCCGCTGGCGCTGACCATCGCGGCGGCCCGCATAGCCACCCATCCCGGCTTCCCGCTGTCCACGTTCGCGGCCGAGCTGCGGGCGCCCGACGGGCGACTGGACGCGCTGGCCGACGGAGACGTGCGGCGGGTCTTCAGCTGGTCGTACCTCGCCTGCTCGAAGGAGGCGCGGCGGCTGTTCCGGCTGCTCGGGCCGCACCCGGGACCGGACCTGACCGCGAGCGCCGCGGCCGCCCTGGCCGGCGTGCCGGTGGCCGAGGTGGCGCCGCTGCTGGCCGAGCTGACCCGGTTGCATCTGCTCGCCCAGCACCGGCCCGGCCGGTTCGCGTTTCATGACCTGCTCCGCGCGTACGCCAACGAGCTGGCGCGAAGCGCCGAGGACCCTGAGGACCTGACCGCTGCCCGGTTGCGGATGTACGACCACTACCTGCAACGCGCGTGCGCGGCCGGGGAACTGCTGCAACCGCAGTGGCTCAAGGTCCCCATGCCCGAGCCGCTGACCGGCACCGCCGACCGGCCGGCCACGCACGAGGAGGCGACCGCGTGGTTCACCGCCGAGGACCGCGTGCTCCCCGGCATCCTGCGCTCGGCCGTCGAGACCGGCGCCGACGCGTACCCGTGGCGCCTGGCCGCGTACCTCAGCTGCTTCTACGCACCCGGCGCGCGCTGGTCCGAGAGCGGGCCCCTGCAGCGTCTCGGCCTGACCGCGGCCACCCGCTCCGGCGACGTCCTCGGCCAGGCCACCGCCCGTCGCCTGCTGGCCCGGGCCGACTCCCGCACCGGCCGGCTGGCCGAGGCCGACGAGGGCATGCGCGCCGCCCGCGACCTCTACGCCGGGCTCGGTGACCTGCTCGGCGAGGCGCAGGCGCTGCACAACCTGGGCGAGATCGCGCTGCAATCAGACCGCCCGGCCGACGCGATCGGCCACTCCCGGCAAGCGGTCGCCCTCTACCGCCAGGCCGGATACTCAGCCGGCCTGGCCCGGGCCCTGAACGCCGTCGGCTGGATCGCGGCCAACCTGGGCGAGTACGACGAGACCATCGCCAACTGCCGCGAGGCGCTGGAGATCCAGGAGGCCGGCGGCGACCTCAACGGGCAGGCGGCGACCACCGACAGCCTGGCCGTGGCCTACGAGGCGCGCGGCGAGGTGGCCTTGGCGGCCGAGATGTACGAGCGGTCGGCGGCCCTGTTCCACCGCAGTGGCGACCGTTTCCACGAGGCCGAGGTGCTCAGCCACGCCGGCTCGGCCCACCACGAGCTGGGCCACGCGGACGCGGCCGGCCGCTGCTGGCAGGAAGCGCTGGAGATCTACCAGGAGATCGGCTCGCACGCCTCGGAGGAGGTCGAACGCAACCTGGCCCGGCTTCGCGCCGGGCGTTCTTCCAGCTAGGTTGCTGTTCATGGACCTTCCAGCCGAGGTACGCGCGGGCTATACGTTCACCGGACCTGGCCCTGGAGCTCGGCGCCCTGGTCACCTCCGGCGGCCCGGCCGGCCCGACGGTCAAGGTGCGCAGCCCTCAACCGGCCGGCCGGCTAGCTCACCGAGGCACTGACTCGTACGCGGCGACGAACCGGGCGATCCTGGTTGACGTCAGATCAGACACCCAGGCCAGCCGGACCCGGGCCGGGGCCAGACCGTCGACCCGGATCAGCCGGATCCCGGGCAGCGACGGCGCCTCGGCCAGCATCGGAAGCGGCAGGAACGCGACGCCGTCGCCGGATCGCACGTGCACTACGAGCTGGAGCAGATCCTCCACCTCCGGTCCGGCCAGGGGGGCTCCATCCAGCCAGTAATCACGCTCCGGTCCGGTGGTGCCCACCCAGCCCAGGACCGGATCGGCGAACAGATCAGCGCGGCCGACGGAGTGCTGCCCGGCGAACCGGTGGCTTGCTGGCAGCATCACCACCCGGTCCTGGACGGTGACCAGCGCGGTGTCCAGGCCGGTCTCGTCGAACTCGCCGCTGACCAGAGCGATATCCACGACGCCGGCTCGCAACGAGGCCAGTTGCGTGCGCCAGTGCGCCATGACCGGCTCGACCGGTTGATCGGGATCGCGCGCGAGCAGCTCGCCGACTAGATCGAAGTCGCAGGCTCGGGCGCTGATCCGGATGGGTGACTTGCGTGCCCCGACCTCGCGGGACTGGCTGACGGCGGCGCTTACCTCCCGGCTGATCACCCGGGCCCGGTCGACGAGGATCTGTCCGGCGGCGGTCAGGACGGCCCCGCGGGGCAGCCGGACGACGAGGGCCACTCCCACGGATCGTTCGAGGGCGGCGACGGCCCGGCTCAGGGCGGGCTGGGTCATCCCGAGACTCTCCGCGGCACGGGTGATGCCGCCGTGATCGGCGACGGCGATCAGGTAGAGCAGCTGGCGGAACTCGACATCGGCCACTCTGCCAGTCTCCCATGCCCGTCCGGCATGGACGCGCATGCCGGGATCGGTCTGGGCTCCGGGCCTCGGCCAGGTGCAGGATCGGTGCTCGTGACTATCGTCTTCGTTCATGGCGTGCCGGAAACGCCGACTGTGTGGGACGCCGTCCGGCGCCTGCTCCCGGGTGACAGCGTGGCCCTACGGCTGCCGGGCTTCGGTTCGCCTCGGCCGCCGGAGCTGACCGGTAAGGACGCGTACGCCGCCTGGCTTGCGGGCGAGTTGCGGAACATCGGTGCCGACATCGATCTCGTCGGCCACGATTGGGGTGGCCATCTGGCCATGCGGGTGGTGTCCGCGTTCCCCGGCGTACCGGTGCGCAGCTGGGTCTCCGACGTCGCCTACGGCTGGCATCCTGGCTACCGCTGGCACCCGGCCGCGACCATGTGGCAGCAGAGCCCGGAGGGTGAGCAGTCGCTCGCGGCCATCCGTGCCGGCACCCCCGGCACCTTCGGCCGGCTGCTGGGCCCGCGCGGCATGACGCCCGAGGTGGGAGCCGACATCGACGCGGCGCACGACGAGACGATGGACGCCGCGATCCTGGCGCTCTACCGCTCCGCGTGGCCGAACTTCGACGCCGACTGGAAAGCCGCGCCGATCGACGTACCCGGCCTGATCCTGATGCCGACCGGCGACGCGATGGACGGCGTCGACCCGGACGAGGTCCGCACCCAGAACGAGGAAGTCGCCGCGACCACGGGCGCCCTCCTGCGGGAGCTCGACGGTCTCGGCCACTACTGGATGCTGCAGGACCCGGCACGGGCCGCCGACACGTTGCGCGCTTTCTGGGACTCGTTGCCGCCGGCTGATACCGGGAGGCGCTGACCGAGCTCTTGGAGTAACGACCAATCACGGACATGGAGCGAAGCGACCTCGGCGGGAGCGACGGTCCGCACCACCACCCCGCTACGACATCAGGCCCTTGACCTTGATCTATTTGTCGAGGAACGGCCCGATCTGGGTGAGGTCGGCGGGGCTGAGCCGGTCGCTGCTGGTGTTGCGTTGATGCCAGAACGGGTAGCGCAGCGGCGAACCGCTCACGTCGTCCAGGGCCGCCACCTCGTCGTCGGTCAGGTCCAGCTCGGACGCGCTCAGGCTGTCGCGGAGTTGCTCGGGGGTGCGCGCCCCGACGATCAGGGAAGTGACGCCGGGCTTGCGGAGCAGCCAGGCCAGCGACACCCGGGCCGCGGACACCCCGTGCGCCTCGCCGATCTGGACCGCCTTCTCGATTGTCGCGTAGAGCTTGTCCTCGTCGTTGACCGGCGGCTCGTCCCAGTCGCCGAGGTGCCGGCTGCCCTCGGGGGCGTCGGTGCCGCGGCGATACTTGCCGCTGAGCAGGCCGCCGGCCAGCGGGCTCCAGACCAGCACGCCGAGGCCCTGGTCGACGGTCAGCGGGATGTGTTCGGCCTCGATGTCACGATTTTGCAGGCTGTAGTACATCTGCTGGCTGACGAACCGCTCCAGGTGCCTGGCGTCGCTGATCGACAGGGCCTTCATCAGCTGCCAGGCGGCATAGTTGGAGCAGCCGATGTAGCGCACCTTGCCGCTGCGGACCAGGTCGTTCAGCGCGCTCAGGGTCTCTTCCAGCGGGGTGTGGCCGTCCCACTCGTGCACCTGGTAAAGGTCGATGTAGTCGGTCTTGAGGCGGCGCAGGCTGGCCTCGGCGCCGCGGATGATGTGGTGGCGGGACAGGCCGGCGTCGTTCGGGCCCTCGGCCATCGGCATCCGGACCTTGGTCGCGACCAGCCAGTCGTCGCGTTTGTCGCCGAGCGCCTCGCCCAGGATCTCCTCCGACCAGCCGGTCGAGTAGACGTCCGCGGTGTCGATCAGGTTGACCCCGAAGTCCTTGGCCACCGCGATCTGCTCGCGTGCTCCGGCCACGTCGATCTTGCCGACGCTGGCCGCGAACCCGGTGCCGCCGAAGCCCATCGTGCCCAGCGTGAACGTCGAGACCCGCAGACCGGACCGGCCCAGTTGGCGATACTGCATTTTGCTTCACCCTTCGTCGTCTACGAAAGAACCCTTACCCGCGTCCGCACGGCTGTCCACCGAACCGGGTAAGACTTCAGATGTGACCACCACGACTTCCGGCCCGCCCGCCACCACCCGGCTCTACCAGGCCGGCAAGGTGGTCGAGGAAGGCTTCCCGCCGGAGCGCATCCCCGCCCTGCTCCGCCGGCACCCCGACGCGGTGCTGTGGCTCGACCTGCTCGATCCCGAGGAACCCGACCTGGCCGCCGCGCAGGAGATCTTCGGCCTGCACCCGTTGGCCGTCGAGGACGCCGTCCAGGACCACGAGCGCCCCAAGCTCGACCGCTACTCCGAGCACCTGTTCCTCAACGTCTACCAGGTGCGGGTCGCCACCAACCCGCCGTCGCTGCACAAGACCGAGATCAGCGCGTTCATCCTCGAACGGGCCCTGATCACCGTGCACAAGGCCCAGGGCGACCTGTCCACGCTGACCTCCCGCTGGGACGCCGACAGCGCCACGCTGGGCGCCGAGAGCGGGGTGGCGTTCCTGGTCTACGGCCTGCTCGACGTGGTCATGGACGCCCAGCTGGACGCCGCCCAGAAACTCGACCGGGCCATGGACAGCGTCGAGGACGAGCTGCTGAAGGAGGGCGGCGCCCCGCGGGCCGTGCGGGCGCGCGGCTTCGACCTGCGGCGCACCCTGGCCATGCTCCAGCGCGGCGTCGCCCCCATGCCGGCCATCGTCACCGAACTCCTCGACATCGGTGCCCACCTGCACCTGTCCGACCAGCTCAAGCCCTACCTCCGCGACGTGCAGGACCACGCCCAGCACGCCGCCGAAACCACCGAGATGGCCCGCGAACGCATCAACGGCCTCCTCGACGCCGACCTCAACGAGCAGAGCAACGCCCTCAACGACATCACCAAGAAACTGGCCGCCTGGGCCGCGATCATCGCGGTGCCGACGGCGGTGACTGGCTATTTCGGCCAGAACGTCCCGTATCCGACGTCCGGTACCTGGCTCGGCGTGGTGGTCAGCGCGCTGCTGATGCTGGGGGCGGCGGGTGGGCTGATCCTGACCTTCAAGCGCAAGAACTGGCTGTGACGATCAGAATTCAAGGTCAAGAGCTGGTCGTAGCGGGGTGGGTGGTGCGGGTCAGCCGGGCTCGGCCATTGCCCGCAGGACCAGGGTGACGCTTTCCCCGGGGCCGGCCGGGCCGAGGGCGCCGGGCACCGGGCCCAGGTCGGGTGTGCGGATCGGGCCGGGCCGGCCGAGGCGGGCGCGGTGCGGGCCGGTGACCAGGTAGCGGCCTTCGCCGTGCGGGCGGACCCAGGCCAGGGAACGGGACGCCGGGTCGCTCACCTGGCGGCGGAAGCCCAGGTCGGCGTGGCTGGTGAACGGGAACAGGGCGCGCAGGCGGGGCTCGGTGGACGCGGCCAGGAGGAAGGCGTGCAGGTTGAGCAGGGGCAGCGACCGGGTGGAGGAGATGTCCAGGTACTCCTGCCAGCGGAACGCGATGGCGTACGGCTCGCCGCGCTCGAAGGCCTCGGCGAAACCGGTGAACGTGAGGAACGGCCACGCCGACGTCAAACGCCGCAGGGGTACGCCGGACAGGAACATGCCGATCGCGGCCGCCGCCCGGTCGGGGGTGTCGATCGAGCCATAGGCCATCTGTACGGTGCGCGTCCACAGCTGGATCAGGAACGCGCGGCTGCTCGTGGCCGTGCTGACCGTGGCCGACCGGTCGCCGGCCTCGACGCTGACCCGGCCGGGGGTCTGCTCGGGGCCTACCCGGAGCGGGATGCCGGCGCCGTCGAAGGCCCGCTGCAGCAACACGCGGAGGTCGCCGGCGGCCGCGACGTCGGGGTAGAGGAAGTGGTCGGCCATCGTGCGGCCTACCGGACCGTGCCGGTGACGCCGGCCGGGCGGACGTCGTCGCGGCCCCGCACGGCCAGCGCCACCCCGCCGACCGCGCCGATGAGCACGATGACGATGGCGGCGATCAGGGCCATCCGCTGGCGGCGGCGGAACGCGGCGCCGGGGTCGGGCCCGGGGGCGAGGGGCGCGAACTCCTGAGTGGTGTCCGCCGATCGGGCAACCGCCCGCACAGTGGCCCGCGGCAGCGGAGGCCGATCACCCGGCGGTGACAAAGGCGGTGGTGACAAAGACGGCGGGGACAAAGGCAGCGGAGGTGATGACAAAGGAGGTGGAGAAGGCGAGGGGGCCGGGAGCGAGCCCGCCACCAGCGCCGCCCCCAGGGCGATGCTGTGCTCAGGATGGGGGTCGGGCGCGATCGGCCGCCCGTACGCGGCCGAAAGCAGCTGCGTGACCAGCGGAATGCGCGACGATCCCCCGCTCAGCAGGACCATCGAGATCTCGTCGGCGGTCACGCCGGCGTCGCGGATCGCGCGCCCGAACGCCGCCACCGTGTCGCCCAGCGCCGGCGTGATCAGCGCCTCCAACTCGGCGCGGGTCAGACGGACCCGGGTGTGGAGCCGGGGCAGCGCCACGGGAATCCGCACCTCGTCGTCGAAGGACAGCGCCTCCTTGGCCTCGACGCATTCGCGGCGCAGCGGTGCGAGGTCGTGCAGGTCGTGCTGGGCCAGGTCCGGGCCGAGCACCCGGGACGCGTGCTCGAAGACGGCCGCGTCGAAGTCCATGCCGCCGAGCTGTTCGATGCCACTGGACGGGCCGACCATCGAGTAGCCGTCGGTGGTGCGCCGCAGCACCGTCGCGTCGAAGGTGCCGCCGCCCAGGTCGTACACGGCGATCAGCTCGCCGGGGGCGATCCGTTTGCCCGCCGCGTGGTGCAGCGCGGCCGCCTCGGGTTCGGTCCGGGTCACCACCCCGGTCAGCCCGGCGGCCGCGAAGACCTGGTCGAGCTGTTCCCGCTTGTACGGGCCCCAGTTGGCCGGATGCGTCACGACCACCCGGGCCGGCGGCCCGTCGTACTGCCGGGTGACCGTCTCGACCACGTGTTCGAGCAGCCGTCCGAGCAACGCGTGCGCGGAGAACGGCGTCCCGCCGACCAGGATCGGGACCGGGTCGCCGATCCGGCGTTTCACCTCGCGGGCCAGGCGGGAAGGGTCGGTGCGGCCGTGCCGGGCGGCGCTGTCGCCGACCGTCGTCCGGCCGTCTTCGGCCAGGTGGATCAGTGCCGGCATCTCCGGGTTCCGGTCGCCGAGCTGGACCACGTCGACCCGGCCGTCGACGTTCACGGCCGCCGCGACATGGGTGGTCCCGAGGTCGACGCCCAGTGCGTATTCCATCCAGGGAAGTATGCTCCCGAGGATCTGTCCGGGCGAGGGGGTGGCCATCCGATGAGGACGCTCACGGTCGAGGCGGCGTCGATCGGCTACGGCGCCGGTGAGCCGGTGTTGCGCGACGTGTCGGTCACCGTGCGGCCGGGGGAGATCCTGGCCGTGACCGGGCCGTCCGGTGCGGGCAAGACGACGCTGCTGGCGGCCATGGCCGGTCTGCTTACCCCGGTGGCCGGCAAGGTGCTCGTGGACGACGCCGCGCTGGACGGCCGCGATCTCGCGGTGTCCCTCGGCGTGGTGCTGATCCCGCAGGACAACGGGCTGGCCGCGATTCTCACGGCGGCGGAGAACATCGCGGTCGCGGTGATCGCCACCGGGGGTACGCCGGCCGAGGCGCGCCGGCGGACCGCGGAGGCGCTGGAACGGGTCGGTCTGGCCGCGCACGGCGATCAGCTGATCGAGGAGCTGTCCGGTGGGCAGCAGCAGCGTACGGCCATCGCCCGCGGCCTCGCCCTGGCCGGCGACGTGGTGCTGGCCGACGAGGTGACCAGTGAGCTGGACGCGTCCAACCGGCAGAAGGTGATGGACATGCTGCGCTCGGAGGCCCACCGTGGCGCCGCCGTGGTGCTGGCCACCCACGACCCGGAGGCGGCCGCCCTCTGCGACCGCGAGCTGCACCTGCTCGACGGCGAGGCCGGCTGGGTCCGGAACACGACTTAGGTCAGAGCTTCGCCGTGCGCGGCCAGCGCGGCCGCGATGGTGCCGAGCAGGATCGCCTCCGCGTCGGGGGCGGCCAGGCAGGCCTGCCCGGCCCGGAGGGCCGCGGTGTCCTCCAGCTCGCGCAGTTCCCGCAGTACGGCGCCGGCGTCGCGGGCCTGGGCCGGACCGGCGCAGGTCTGGTCGAGCAGGGCGATCAGGTGGCTGATGTGCTCGTCCCGCAGGTGCCTGAGCCGATCGGCGTGACCGGGCAGGTCACGCATGGCCGCACTGTAGCGGCCGGCCAGGTCGGCGCTCAGGGTCAGCTGCTCGGTCAAGGCGTTCATGCATTTCCTCTACGGAGGGGACGTCCCGAGGTTCAACTCATGCCTCGGTTCCCCCGGGAACCAGGGTCACCTCGCCGTCGACGTGCTGGACCGTGAAGAGCGTGCCCGGCGGGTACGAGCCCAGCACGTCCGGTGGCAGCTGCACTGTCCCGTCCCCGGCCACGACCGCGAAGTCCTGCCCGTCGCGCCCCTCGGCGCCGACCCGGCCGTCCCGGATCGTCACCGCGCGGCCCAGCCGGGCGCCGACCTCGTTGTCGTGGGTCACCACCACGATGGTGGTCTGCCGTTCCTGGTTGACCGTCTCCATCGCGGCGAGCACCTCGTCGCGGCCCTTGGTGTCGAGCCGGCTGGTCGGCTCGTCGACCAGCAGCAGGCCCGGCCCGGCGGCGATGCCCACGGCCAGGGCGGCCCGCTGCCGGCCACCGGGGGTCAGGTCGTCCAGCCGGGCGCGGCCCTGACCGGGCAATCCGACCAGGTCGAGGATGCGGTCGGGGTCGTCGAGCTCGATGCCGCGGGTGTGCGCGGCCCGGCGCTGCGCGAGCCAGATGTTGCGGTGCAGTGACACGTAGGGCAGGAGGTTGCGTGCCGCGCCCTGCAGCACCACCCCGATCTCGGTGCCACGCAGCCGGGACACCTCGGCGTCGGAGAGCTTGCCCATGTCGTACGTGCCGATGTTGATCCGCCCGGCCGACGGCCGCATCAGGCCGGCCAGCAGCGCGATCAGCGTGGATTTGCCCGAGCCGGACGGTCCGACCAGTGCGAGCGTCTCGCCGGGCGCGATGGACAGGTCGACCCCGGCCAGGGCCACCACGTCCCCCGCCTCGGCGCGGTAGATGTGCACAACCCGGCGACAAGCCACAGCCAGCCCGTTCATGCGATCACGATAGTGAAACTCCGGTGCTCGCGACGACCCAGTCCCCGGAAGCCGGGCGACCGCACATCGCCGGTCCCGGGGGAGTGGGCGAGCAGCGGGACGATCGTGCCGTCCTCGGTCACCGGCGAGCGCACCTGGCGGACGTAGCCGGTCAGGACCGGGGCCACCGGAGCGGTACTCCTGGCGGGCATCGATCGTCTCCCAGCCCGAGTGGGTGATCGTCACCAGGGTCTGTTTGGCGCAGACGGGGGCGATGTCGGTGGGAGGGTCATGGGATTTCCCGGGAGAAGGCGGTCAGCGCGTCGTCCCACATGCCGGCCAGCCACTGCTGGAGGGGGGTGAAGCCGGGCGGTGCCAGCGCGTACAGGTTGCGGGTGCCGACGCTGCGGTGTTCGACCAGGCCCGCGCCCTGGAGCACCTTGAGGTGTTTGGAGACCGCGGGGCGGCCGATCGGCAGCTGGGCGGCCAGCTCGCCGACCGGCAGCGGTCCGGGCCGCAACCGTTCGACGATGCGCCGCCGCATCGGATCACCGAGGGCGTCGAAGGCCAGGTCAAACGCTTGGTCGCTCATGAGTAACGGTTACCGTAGAGGAACCTAAGGTCGCCCGCAAGTGGCCGGACAGCGCCACCTAGGGTGGGGCCCGTGCGCGACATCGCCGTTTTCAGTGGAAGTGCCCATCCTGCCCTGGCCGCCGAGATTTGCCACCACCTGGGGGTGCCGCTGCTGCCGACCCGGGTGTCCCGGTTCGCCAACGACTGCATCGAGGTGCAGCTGCAGGGAAACTGCCGGGAACGGGACGTGTTCCTGATCCAGCCCCTCGTGCCACCGACCCAGGAGAACCTGGTCGAGCTGCTGTTCATGCTCGACGCGGCCCGGGGCGCGTCGGCCGGGCGGATCACCGTGGTGCTGCCGCACTACGCGTACGCCCGCTCCGACAAGAAGGACGCCCCCCGCATCTCCATCGGCGGCCGCCTGGTGGCCGACCTGCTGCATCAGGCCGGCGCCGACCGCATCCTGGCCATGACCCTGCACTCGCCGCAGGTGCACGGCTTCTTCAGCATCCCGGTCGACCACCTGCACGCCCTGCGCGAGCTGGCCGACCACTTCCGGGGCTACGACCTGAGCAACACCGTGGTGGTCTCCCCGGACCTGGGCAACGCCAAGGAGGCGGCGGCGTTCGCCCGGATGCTCGGCGTCGAGGTGGCGGCCGGCGCCAAGCAGCGCTTCGCCGACGACAAGGTGGTGATCAGCTCGGTCATCGGCGAGGTGACCGACCGGGACGTGATCGTCCTGGACGACGAGATCGCCAAGGGCAGCACGGTGTTCGAGCTGCTCGGCCGGCTCCGTGAGCGGAGCATCCGCAGCGTCCGGGTGGCCTGCACGCACGGCCTGTTCTCGGGCGACGCGATCGAGCGGCTGAGCGCCGAGAAGGACGTCGAGGAGATCGTGTGCACGAACACCGTCCCGATCCCGCCGGCCAAACAGACCGACAAGCTGACCGTGCTGTCGGTGGCGGCCCCGCTGGCCGAGGCGATGCGCCGCATCCACAACGGCGAGAGCGTCAGCGCACTCTTCGCGTAAACCTTGAACACGGCCCGTGTCCATCGTCCGGCATGATGCATTTTCGAGAGATCGGACTGAGTAACCACCGATGATCAGTCCATCCTGAAGCATTTTGCCAGCTCGGGCGGTCTCTTTCGGGTGAACGTGTGTCACGCTCGGCGGCGGCAAGATCGCAAAGCTGACACCCCCCACGGAGGCGAGAGCAAGTGGCCAACATCGAGACCTCTCTCAAGGAAGCGATGGCCATCGAGGGCGCGATCGGCGTGGCCCTCGTGGACTACACCAGCGGTTTGACGCTGGGCGTCATCGGCGGCTCGCCGGCGATGGACATGAACGTCGCGGCAGCCGGCAACACCGACGTCGTCCGGGCCAAGATGCGCGCCGTCGAGATGCTGGGACTCGGCGAGGACATCGAGGACATCCTGATCACCCTGGACTCCCAGTACCACCTGATCCGGCTGATCCCGAACCGTCGCGGTGGCGGCGACGCGCTGTTCCTCTACCTCGCGCTCAGCAAGAGCCGCGCCAACCTCGGTCTGGCCCGTCACCAGCTCCGCAAGATCGAAGCCGACCTCGACGTATGACGGCCGTCGACGAGAAGCCGGTGACCACCGGGCGCAGCATGTCCCAGGTGGTCACCGACACGGTGCGGACGTTCCGCGGCCAGGTGCCCGAGGCCATCACGGCGGCGCTGGTGGACATGTCGACCGGCATGCTGCTGGCCGTGGACACGATCGACGACCAGCAGCCCGACGAGCAGCTGGACCTCCTCGCGGCGGCCACGTTCGACCTGTTCCAGGGGCGCAACGTCTCGATCATCCGGGACGTCTTCGCCGACCGGCACACGCAGAGCGACCGGCACTACTTCCAGGAGATGCTGGTCAACAGCGACGACCTGGTGCACCTGTTCCTGCGCAGCAACCGCCACCAGGACCTGGTCGCGGTGGTGGTGTGCAAGCGGGTCGCGAACATCGGCATGCTGTTCGCCCAGGCCCGCGTGGTCATGAAGCAGATGGACGCCGACTTCGCCTGACCCGAATCACGGACGGACCCACATGCAGCCGCTGGAGATGGCTCTCGAGATCGGCGGGGCTCTCT
Source organism: Actinoplanes sp. NPDC049265 (assembly GCF_043197135.1). Classification (NCBI taxonomy): domain Bacteria; kingdom Bacillati; phylum Actinomycetota; class Actinomycetes; order Micromonosporales; family Micromonosporaceae; genus Actinoplanes; species Actinoplanes sp. NPDC049265. The sequence continues at coordinate 82,373 of NZ_JBICSP010000002.1, read as the reverse complement.
CGGTGGCGGTCTTCTCCATCCGGGACGCGGCGGCGTCCTGGTGGGCGGGCGGTCACGAGCCCGACGGCGACGACGCGGTCGCCGTCGGCGCGCTGGCCGGCGCGGCCGCCACGCTGGTCCGGCTGGTCGATCCGGACGATGAGATGGGCGACATCCTGCTCACCACCACCTCGGCGTTCCACGTCCTCCGGGTGCTCGACCCGGAGGTCGGCGGGACGCAGGTCGCGCACCTGACGCTCAGCCGGGGCGCGGCGAACCTGGCGCTGGCCCGGCGCGAGTTCAAGGACATCACCGACCGCTACCTGGCCGGCCCGGAACCCGAGACCGTCGTTGAGATAGAGCCTCTTCCGAAACGACAACGGGGGAATGGGTTGCCGGCCGCCGCCTTCGCCGAGCGGGACGAATTCGTGCCGCCGGGCTGGCTCGAGCTGGTCGGGCAGCCGTACGTCAACGACGAATCGGCGCTCGACCGGATCATCGGAACCCTGAAACAGCTCTGAACCGACACCTTTAATCGTGGGAGCAATCGTGCAGACCCCCCAGGACCCGTTCAAGGCCGCCCGCGCCGAACTGGCCAACCTTCGGCACGCGGTCACCGGCGTGCAGGGGTGCGTGGTCGCCGGCGTCGACGGCCTGCTCATCCTCCACGACTCGATGTCCGCGGCCGAACCGCACGACCTGGCGGCGCTGGCCGCCGGGGCGCACGGGATCAGCCGCACCTGTGGCGGCGCCCTGCACCAGGGCGGCTTCCACGAGTGCACGATCCGCAACCAGAAGGGCTACATGGCCGTGTACGCGGTCGGCGAGCTCGCCCTGCTGGCCGTGATCGGCGACGATGGCCTGAACATCGCCCGCCTGCACCTGGAGGCGCGGCAGACCACCGCCCGGCTGGCCAAGCAGCTGGAGATCAGGACGGTTCAGGACGCGGAGGACTGGTATCCCGAACCGGCTGCGGGCCACACAGGCTCTTGATCGCCCCGAGCAGCGTCGACCGGGTGAACGGCTTCTCGATCAGCATGCTGTTCGCGTCCAGGTTGAGCTGCGGGCCGAGCGACGCCGCGGTGTAGCCGGACATGTACAGCACCGGCAGGTCCGGGTGGTGCGTACGCAGCGCGTTGGCCAGCTCCGGCCCGGTCATCGCCGGCATCACCACGTCGGTGATCAGCAGGTCCGGGTGCTCGCCCGCGGCCACCTGGGTGACCGCCATCAGCGCGTCGGTGGCCACCGTGATCGTGTAGCCGGCCGGCTCGATCAGGCGCTGCACCAGCTGGGCGACCTCGGGCTGGTCCTCGACGATCAGCACCCGGCCGATCACCGCGGGGGTGGTCTGCCGGTCCACCGCCGGGCCGGGCCGTTCCTCGGCCGCGGGCAGATACAGGTGCACGGTGGTGCCCATCCGCGGCTCGGACTCCAGCTCGATGTGCCCGCCGATGCCCTGCACGATGCCGGCCGTGGTGGCCAGGCCCAGCCCGGCCGCGGTGGGCCGGGTGGTGAAGAACGGCTCCAACGCCCGCCGCTTGGTCTCGTCGCTCATCCCTACGCCGGTGTCGGTGACCACGATGTGCACCAGCTTGCCGGTCGGCGCGCCCTCGGCCAGCTGCCCCGGCTGCACCACCTCGTTGGTCGCGGCCACCCGCAGCATGCCGCCGCGCAGCATCGCGTCCCGCGCGTTGGCGGCCAGGTTGACCAGCGCCTGCTCCAGCGGCCCGCGCTCGGCCCGGATCGGCCAGACGTCCGGCCCGAAGGCCAGGTCGAGCCCGATGTGCTCGCCCAGCGTGCGGGAGAACAGGCTCTGCACGTCGGTGAGCAGGTCCGGGATGGGGATGATCTCCGGCCGGTTGCCCTCGGTACGCCCGAAGGCGAGCAGCTGATGCGTCAGGCTGCGCCCGGTGTTCACCGCGGCCATGATGTCCTTGGCCATCTGGTGCTGGGGTGACCCCTCGGCGGTGGTGGTCGCGATCATGTCGGCTGACCCGGCCACCACGGTCAGCAGGTTGTTGAAGTCGTGCGAGATGCCGCCGATGAGCTGGCCCAGGCTGTCCAGCCGGCGCAGGTGGTCGAGTTGCCGCTTGAGACCGCGGGCGTCGATGTGGTCGGTGGTGTCGGTGACCATGCAGACGACGCCGGCGTAGGTCCCGTGCTCGTCCGGCAAGGGCATCATGCTCACCCGTACGCTGCGGTGCGACCCGTCGGCCCGGATCAACCGGGTGGCCCCGACGGTCGACCGGCCCGCCTTGCACTCGGCCAGCCGGCGGCTGAGCTCCTTCTGACCCATGCCGTCCAGGAAGCCCCGCAGCGGCATGCCGACCAGCTGGTGCCGCGGCAGGCCGAGGACCACGCCCATCGGCTCGTTGGCGTACGTCGCCACGCCCTCGGTGTCGAGCTGGAGCACGCCCTCGGGGATCGTCTCCAGGACCCGGCGGTACTTCTCCTCAGTCGCCTTGAGCCGCTCGCGGGCCCGGGCCGAGCTCAGCGCCAGGCACAGCTCGCCGGCGATGTCCCGGGCCAGCTCGACCTCGGCCGCGGCATAGAACGAGCCCACCTCACCGCGGGTCAGGATCAGATAGCCGGCGTACGTGTTGTCCACGATCACCGGGCACAGCACGGCGGCGTGCACACCGGTCGAGAACTGCGGGAGCGGCTCCCGCCCGTCCGCGGCCAGCACCACCGGCCGGCGGCTGGCCGCCAGCGTGGTCGAGAAGTCGTCCTCGGGCAGCCGGCCGCGCAGGTCCAGCGCCTGCCGCAGGGCGGCCGAGCGTTCCACGTCGGGGTGATGGAAGGTGATCGCGTCGTACCGGCCGTCGTCGCCGAGCAGTTGGATGCCGGCGCCGTCGCCGATCATGTCGGCCGCGGCCCGGGCGGCGATGGACCGCACCTCGGCGGCGTCCTCGGCGGCCCGGCTCAAGGCCAGGGCGAGGTCGGCGAGCGCGTACCGAAGCGGATAAGCCATGACACCCATGCGGACATGATCGGGGCAACCACGACCAGGCGCGGGCGGTTCGGGCGGAAAGCAACCATTCGGCCGAACGAGTCACAGCCGCCGACGGTGACGGGTGCGGTAGGTCTCGTCCGCCACGTGCGAACTCCGGCATGTCAGGTTGAGAAGTGATCCGGACAAACAGCAGGATCTCTGGGCGAAAAGGCGACGGAAAGGAACCTTTCGGGTGGACCAGGATCGTACGAGCAGCAGCAGCGCGCCGGGCGTATCCGGGTACGGCGCGTCGACGCTGGATCTGAGCGGACGGTGCGTCGGCAGCTCGTACATCCTGGTCCGGCCCCTGGGCCAAGGGGCCACGGGCACGGTCTGGCGCGGCGTCGACCGGTCCTCCGGCCAGCCGGTCGCGGTCAAACTGCTGCACGAGAGCCTGCTGCGCCAGCCCAAACTGGTCACCCGCTTCGTACAGGAGCGAACCATCCTGATGATGCTGCGGCACCGCAACGTCGTGCGGGTCCGCGACCTGTTCAGCGTGGGCGAGTCGCTCGGCCTGGTGATGGACCTGGTGCCCGGCGGCAGCCTCCGCGACCACCTGCGCGAACACCACACCATCGCGGCCGGCGAGGCCGCCCGGCTGGCCGGTCAGCTCGCCGCCGCCCTGGCCGAGGCGCACGGCCTCAACGTGATCCACCGCGACCTCAAACCGGACAACATCCTGCTGCAGACCGAGGACGGCCGGCTGGAGACCCGGCTGACCGACTTCGGCATCGCCCGGGTGCTCAACATGCCGTCCATCACCACGCCGAACGCGGTCGTCGGCACCCCGCACTACATGTCGCCGGAGGCGTTCCACGGCGCGCCGGCCAGCCCCGCCGCCGACATCTACGCGCTCGGCATCACGCTCTACGAGATGGTCACCGGCCGGCCGCCGTACAGCGGCGACTCGGTGCACGAGCTGATGCAGCGGCACCTGGCCGGCGGCCCCGAACGCCCCGACGGCCTCCCCGACCAGGTCTGGGCGGTGATCGGATCCTGCCTTGAGCAGAAGCCGCGGCTGCGCCCGACCTCCGAGGAACTGGTCGCCGAGTTGGCCGACGTCGCCCGCGCGGTCGCCGGCGCGCCCAAACTTCCGGCCCCCACTTCAGCCGCCCCCGACCTGCCCTCCCGTCCCCCGGCCGCTTCGCCGTCGCCCTTCGACCCGGCCGCCCTTCCGCCGGCCGCTTCGCCGTCGCCCTTCGACCTGCCCGCCCTTCCGCCGGCCGCTTCGCCGTCGCCTTTCGACCTGCCCCGGCTCAGCCTGGTGCCGGAGCCACGCGTACCGAAGCGGCCGCTCAACAAGGCGGCCAGCTGGCGGTGGCGGCGGCCCGGGACGGTGCTGACCGTGCTGGTCGGCACCATGCTGGCCTCGGGCGTGGCCACCACCGCCTGGCACGTCACCCGCTCCGGGGCGTCGGCGGCGGACATCCCCGTGTCCGCCTCGGTGCCGTCCGTGGCGTTCCAGCGGCCCAGCCCCGCGCCGTCCACGCCGGTCGCGCGGGAGACCTCCGCCCCGCCCGCCCCGCCCCGGGCCCGGAAGGCGACCTCGCCGGCGGCCGAGGACGAGCCCGGCGACCCGGTCCGCCCGTCGACGACGGCCAAGCCCGCGGCCACCCGCAAGCCGCAACCGGAAGCCCGCCCGTACGGGCCGTGGAACTGCCGGCAGGTCTTCTCGTTCGACATGAGCAACCCGCTGGCGATCAAGCCGTGCCAGTCGGTCGGCAAGGCGGTGCAGATGTCCGGCTCGGTGACCGCGGCGTCCGGCGGGTACGGCAGCATCTCGGTCGCCCTGGTCGAGAGCGGGCGCACCGTCGCGGGCCCGTACACCTGCTCGAACCTGGAATTCACCAGGGACGACACCACGCAGGAGTGCGGGCCGCGGACCGTCGCCGCCAGCCGGGGCCACACCTACACCGTCCGCGTCGCATGGTCGTTCTCCCGCGAGGGCAAAATGAACAACGGGTCAGCCTCGGGAGAAGCCTTCACGTTCTGAGCCGGCCCGCGATACAGTGCGCGGCGATGAAGAAGTCACTCGTGGTGATCGCCGCCGCGGCCGTGCTCGGCGCCGCCGGTGTGGCCGTCACCCAGCAGGCCTTCGCCGCTGGGGCGCCCACCTACCACCCCACCCGGCTGGCCCACGTCGGTGACGCGAAGCAGCTGATCGTGGTCACCGGGCAGTCGACCACCTCCACCTACGCGACGCTGCGCACCTACCAGCTCGGGACCGACGGCCGCTGGACCGAACGCTTCCCGGCCATGCCCGCCCGCAACGGCTACGCCGGCTGGGCCTGGGGCAACTCGCGCATCCAGGACACCGGCACCACACCGGCCGGCACGTACGCGATCACCACCGCCTTCGGCCTGCAGGCCAATCCCGGGACGAAGGTCTCGTACCGCCGCGCCGACAGCAACGACTACTGGGTCGGCGACAACAAGGACCCGAAGACGTACAACATCTTCCAGCCCTCGGCCTCGGCCAAGCGCACGTGGCGCACCAGCCAGGCCGAGCGCCTGGCCGACTACCCCACCCAGTACGCGTACGCCGCCGTCATAGACTTCAACCGCCCCGCCGCCGGCTCGCTCACCTGGAACACCACCTACAGCGAGCACATCACCAGCAAGCCGGTCGACGTCCGCCGCGGCTCCGCGATCTTCCTGCATGTCAACGGCAGCGGCTCAACCGCCGGTTGCGTCTCCCTCGCCCGCGCCGACATGATCAACGTGCTCAAGTGGCTCGACCCGGCCAAGAAGCCACGCATCGTCATGGCCCCGTTGGCCCACATCAACGGCGCCTGACCCCACCCCACCCCGCCTCGCGCCGCCACCCCTCGCGCCGCGCTGCTTTGACGCCGCCCCGCCTTCTCTCGCGCCGCCCCGCCTCGCCTCGGGGGCGGCGCGGCCGGGCGGATGCCGCGTGACCGGCCGCGGAAATACGGTCGATACTCCGTGCGTTCTGGCCTACCGTGATCACCATGTTCGCGCCCGGTCTGCAGCTGCCGCTCTTCGCGGCCGCTCCCGCGTGCGATCTCGCCGATACGCGAATCTGACCCGTCCCCAGCGCCAGCAGAACCCGGGGACGGGTCGCTGAGCGCTGCTCGGTTCTGACGCAGGCGGGGTTGGCACCCGTCACCGCGTACCAAAGAATGCCTGTCGGTTTCTCGCATCCAGTGAGGACACATTTCCATGGCCAAGAGCCAGTTCGTACGCACCAAGCCACACCTGAACATCGGCACGATGGGACACGTCGACCACGGGAAGACCACCCTGACCGCCGCGATCACCAAGGTCCTGGCCGACCGCGACCCGGCAACCAACCGGTTCGTGGCGTTCGAGGGCATCGACAAGGCGCCGGAGGAGGCCCAGCGGGGCATCACGATCAACATCGCCCACGTCGAGTACGAGACCGCCGGCCGGCACTACGCGCACGTCGACATGCCGGGGCACGCCGACTACGTGAAGAACATGATCACCGGTGCCGCCCAGGTGGACGGCGCGATCCTGGTGGTGTCGGCGCAGGACGGGTCGATGCCGCAGACGCGTGAGCATGTGCTGCTGGCCCAGCGGGTCGGCGTGCCGTGGCTGGTCGTCGCGCTCAACAAGGCCGACGCCGCCCCCGACGCCGAGTTGCTCGACCTGGTCGAGCTCGAGGTCCGCGAGCTGCTGTCCGAGTACGGGTTCCCCGGCGACGAGGTGCCGGTGGTCCGGGTCAGCGCGCTCAAGGCCCTCGAAGGCGACCCGGTGTGGGAGCGGTCCATCATGGACCTGCTCGACGCGGTCGACAGCTACGTGCCGGTGCCCGAGCGCGCGCTGGGGGAGCCGTTCCTGATGCCGATCGAGAACGTGCTCACCATCAGCGGCCGCGGCACCGTGGTCACCGGCAAGATCGAGCGCGGTGTCCTGCGGGTCGGCGAGCCGGTCGAGGTGGTCGGTCTCGGGCCGACGGTCGCCACGGTGGCGACCGGGCTCGAGACGTTCGGCAAGTCGCTGCCCACCGCCGAGGCCGGCGACAACGCGGCCGTGCTGCTTCGCGGCGTACGCCGTGAGCAGGTGCAGCGTGGCCAGGTGGTCGCGGTGCCCGGCTCGGTGACGCCGCACCGGGCGTTCCGCGCCAACCTGTACGCCCTGACGAAGGAGGAAGGCGGCCGCCACACGCCGTTCGTGGCGAACTATCGGCCGCAGTTCTACTTCCGCACCACCGACGTGTCCGGCGCGATCGAACTCGCCGACGGCATCGAGATGATGCTGCCCGGCGACTCCGGCACCGTGACCGTTCACCTCGGTAAGGAGATCGCGATGGAGGCGGGCCTCGGCTTCGCCGTCCGCGAGGGTGGCCGCACGGTCGCCGCCGGCACGGTCACCGAGATCCTCGACTGACGCTGGTCCTCTCGCCGCGGCCCGGGTCCTTGTGGACCCGGGCCGCTGTCCGTTCCGCCGCGGGCCGGCCCGACCACCCTTGCACCATTGCGTCCGACCCGTCAGCGGAGCCGTGCTTGGCGATGGTGGGCGGAGGCGCGCGGGCCACCGGCCGGTTTCGGGCGGCGGCTGGGAAGCGCTGTACCACCGATCTCAGCCCGGAACGGGCGGCACGGGCCGGACCACCCACCTGCTCGCCGGCTCGGCGAGCACGTGCTGTGCTCGTACCCGTCAAAGGTTTTGAAGTGCGGCCCGCGCCACCCGGCGTGACTCGATCGCGGCCTGGCGCAGCATGCCGCCCAGCTTGACGTCGTAACCCGCGAAGAACAGGCCGGGCCGCGCCGGCGCACCACCGTGGATGTGCGGGCGCCCGGCCTCGTCGAGCAACGCCGGATCGTCGAACAGTTCGCGCAGCCCGGTGCCGTAGCCGGTGGCCGCGATCACCGTGTCCGGGCGCAGGCTGGTGCCGTCGGCCAGGCGGACCGACGGCCCGTCGAAGGCGGTCACCGCGGCCACCGGGAGCACCCGCCGGGCGAGGACGTCCCTGACGATGCCGACGTCCTGCAGGGGGACGTAGCGTTCGGTGCGGAAGCGAGTCTTGAGGCCCTTGGCCGGGCGGGCGATGCCGTACGGGCGCAGGTCGGGCACCTCGACCTTGATCAGCTGGGCGGCGATCCGGTTGAACAGCGGCTCGGGCAGGCCGCCCATGAGCACGCCGTTGAGCTGGGCGGGCCAGCCGAGGACGGCACGGCGGACGATGTGCGGCGGGGTGCGGATGGCCAGGCGGACCGAGGCGGCGCCGCCGGCGGCCAGGTCGCTCGCGATCTCAGCGCCGCTGTTGCCGGGGCCGGCGACCAGGACGTCCTGGCCGCGGAAGGGCTCGGCGTTGCGGTACCCGGCCGAATGGATCAGCGTGCCGGGCCAGGTCTCGCGGCCGGGCCAGTCCGGGATCAGCGGCGTGTGCAGGTTGCCGGTCGCGACGATCAGGGTCCGGGTGGTGTGCTCGCTGCCGTCGTCGAGCTTCAGCGACCAGCGGTCACCGGGCTGGATCTTCGTGACCGTGGTGCCGGTGCGGACGTCGAGGTCGAACTTCTCGGCGTACGCGGCCAGATAGCGCACCAGGTCGTCGCGCTTGACCCAGCGGCCGTACCCACGCGGTATGGGGAATCCGGGCAACCCGGACAGCCGCCGGGTGGTGTGCAGCTTGAGCCGGTCGTAGCGGCCACGCCAGCTGGCGGCCACCCCGTCGCCGCGTTCGAGGACGACGGGGTCGGCGCCGCGCGCCTTCAGCTGGGCCGCCACGGCCAGTCCGGCGGCACCGGCGCCGAGCACAGTCACGTTGTTCACGTGACCTTTCTAGAAGTTTCGGAGGGTTCCCCGCAAACGCTCGCCGATGGTCCGCGGTCGCGCCGCCGGCCCGGGGCCCGGTCGCGGGGTGGCCGGACGGGACCGGCCGATCGGCTGGTCGTAGTCGGCGCCCGCGATCGCCTCGGTGATCTGCTCGTCGGAGAAGTTTTCCGAACCCGGTATGGACGGGACGAAGCCGACCAGGACGCCGTCGCGCATCACCTGCGCCTCGAGCCCCGCGGTGCCGTCGTTGTCCCAGACCGCCTCGCGGCCGTCGGGCAGTACGACCCGGATGCCGTACTGCGTGATGCCGGCGTGCGGCAGTTTGACGTGCGCGAAGACGTTCCGTGCCCGCAGCACGGTGACGATCCGCTCGGCCTGCTCCTGTTCCATGCCGACGAAAGTAGCTCTCATCGCTGTGCGGTGCCTGAACGCCGGCTAAGACATCGATACACGTTACTCCGAAGTAATAGTTAAAACACCATGTTTCTTTTGTTAAATCCTTGACCTACCGTCGGGTAACCCCCTCACCTCAGCGGAGGTCATCGATGAGGCTCTCCACCGTCCTGGGAACTCTCGTCACCTCGTCCCTCCTCACCCTGGCCGTCGCCACCCCCGCCCTGGCCGCCACCAGCACCGTCGACTACGTCGCGATGGGTGACTCGTACTCGTCCGGCGTCGGCGCCCCCGGCCCGACCGGGCTCTGCCTGCGCAGCCCCAAGGGCTACCCCGGGCTCTGGGCCGCCGCCAACGACCCGCACTCCTACCGTTCCGTAGCCTGCGGCGGCGCCACCACCGACACCCTGCGGGCCACCCAGCTGATCGGCCTGAGCGGCAAGACCGACCTGGTCACGGTCACCATCGGCGGCAACGACGCCGGCTTCGCCCCCACGGTGATCAGCTGCACGGTGGTCAGCGACGCCGCCTGCCAGGCGGTCGTCGACAACGCGGCCGTCACCGTCCGCGAGGAACTGCCGGCCAAACTCGACGCCACCTACCGCGCCATCAAACGCCACGCCCCCCACGCCGGCGTATACGTCCTCGGCTACCCCATCCTGTTCGACGTCAACGCCCCCACCTGCGGATTCGCCGGCATGAGCATCCCCAAGCGCCGGGCCATCAACGCCGCCAACGCCGAGCTCAACGCCCTCATCGAGGACCGCGCCGAGGCCGCCGGACTCACCTTTGTCGACGTAACCGACGAGTTCGCCGGCCACGGCATCTGCGCCCCCGCCAACTGGATCCACGGCCTGGTCGCCCTCCCGCCGACCGACTCGTTCCACCCCACCGCCGACGGCTACCGCCTCGGATACCTGGACGCCCTGGTCAAAGCCCTTTAATTCGCCGGGTACGGGCACAGCACGTGCTCGCCCGGCCGGCGAGCCGGTCGGTGGTCCGGCCTGTGCCGCCCGTTCCGGGCTCAGATCCGGGGGTGTGGCGGTGCGCGGGCGCACGGGGGGCGTGTGGGCGGGGGTGTTGAGAGGGCGGGAGGCGGTTGGCGGGGGGTGACCATTTACGCAGGTGGAGCGGAGCGACCCTCGGCGGGAGCTGCGGTCTGGGCCACCCACCCGGCTACGACCGGCTCTTGATCTCGGATTTGATCTGGCTCAGCCGAAGCGTTCGGTTTTGACGCGGCGCGGGTCGTGGCCGAGGGCGACCAGCATGTCGGCCGCCGCCTCGACGAAGCCGGTCGGGCCGCAGACGAAGCAGTCCGGTTCGAAGTCGGGGGGCCAGCCGTGTGTGTTGAGCGTCGCCACGCTGATCCGGCGGGCCGGCGGCACCCGGGTGTAGACGTAGTGGATGTCGAGGCCGGGTTTCTGCCGGGCCAGTTCGGTGCGGTAGAGCACGTCCTCCGGGGTCCGCGCCGAGTAGATCAGGCGGAACGGCTGGCGGCGCCGGGCCCTGATCATCGACATCAATGGCACCATGCCGGAGCCGCCGGCCACCAGCAGCACCGGCGCCGTCGACGCCGGGCGCCAGACGAACCAGCCGCCGATCGGGCCGCGCAACTCCAGCTGGTCGCCGGGCGCGACACCGGTGGTCAGGTAGTCGGAGACCTCGCCGTCGTCGACCCGCTGCACGGTCAGCTCGACAAAGCCGGAGCCGGAGCCGGAGCCGGAGCCAAAGTCGGGGCCGGAAGCAGGGTCGGGGCTGGGGGCGGGCCAGGCCGAGCCGATCGAGTAGTCGCGCTGCGCCTGGTAGCCGTCGGGGGCGGTCAGGCGGACGTTGAGATGCTGGCCGGGCAGGTGGCCGGGCCAGCCGGGGATGTCGAGCGCGAGGGTCCGGGCGGTGGCGGTCTCGTCGCGGATCTCGGCGACCGTGGCCACCCGCCAGGTCAGTCGCCCTGGTATCGCTGCTCGCGCCATGGGTCCCCGTACATGTGGTAGCCGGCCTCCTCCCAGAAGCCGGGCTCGTCGTCGTGCAGCATCTCGATGCCGTTGACCCACTTCGCCGACTTCCAGAAGTACAGGTGCGGGACGATCAGCCGGGCGGGGCCGCCGTGCTCGGAGGCGAGGGGTTCGCCGTCGAACTCGTACGCGATCCACGCCTGCCCGTCGACCAGGTCTTGCATCGGCACGTTGGTGGTGTAGCCGCCGTACCCGTGGACCATCGTGAAGTCGGCGGCGGTCTCGACCTGCTCGAACAGGGTGTCGAGGGAGACGCCGCGCCAGGTGGTGCCCAGTTTGGACCACTTGGTGACGCAGTGGATGTCGGTTGTCACGTCCTCGGCGGGCAGCTTGGTGAACTCGGTCCAACTCCACTCGTGCCGGCCGCCGGACTCGGTGGTGATCGTGAACTTCCACCGGTCGAGCGGGACGCGCGGCGTCGGGCCGGCCGACAGCACCGGGAAATCGGTGGTGAGGTATTGCCCGGGCGGCAGCTCGGGGCGCGAGGAGCGTCGCCGGCCGCCGAAGCCGGTCGAGATGATGCTCATGGGCGCAACGCTACGCAACAGCCGCCCCGGTGGGGAGACGGTATCGCGTGATGCCGGTCGCTTCCCTCGGTGACGCCGCGCCGGAACGCCACCGATGCCGCAGATCAGGGTGCCGTGCCGGGCCGCCAGGGCGTGGAACGGGTAGGCGTCCAGCACGATCAGGTCGCCGTCGGCGCGGGGCTGGAAACCCAGGGTGTCGAGCTCGGTGACGCGGTGCCGGCCTCCTTGGCGGTACGCGGTGACGTCCGGCGCCTCGGCCGGCGATCAGGTCGTCACGCCGCTCGGGGATCCTGATGGCCACGCCGTCGCCGGCCGGCTCTGCCGCCCGGGAGTTCGTCGCGTTCTGGACGTTCGAGGGGCGGGTGCTGGCCGGCATGAACGTGAACGTCTGGGACGTGACCGACCGCATCCAGGAGCTGATCAAGTCGCGCGAGCCGCTCGAGTCCTTTTAGCCCCAGACCGCGCGGACGGCGTCGACCGCCTCGGCCGACTGGGCGTGGCCGGCTTCGGCGGCCGCCGCGCGCCGTTCGGGGCTGAGCGGGTTGTCGCCGATCGCGTCGAGGGCGGTCGCGCTCGGTTGCACACAGATCCGGCGTACGCCCTCGGCCAGCGCCGCCGTCTGCGCCGAGGGCCGGGTCGACCGCCGCACCGACAGGTTGGCCGGGGCCAGCACGACCACCCGGCCGTAGCCGGTGGCCAGGTCCACGTTGGCGATCGAGCGCATGCCGCCGTCGATGTAGCGGGTGCCGGCGACGGTCATCGGCGGCCAGACCAGCGGCACCGCGCAGCTGGCGGCGACCGCGTCGACCAGCGGGACACCGCTGTCGTTGTCGAAGACCACCACCTGCCCGGTGGCGGCGGCCACGGCCGGGATCCGCAGCCGGGCGCCCGGCCACACCTCCGACGTCACCCGGCTGGCGATGGCGGCGCGCCGTTCGGCCTCGGGGACGGTCCGCGCCCGCAGTGCCGCCCGGCCCAGCCAGGCCCGGCCGCGGGCGCCGGGCAGGAGACCGGCGACGGCGAAACGCAGGATGACGCCCCGGCTGATCCGGGCGTTGCGGTCGCCCGAGGTGTCGGCGAGTTCGAGGGCGTACAGCTGGTCGAGTGGGACACCGGCGGTGATCTGGGCCGACACCACCGACCCGGCCGACGTGCCGACGAACAGGTCGGCCCGGGACAGGTCCACGCCCCGCTCGGCGAGCCCGTGGATCATCCCGATCTCCCAGGCCACGCCGGTGACGCCGCCACCGCCGAGGACGACCGCGCGCCGCTCGTCGCTCACCACCGCAGGGCCTGCTCGCCGAGCCGGTCCTGATACCAGGCGAGGACGGCGTCCACGGTGGCCGGATCGAGCGGGCCCCGGGCGGCCGCGGCCACGCTCGCCTCCAGGTGGGACAGCGACCGGGTGCCGGGGATGACCGTGCTGACCGGGTCGAGGGCCAGCAGGAAGCGCAAAGCCCCCTCGGTCACGTCCACGCCGTCCGGCAGCAGCGCCCGGAACTCGCCGGCCAGGGACGCCCGCAGCGCCACGTCGGCCGGCGACCAGCGGGCCCGTACGTCGTCGAAGCGGGAGTCCTCGTCGTACGCGCCGGACAGCCAGCCCGACTCCAGCGGCACCTTGATGATCGCGCCGGTACCCGCCTTCTCCAGGGCCGGCAGAGGCTCCTGGTAGAGCGCGGACAGGCGTACCTCGAGCACCTCGGCCTCGGCCGCCGCCTCGATCTCGTGGCCGTGGTCGACCGAGGCCCCGTACGCCCGGATCAGCCCTTTGTCCTTCAGCGCGCGCAGCGCCTGGTAGTGGGCCGGGCTGTCCAGAACCTCGGCCGGCGGGCTGTGCAGGACCACGACGTCGATGTGCTCGACCCCGAGACGCCCGGCGCTGCCGACGACCGACGCCTCGATCGCCTCCGGTGCCCAGTCGGCGCTGCCGTCCGGCCGCCGGCCGACCTTGGTGCACAGCACGAACCGGTCGCGGGGGACACCGGCCAGCGCCCGGCCGACGTTCAGCTCGCTCTGCCCGCCCGCGTAGGCCGGCGCGGTGTCGATGAACGTCACACCGACGTCGAAGGCGGCCCGCACGATGCGGGCCGCCTCCTCCGGTTCCGGACCGCTGGGCCACTCGGCCGAGCGGCCCAGCTGCCACGCTCCCAGCCCGACCGTGCTGACCTCGATCCCGGTGGCGCCCAGGGGACGCTTCGCCATCATGGTCGACACGGTACGACGTGGCCGGCCGATCTACATCTGCACGGCGTTGCTGGTCGACCCGGCCACCAGCGCGGTGTCGGGCACGACCACCTGGTACTGGTATCCGGCGGCCACCTTGGTGAGGGTCGACTTCGTGGCCGCCTTGAAGGTGCGGTCGGTTTCCCAGGTGATCCCGTCGGCCGACCGCTGCAGCACGTTGACCTGCTTGTTCGCGCCGGTCAGGCTGACCACCAGCGAGTTCTTGCGGACGGCCAGCGAAACCTCGGACCGCACCGTGTACGTGTACGTCCCGGAGGTGCCGGTGACGGTGCTCTTCCGGGTCGCCGGCACGCTCAGGCGCACGGTGTACGGGAAGGTCACCTTGCGGGTGAACGTGTAGGTGCCGTCGGCCTTGGTGGTGCCGTTCTTGCACTTCTCGGCGGCGCCCTTGTCGGCGGTGCAGAGCTGAATGGTTCGCTTGGCGGCCGTGGCGCCGTCGATGGTCACCGTGAACTTGGTGTCGACCTTGGTGTTGAAGAGCACCTGCTCGTCGGTGGCGTCGGAGGTGATCGAAGCGCCGGCCGGGGCCGGGGCCGGGGGCGGGGGCGGCGGGGTGGTTCCGCCGCCGCTGGAGACGGCGGCGAGGGCGGCGACCGCGTCGACCCGGCCGTACCCGTAGTCGTTGTCCTTGCCCGCGGTGCCGAGGTCCTTGGCGCTGCTCTCCATCGCCTGCTCGACCTGGTCCGGGGTGAGCGCCGGGTTCTTGGCCAGGAGCAGCGCGGCCACGGCGGCGACGTGCGGGGTGGCCATCGAGGTGCCGCTCTTGTACGCGTACCCGTCGCCCGGGACTGTGCTGTAGATGTTCACGCCGGGCGCGGCCACGTCGACGTAGCTGCCGGCGTTGGAGAAGTACGCCACGCTGTCGTTGTTGTCGGTGGCGGCCACCGCGACCACGCCCGGCGCCGCGCCCGGGTACATGACCGGGCTGCCGTTCGTGCGTTCGTTGCCGGCGGCGGCGATGACCACGACGTTCCTGGACCGCGCGTAGTCGATCGCGGCCTGGTAGGCCTGCGAGGAACCGGCACCACCGAGCGACATGCTGATCACCTGGGCGCCGTGATCGGCCGCCCAGACCATGCCGGCCGAGGCCGAGACCGACGTGCCGCCGCCGTTGTCGGCGAGCACCTTGACCGGGAGGATCTTCACGTTCGGGGCCACGCCGGCCACGCCCTGGCCGTTGTTGGCCAGCGCGGCGATGGTGCCGGCCACGTGGGTGCCGTGCCCGTGCGCGTCGGAGCTGGTCCCGGTGGTGTCGGTGAACGCGTTGTAGCCGGTCAGGACCTGGCCGGCCAGGTCCGGGTGACTGGCCGAGACGCCGGTGTCGAGCACGGCCACGGTCACGCCGGAGCCGGTCGAGGTGGGCCACGCGTCGGTAGCTTTGATCTTGGGCAGGGCCCACAGCAGGCTCTGGTACGTGTCGGCGTCCAGCGCACGGATCGGCTGGTCCACCTCAGCCGTGCCGGTGCCCGAGGCGCGGATCAGCCGCTCGGCCTCGGCCCGGCTGGTCGCGGTACGGGTGGTGAAGGTGGGCCGGCCGGAGCGGTCCTTGGTGGTACGCGTGATGCGTACGGGGCTGGCCTTGCTCACCTTGGCCGGGATCGACTTGGCGACGGCGACGGGCAGCGGCGGTTCCGCCGCCATGGCCGCGCTCGGAGCGACCAGAGCGGCTGCGACACCGAGCGCTCCGAGTCCGAGACCGTAGTGCTTCCGACCCATGTGAACCTCCCCTTGGCCTGGCAACGAGATGTCCGATCGGCCGGCCGGGAGGGAACCGTAGGTCTTTTGAGTTCTGGTCCGCTATGTCCCGATTCTTGGGAGCATGTGGGTTCCGCCGTTCGTCAGGAGAGGATCAGTTTGATGACGCACGCACGCCGCAAGCAGGCGATCGTCGGGATCGTGGGCCTGGCCGCCCTGGGCGCCGGCGCCTACGTGGTGACCGATCACCTGGCCAACGACGACAAGCCCACGGTGACCTCTCTGCCCCCGGCCGCGGAGGCGTCGTCGGAGGGCGCGCCGGAGCCTTCGCCGGCCGGCCCGTCCCCGGCGACCACGACCCCGGCCAAGTCTGGTACGACCGCCCCGTCGTCGCCGACGCCGTCGCCCGCACCGGCCGAGAGAACCACCGCCGACCGTGTCAAGGCGGCCCAGGACGCCGGCCGGGAACGTGGCGTGGAGATCCAGCGGCAGCTTCCGCGGACCGCCGCCGACCGCTCCGTCACCGCGGCTGACGTGACCGAGACCCGGGTGGTGAACGGTCGCCAGACTCTCCGGGTCATGTCGGCGCGCAAGAACCTGGCCGGTTATCGGGAGCTCGGATGGGTGGCCGACGACGGTGAGCCCACCGGCTCGGCCAGGTGCTCGCAGACGTTCCGGTTCAGCGCCACGATGGAGCCGGCCGAGAAGCCGGCATTGCTGGTGTGCTGGCGGACCAGCGCCGGACGCAGCGTGTACACGGTCGCCACCAACCCGGCCGGCCGGCCGTCGCGGACGGCGAGCGTCGCGGCTCTCGACAAGCAGTGGAACCGGTTGGGCTGACCGGCAAGGAGGAACGGCCCGGAGCTCGCTCCGGGCCGTTCCTCCTTGCCGTGGTGACGGATCAGTAGTCAGCGACCGTGAAGGTCGAGCCGCTGGTCACGATCGACTTGCTGTACGGCTTGAGCGGGTCGACGTTGGCCCCACCCGGCTGTACGGCGATCTTGCCGTTGGTCACCCAGGTCACCGTGTAGGCACCGTCCGGAACCGGGGTGCCGGCCGCGGCCGTGCCGTCCACCGCCACGCTGTTGGCGAGGTTGAAGGTGGCGAGCACCTGGTTCGGGCCGATGTAGGTGATCCCGGAAGCGTCGGCGATCGGTCCGAGCGTCTTGTTGGTCGAGTTGGCCGTCGGGTTGTACGCACCTTGGACCAGGTAGATGTGCGGGTCGTCGGTGTCCGAACTGGCCGGTGCCGACCAGGTGGCGAACGCGTCGCCGACGCCCGAACCCTCGACCAGAACGTCGACGGACTGGTTGCCGGGCGAGGTGTTCGGCGTGACGTTGAGGTTGTTGGTGAACGCGAACGCGCCCGCCTTCGTCACCGTGCCGCCGGAGGTGGTGACGGCCAGCGTCTGGTTGGTCGCCGCCCCGTGGGCCGGCGTCGTGGCGGTGAAGGAGAGCTGGTCCGAGGACACCACGATCGCCGTCAGCGGCTCGCCCCCGATGGTGGCGGTGACGCCGGTCGTCGGGAACTTGTAGGTGCCGTCACCGGTGACGGTGACCGAGGTGCCGCCCAGGGCCGGTCCGGTGGCCGGTGTGACCACGTTGCTCGCCGCGAGTACCGGCTTGGCCGCGATCGTGTAGGTCGCGTTGGCGACCAGCGGGCTACCGACGACGACGGGCGTGACGCCGGCGGCCGAAGCCACTGTCGTCCCGCTGTAGGCGCAGACGTTCCACTTCAACGACGACGTGCTCGCGGGCAGGGCCACGCCGGCGGGCACCGTGATGGAGATCTGGGTGGTGGACAGCTTCTTCACCGTGCCGGCCGTGGCCCGGACGGTGCCGGCCGTGGCCGTGACCGCGGCCGGTGCGGTGAAGGTGGCCGGGCACGTCGCGCCGACCACGAAGTTGACGGCCGGTACGGTCGTGAATACCGCTGTCGCCGTCTTGCCGAGCAGGGTGTTCAGGCCGCCGGACGGGCCCGTGATCGCGCTGAGCGTCATGGGCACCGTCGCCGCGAAGGCGGGTGTTGCCGCACCTGCGACGACCGCGGCCGCCGCCGCGGTCGCGATACCGGCTTTGAGCAACCGGGCGCCGGTGCCTGTTTCGGACTTACGCATGCGAGGTCCTCCTACGGTCTCTGCGAACCGTCTGGGCTGGGTGTGTGGCCCGCGCATGTCGACACAACGGGCCCTCTCGCACGGAGCGTAATGTGGTTTTTACAGCGGTTTGCCAGTAACGAGCAATTTCGATGGACTCACTGCGCCCACAGCGTTCGGTACGTGGCAGCTGACCTCGGGTTCTTCACGCACTGGGCGTCGTCACGGAACAGACTGCTCTGTACGCCGCCCTCGCCGCAGTCGGAGAAGTACGCCTCGTAGGCCAGATGCTCGGCGTGCGCCGCGAACCACTCGTGCATCCAGGTGATGTAATCCGGGTTCTCCCGGCCGGCGTCGCCGGTCGGCACCACGCCCCACTCGCCGACCGAGAACGGCTTGCCGTGCTTGCGGGCGAAGTCGTACAGCCAGGTCAGTCCCTCCGGCCGCGCCGCCGTCCGGTCGAACGCGGCCTTGGTCGGGCTCCACGGGAAGTGGTCGTAGTTGTCGATCCCGACGATGTCGACGTAGCCGTCGCCCGGGTAGCAGTTGGTGCTCACTCCGCCGCACAGCCCCGCCGGCGAGCTGTGCGCGTTGATCGACCAGTCCAGGATCACGTCCGGGTTGGTCGCCCGGATGTTGTCGGCCGCCCGCCGGTAGCAGCCGACGTACGCACTCGTGTCGGTCGCCCGCCAGGGCATCGTCTTCTCCTGCATCTCCCAGCCCAGCCGCACGATCGAGTCGCCGCGCCTGTGCTGGACCATGAGATTGCCGAAGTCGCGCCACTGCTCGTCGTACTGGCCGGCCGCGCACTTCGGCAGCTCGGCCTCGCCGCCCGTCGGCACCAGCCCCTGTGACACCACAAGCGCCCCCGGGAAGTCGTCGAAGAACTCGAACGTCCAGCCCGTACCGCTGGTCATCGCCGCGTAGCTGCTGCGGTCGGTGTAGGTCTGGGCGATCTTGCATGGCCGCCCGCGCTCGGTGCAGAATGCCTCGACGTGCGCGGTGTCGAAGGTCGGATCGCCGTTCACGCCGGACAGGCCGTTCGGTCCAGGCCAGATCCCAGGGGTACGCGGGGCCGCGAGCAACACGCTCGCCTTCTGTTCCGCTCTTGCGTCCGTTGTTGCGTCCGCTGGGCTTTCCGTGGCTTTGTCGGCAGCCGGTGTCTCCGTGGCTTTTGTGCAGCCGCCCATGGCGACGAGCACCGCCAGCAGGGCGGTGGCGAGCCGTGCGCGTGACATACGGGGATCCTCCGGTTTGCCTCACCTAAGTACGAGTAATTGCAGCCTAACCTTAGACATTTGATTGTTGAAATGGCCGCGCGCGTGCCGCGCGAATCGTCGTCGATTGCATTATCGTGGGTCGCAGATGCGATGAGAATGAGGAGGCCCACGCCATGACGCAGATGATGGAAATGCCGCGGGTGTCGCAGTGCACGGTGAGCGGCTGCGGCTACAACCACGACGGATGCACCGCGTTCGCGATCACCATCGGCCGCCGCAACTCGGAGTGCGACACGTATGTCGACTCCGATCTGCAGGGCGGGATCGGGCAGCTCATGGCCCAGGTCGGCGCCTGCAAGCGGTCCGAGTGCAAGCACAACAGCAACCTCGAGTGCCAGGCCCCGGCGATCACCGTCGGCAGCGCGACCGATCAGGCCGACTGCCTCACTTTCGAGGCCAGGTAAGGCTCATTCAACGTTAGGCCCGCCTTCCCTCGGTGAAGGCGGGCCTAATCTTTTGCGCGGCTAATTGTTGCCCCTTTTCCTGGCCCTGTTCTCGGGTCAAGATCAATCCCAACGGCCGAGGCATTCTCGACCGCCCGTCTACTTCTGCCGTCCGTCCGGGCCTCTTGACCGTCGCCCTCATGGCCGCTAGGTTGTTCTCAGATCAAGAAATACTCAAGCCGAGAACAACCGAGGGGCAAGCGGTGACGGACGAGGAGTTCCTGGCGGCGTACGACCCAAGTGCCTTCACGCCGGTAGCCGTGACGGTGGATGTGGTCGCGCTGACCATCCGGGCCGGCCGGCTGTGTGTGCTGCTGGTCGAGCGGGGCGAGTCGCCGTATGCCGGCTGGCGGGCCCTCCCCGGCGGTTTCGTCCGCGAGGAGACCCTCGACGCCGCGGCGCTACGCGAACTGGCCGAGGAGACCGGCGCCGCCATGCCCGCGGCCGTGCACCTGGAGCAGCTGCGCACGTACGGCACCCCCCAGCGCGACCCGCGCATGCGCGTGGTGTCCGTGGCCTACCTGGCTTTCGCCCCCAGCCTGCCCGACCCCAGAGCGGGCGGCGACGCGTCCGGCGCCTTCTGGGTCCCGGTCGACGAGGTGACGGAGCTGGCCTTCGACCACGCCCACATCCTGGCCGACGCCCTGGACCGGGCCCGTTCGAAGCTCGAGTACACCCCGCTGGCCACCGCGTTCCTCCCTCCGGAGTTCACGATGACCGAGCTGAGAGCGGTGTACGCCGCGGTCTGGGGCGAAGATCTCCACGCCGGCAACTTCCACCGCAAGGTCCTTTCCGTCCCCGGCTTCGTCGAGAGCACCGGCACCACCGCTTCCCGAGGCGGCGAACGGGGTGGCCCCAAGGCCCGTCTCTACCGCCCAGGCGACGCCCACCTCCTACACCCAGCCTTGCTGAGGCCAACCCGCGAGGACACAGTCCGATGACCCCGCCGCGATCGCTGTCCCTGTTCTCGTCGCCTCCGCCCCTGTCGTTCCTTTCGCCCCTGTCGTTCCTTTCGCCCCTGTCGTTCCTTTCGCCCCTGTCGTTCCTTTCGCCCCTGTCGTTCCTTTCGCCCCTGTCGTTCCTCTCGGTCCTGTTGACCCTGTCGCTCGTCTCGCCCCTGTCGCTCCTCTCGTCGCTTTCGTTGTCCTCGCTGCTCTCGTTGTCCTCGCTCCTGTCGCTCTTGTCGTTGTTCTCGCTGTCTTCGCCGTTCTTACCGTTCTTACCGTTCTTACCGTTCTTCGAGCGGGGCCCACAGTGACTTTCGAAGAGGCGATCACCGCAATCACCCGTGCGCGAACCTTCGATGATCTCGTCCGTCCGTCCGCCCACCCCACGTCGGCTTCCGTCAGCAGCGGAGTCATCCTTGGTGAGCCTGTCGAGACCTACCGCATGCTCTCGAAAATCGTGCACCCAGACGTCGCACCACCAACGGAGTCCGCCCATGCGACGGAAGCCTTCGCAAAGCTCTCGTCCCTCTGGTCGGCGTCTCGACCAACCGGCAGTTCCTCCGCCGTCCCGGGCAGCGGCTTTTCCGACGTCTCGGCCGGCGGCTTTTCCGGTGCCCCGCGCGGCGGTTTCTCCGGCGCTTCGAGCGGCCGTTTTCCCGGCGCCCCAGGCGGCGGCTTCGCGGGTGGGTCGAGTGGTGGTGTCCCGGGTGGGTCGAGTGGTGGTGTCCCGGGTGGGTCGAGTGGTGGTGTCCCGGGTGGGTCGAGTGGCGGTGTCCCCGGCGGGCCGGACGGCGCTTTCCCGGGCGGCCTGTGCGGCGACATCGCGGATCTGACACCGCTCGACGGTGGCCGCACGCTGCGCAAGGCGCCGCGCCTGGTCGGCGACAACGACCTGATGACCGCCGAGGCCGCGGCTCTCAGAACACTGTGGACCGAAGGCGACCCTCGTTACCGCGCCTATGCGCCGCGTCTCATCGAGTCGGTGCGCGATGGCCGCAAGCGGGTGAACGTGCTGGAGCGACTGGAGGGCTTCGTCACCCTGTCCGACGTCTTGCGGCTGCGACCCGACGGCATCGACCCGCGCGACGCGGCGTGGATATGGCGACGCCTGCTGACCGCCCTCGGCTGGGCGCATCGTTCCGGCGTGGTGCACGGTGCCGTGCTGCCGCCGCACGTGCTGATCCATCCCGCTGAGCACGGCGTGGTGCTGGTCGACTGGTGTTATTCGGTGGCGACCGGCACGCCGCTGACCGCGCTGGTCGGCCAGCACCGCGCCGACTATCCGCCCGAGGTCCCGTCGAAGCAGCCGGCTACCCCCGCCACTGACATCTATCTGGCGACCGTCCTGATGCGACGACTGATCCGGCAGTCGCCGGCACCGATCGCGCGCTTCTTGGACGGCTGCCTCTACGACGCGCCCCAGATGCGTCCCCAAGACGCCTGGGCGTTGCTGGCCGAGCTCGACGAAGTGCTCTTCGCCTGCTTCGGCCCCCGAAAGTTCCGGCCATTCACTCTCCTGAAAGGAGCCTGATCATGGGCAGTGGACGTTGGTCCACCGACGTGTACGACGCCGCGCGCAACTACCGCGCGGCCACTGGAACGAGCGCCTTCTCCTACAGCGACAGCGGAGCCCGCGCAGCCCACCCCGCCCTGGACCCGAAGGGCGTGACTCACCGGGAGAGCCGCGACAGCGACGAACACCCGCAAAGCACCCCGATCGCGGTCCTCTTCGACGTCACCGGCTCGATGGGCGGCGTCCCGCGCGTGCTGCAGACAAAGCTGCCCCAGCTGCTCGGCTTGCTGACCCGCAAGGGTTATGCCACCGACCCGCACCTCCTCTTCGGCGCGGTAGGCGACGCAACCTGCGACCGAGTTCCCCTGCAGATCGGCCAGTTCGAGTCGGACAACCGCATGGACGACGACCTGGCCCGCATCGTCCTCGAGGGCGGTGGCGGCGGTCAGAAGATGGAGTCCTACGAACTGGCGATGTATTTCATGGCCCGGCATACCTCCCTCGACTCGATGCTCACGCGTGGACGTCGTGGCTACCTGTTTCTGATCGGCGACGAGATGCCCTACCCGGCAGTGAAGCCGAAGGAGGTCCGCGCCCGGATCGGCGACAACCTGACCGAGCCGATCCGCACCGAAACGATGCTCGCCGAGCTGCAGCAGACGTTCGACGTCTACTACCTGCTGCCCACCGCGGCCGGCTGGGGCGGCGACCGGGAGGTCCTGACGCGGTGGCGGGATCTGCTCGGCCAGAACGTCATCGAGCTCGACGACCTGGACGCCGTCTGCGAGACCATCGCCCTCACTGTCGGCATGGGCGAGGACACCATCGACCTGGACGCCGGCCTGGCGGACCTCGTCGAATACGGCTCGACCGCCACCACCACGGTCGGCAAGGCGCTGGCCCCACTACGCCGCCAACTGCCAACCTCAGCCGGGAACATCCGGCTGTGACATCGCCCCGCGACCCGGCAACGCCGCCGTCCGGTTGCCCGACCCAGGTCGAGCCCTTCCGGCCGGCCGCGTTGTCGTCCAGCCCAGCGGCGTCCGTCGGGCCGCTTCAGCCCGCTGCAGCGTTGGCCGGCCCGGCGCCATCGGATGGTTCGCGCCACTCGGGCAGGTCGTCGTCTGGGCGCCCGGCACTGGTCGCACCTCGTCGAGCGGCCGGCGCCGAGCATGTCGCCGTCGTTGATCTGGGCTATGGCGACGCCGGCAAGGGGACGGTGGTGGACGCCCTGTGCGCCACGGCCCGCCGGGCGGTCCTGCGCTTCAACGGGGGAGCGCAGGCCGCCCACAACGTGATCACCGCATCGGGCCGGCACCACACCTTCGCCCAGTTCGGCGCGGGCACTCTGCAGGGTGTGCCGACGCACCTCACCCGCTTCATGGTGGTGGACCCGCTGGCTCTTTCGGCCGAGGCGTCCGCTCTCGGCAACCCGTACCACCTGCTCACGGTGGACGAGGACGCGCTGCTTGCGACCCCGTGGCACCGCGCGGCCAACCAGCTTCGCGAACAGCGCCGAGGCGACGGCCGCCACGGCTCGTGCGGGTTGGGTGTCGGCCAAACTATGGAGTACGCACTGCAGCACCCGTCCGCCCCGCGTGTGGGCGACGTCCGCTCTCCGTCCCGCCTGCGTACTCGCCTGGCCCAGGTCCGCGCCGTCCTCACCGAGCAATACGGACCCCTCCCGGCACCGCCACTGCACGCGGTGGTGGATGCCTTCCTCGCCTTCGGCCGGGCAGTGTCGATCGTGGACGGCTCCCACGTCGCCAAGTTGCTGAACGAGGGCCCCTGTGTCTTCGAAGGCGCCCAGGGCGTGCTGCTCGACGAATGGCGCGGCTGGCACCCCTATACCACCTGGTCGACCACCACCTTCGACAACGTGGCGGCCCTGTGCGACTCGTTCATCCGCCTCGGCGTCGTCCGCACCTACACCACCCGCCACGGCGCCGGCCCGCTGGTCACCGAGACCACCGACCTGGACCTCCCCGAGCCGCACAACGCCGTGGACGAGTGGCAAGGATCCTTTCGCATCGGTCACTTCGACGCCGTGGCGCACCGATACGCGGCAGAGGTGGCGGGCGGACTGGACGGCCTCGCGATCACCCACCTGGACCGCGTCACCCCGGCCATGAAGATGTGCACCTCTTACACAGTGGACGACGATCAGCCGTGGCGGCGGGTAGTCCCCGGCCCACCGCAGGACCTCGGATATCAGTCCGCCTTGACCGCGCTCCTGAATCGTGCCCGTCCGGGCGACCTCCACACCCCCGAGAACTGGCCGGCCGAGATCAGCGAAGTACTCGGCGCTCCCGTGCTGGTCGAGTCTCATGGCCCGGCCACCAATGACAAGAAGTTGCGTTGTTGATTCGCCATGTCTAGATCCAGCCCTGCTCCCACGCCGCCTGAGCGGCGGCGTGGCGATCGGCGACAGCGAGCTTCGTGATTGCGCTCGACAGGTAGTTCCGAACCGTGCCCGGCGTCAAATGAACGACCGTCGCGATCCCCTTGATCGACAAGCCTTGCCGCGTCACGCGCAGCACATCCATTTCGCGATCTGTCAACGGACACGGCCGCTCGCTGAGCGCGAAGGAAGCGAAGTCCTGATCCACATAACGCCGCCCGCCGTGCACCTCCCGAATGATCGCGGCGAGCCGTTCGGCCGGCGTGGTCTTCGGCACGAACCCTCGAACTCCGGCACTGAGCGCCCGCCGCAAGATGCCCGGCCGCGCATGCCGAGTGACAAGGACGACCGGCATGGCCAGTCGGGCGGCCGCGGCGATCCCGTCACCAGGCGGCATTTCGAGATCCAGAACAGCGAGGTCCGGCTGAAGCCGCTCGGCCAGCGCGACCGCGGTCTCACCGTCGGCCGCCTGAGCAACGACGACGAGGTCTTCCTCGAGGTCGAGCAGGGCGGCCATCGCCCCGCGGATCAGCACCTCGTCGTCGGCGAGCAGGAGTCTGATCATTCTTTGACCGGGTTGCGTCGCCACGCCCGTCGACCGAGGCTGTTGACCGGTGTCCACCAGGCCCGTCTCCGGTTTGGCGTCCGAGTCTCCGGCTGGCCGCGTCATGACGTCGTTCCCAGGCTCGGCGAGCCGGCCTCGCGCTGCTCAACTGGCGTCGGCCGCCGCGTCGGGAGGCTTGCGTCAATCTCGAAATGGTCCGTGTCGCCCGTCCAACGCAGCCAGCCGCCCGCTGCGGCGAACCGCTCCGCCAGGCTGGCCAGCCCGTGACCGTCGTCGCCCTTCCCGTCGAGCGGGCGATCGTTACGGATGGTCAGCCGCACGTCGTCGCTGCTCGTGGCGAGTGTGATGCCGGCGTCGGTGGCTGCGCTGTGCCGCAGCATGTTCGTCGTGGCCTCTCGCACCAGCAGGGCAAGGAGACGACTGGTACGCGGCGCGATCTCGCCCCACGGCACCAACTCGGTGCGGCAGCGGACGCCAGCGGCCCGGAACAGCCCGATCGCGTTCGTCACCTCAGTCTCCAGCGACACCTCCCGATAGCCGTGGGCGACGCTGCGCGTGTCTCGCAAAGCGTCGTCGGCCAGCGTCCGCACTTCACACATCTCCGCCGCCGCCCGCTCGGGGTCGGTGGCGATCAGCCGCGCGGCCAGTTCACTTTTCAGCACGATCGCCTGAAGGTTGTGGCCCTGGATGTCGTGCAGGTCGGCGGCGAAGCGCTGCCGTTCCCGATCCACCGCCGTCCGTGCGTCACGGGTCCGCTCGAAGTCCAGACGGACAGCCACCTCCCACACCCAGAACTGGGCCATGAGCGAGAGCACGCACAACAGCGTCGCTCCGGCGGCGAGCAACCCGGTCGCCCAGTCGCCGGTGCTGAAGGCCACGGTGACACCGGTGAGTGCCAGGCCCGTCCCGGCGATCGGTAGACGTGGCCAGTTGGTGGCCGCCATGACCGCGGAGGCGATCACGCCGGGGACGCCGATCGCCGGCCAGATCTGCTCACCGCCCTGGGCCGTGACGATCACGGCGCAGACCAGCGCGACCGGCAGCAGACGGAGAACCCAGGACCCGGGCCGGGCGTAGAGCGCTCGGACGTAGAGGACGCCTGCGAGAGCGCATGCCACGACCGTGGCCGGCTTGGGGGACAGGGCCACCACCGCCAGCACACAGAAGAGCAGCGAGCCCGCGGTGAAGTGCCGCAGGTATCGCAGGGAGCGAGTCATGGGGCCATCATGCCGCCGGGCGGATCCGGGCCGGTACTGACAAATGTCATCGAATTCGATGACAGGATGTCACTACTGACGCCTCCGGCCGGCGGCCAAGCTCGTCACATGATCGAGTGCAGCGGGATCCGCTTCTCCTACGCCGGCCACGAGGCGCTGGCCGGTGTCAACCTGTCCGTCCGCGGCGGCGAGATCGTTGCCCTTCTCGGCACCAACGGCGCCGGCAAAACTACCCTGGTCGACGTCATCCGCGGGCTGCTCAAACCGGCCACCGGCACGGTGCGGGTGCTCGGCCGCGATCCGCGTCGTGAGCGTCGTGTCCTCGCCCCGTTGATCGGACTGGTCCCACAGGACTCCGGCTTCGCCGGCGGACTGACCGCCGCCGAGACCCTGCGGCTGTGGACCGGGCTCAACGGCCGCGCGGCCACCGGCTCGCTCGCCGAGGTCGATCTGGCCAGCCGGGCCAGGGTCAAGGTGCGGCACCTGTCCGGCGGTGAGCGCCGCCGCCTCGATCTGGCGGTCGCGCTGTCCGGTGACCCGCCTCTGCTGGTGCTCGACGAGCCGACCACGGGCCTTGACCCGGAGTCCCGGGGCGCCGCGTGGGACGTGCTTCGCGACCGTGTGGCGGCCGGCGCCACCGTGCTGGTGACCACGCACTACCTGGAGGAGGCGTCGCAATACGCGGATCGGTTCGTGGTCCTGCACGAGGGACAGGTCGCACGGTCGGGGAGCGGCGACGCGGCGGAGGCCTTCCGCGCGGCGCTGGCGGGCGACGGGTCGATGGGGGAGGAGCGATGATCTGGCCGGTACTGGCCCGTGCCGAGCTCGTGCTGCTGCGACGTAGCCCACTCGCCTTGGCCAACGCTGTGGTGATGCCGGTCGCGGCCGCTCTCGGCTGGATGCTGCTGGCGCGTGACTCGCCGACAGGCCTGACCGTGGACGCGGTCGCGATGCAGGCGCTGCTGTTGCTGGCCTGCACGCCCTACCTGCAGGCGGTGACCATGCTAGCCGCGCGGAGGCAGGAACGGGTGCTCAAGCGGTTGCGGGAGAGCGCGCTGACCCCGGCCGGTGCGTGGGCCGGTCTGATGGTCCCGCTCATGCTGCTCGGGGTGGTGCAGACCGCTCTGCTGATCGGGGTGACGATGGCGGCCGGGCTGGATCCGCCGGCCCGGTGGTGGCCGCTCGTTGTCGCGGTCGTGTTGGGCCTCGTGTTCGCGGTGCCGCTGGCGGTAGCGACGGCCGTGGTGACCCCTGCTCCGGAGCTGGCTCAGCTGACAGCCGTTCCTGGATTCCTCGCGCTCTTCGGCGGCGGATTCTGGGCCTTGAACGGCGGCTCGTGGGCGTTCCTGCTACCCGGGGGTGCACTGACGGAGTTGGTCCGTCTGGCCTGGCAGACGGACGCCGGGTGGCTCGACGGCTGGCGCGACGTCGCGGTCATCGCGGTGACCACGGCGGTGGCGGCGCTGGCATCGCGGTTCTTCCGCTGGGACCCGCGCACAGTGTGACCGCGACGTGATCGAGGGGAGGTGCGGAGATGTCAGAGATACATGCCCGTGGCGGGCGTTGTGGTCGGCACGGTAACGGGCTGGGCGCCGGTGCGGAGGGCGTAAAGCTCGGCCAGCGTCGCGCCGTCCGGGCTGATGCCCGTCGAGGTGCCGAGCCAGCGGACTGCCTCGGTGTAGGGGAGCCGGCCGACCTCGATGCTGGCCAGGCAGCGTCCGGGGCGTACTACGGCCGGGTGCAGCGAGGCCAGGTCCTCGTTCGTGGTGATGGCGATCAGCGCATTGCGGCCCTGGCCGAGCAGGCCGTCGGTCAGGTTGAGCAGGCGGGACAACGACTGGCCGGCGCTGGCCTTCGCCTCGCCGCTGACCAGTTCGTCGCAGTCCTCCAGCATGAGCAGGCGCCAGCGGGGCTCGTCGTCGTCGCCGGTGCCGAGGGCGACGCTCATCAGGTAGGCGGGGTCGCTGAACAGGCGCTCCGGGTCCAGGACGCAGTCGACCTGGCACCACGACCGCCACTGCTGGGCCAGCGCTCGCAGCGCGGTGGTCTTGCCCGTGCCGGGCTCGCCGTGCAGCAGCAGGAGCCGGCCGTTCACCACGCTGCCGTCGAGCGTCATCAGGCGCTCCAGAGTGTCGGCGACCGGGGAGGCGTAGTTGCCCTTGATCTTGGGCCACGGCGCGGCGTCGATCTCACGCTGCACCCGGCGGGGGCCGTGGGTGCCGAAGTGCCAGAAGCCGATCGGCACGCTGTCCGGTGCTGGCTGCGGCTCCTCGACCGCGCCGGCGGTGGCCGCGGCCAGCACCGACTCGGCCAGCTCGGCGGAGATCGCGGTGACCGTGACGCGGGCCCGGCGGCTGTGGCGCCAGCGTGTCACGTGCAGCGTCCAGCCCTCGCCGACGGAGAGGCGGCCTTGGCCGTCCTCCTCGACGGCGTCCCGCACAAGGCGGGCGTCTTCGGTGCTCAGTGGTGCGTCGGCCCGGACGTTCTCGAGGTAGTTGCTGCGGCCGAACGGCTCACGCCCGGTGACGAACGCGTCGAGGGCGAGCAGGTCCACCACGTCGACCAGGCGGTCCCCGTCGTCGACGGACGCGGCCAGCGGCAGGGCGTGGTGAGCGGGCAGGGTGACCGCCGCCTCCACGGGACGGCTGCCGAGCCGGTCGACGGACTGATGGGGTGTGCGCATACCCACCATGATCGTCCCGATGCGGCCGGAAATACAGCCGTTTTCACCTTTGAGCGATTCCCCCGCGTCAACCACCGTCCAGTCCAGACACTCATAGGTGCAGGCCAGATGCTTGCACAAGGGAGAAGGCCTCCAGCTAAGGTGAGGCAAGCCTTACTTCTTGAACTGGGAGCTTTCATGACCGGCCATTACCTTTCCCGCCGAGGGCTGCTCTTCGGGGCCGTCGGTGCCGCTGCTGCCGGCCTGCTCGCCGCCTGCGGTGGCGGCGGCGAAGACTCGGGCAGCCAGGGCGGCACGGCATCGCCGGGCGCGGGCGGCGGTGGGTTCCCAACGTCGGTCGCCCATCAGTTCGGCACGACCACGCTCGCGGCGGCGCCCAAAACTGTCGTCTCGCTCGGCTGGGCCGACGCCGACGCGCTACTCGCCCTGGGTGTAGTGCCGACCGGCATCCTCGACTGGCTGCAGGCTTGGCCGGTCGGCGTCGGCCCGTGGGCGCAGGACAAGCTCAACGGGGCCAAGCCGCAGGTGCTCAAGGGGCCAGAGATCAACTTTGACGCGGTCGCCGCGCTGCGGCCCGACCTGGTCACCTTCACCAAGTCGGACAACGTCAAGGCCACCTGGGACCAGTTGGAGAAGCTCGCGCCCACGCTGTCCGGGCCGAAGGGAACCCAACCCTACGGGACCACGCTCAAGGACCAGACGGTGATGATCGCCGAGATCCTCGGGCGGAAGGCGGACGGCGAGAAGCTGGTCGCCGACAACGACAAGGCGCTGGCCGACGCCAAGGCGGCGAACCCCACGTTCGCAGGCAAGTCGGTGTGCGTGGCGGCGGCGTTCGGCGGACAGTACGGCGCGTACACGCGTGGTGACGGGCGAGTGCAGTTCATGGAGGCGCTCGGCTTCACCAACTCGCCGAAGATCGAAAACCTCAAGCCGCAGTCGTTCTACGCCGAGGTCTCCAAGGAGCGGGTCGCGCTCCTGGACGCCGACCTGACCGTGATGTTCGCCATCGGTGCCGGCGCCGAGCTGCGCAAGGACACCGTGCTCAACAGCATCCCGGCGGCCAAGGCGGGCCGGCTGCTGATCATCGACGATGCGGATCTGGTCAACGCGTTCTCCACCAACTCGGTGCTCAGCACCCCGTACACGCTGGAGAAGTTCGTCCCGATGGTGCAGGACGCGCTGAAATGACCACCAGGGCGGCGGCCGTCAAGGCCGGCTATCTCCCGGCCGCGGAGCGGGTCAAGGCGCGCGGCGGTCTCACCACGCGCGGCCTCGGCCTGGTCGTGGCGGTCGCCGTTCTGGTCGCGGCGGCGGCGCTGAGCATCGCCATCGGCACCAAGGCCATCCCGCTGGGCACGGTCTGGGACGCACTAGACGGGCGGGTCACCGATCCGTCCCACACCGACGACCTCACGATCATCCAAGACCTGCGGATCCCGCGTACGCTGCTCGGTCTCGCCGCCGGTGTCGCACTCGGCCTGGCCGGCGCCCTCATGCAAGCGCTGACCCGGAACCCGCTGGCCGACCCGGGCATCCTCGGCATCAACGCCGGCGCCGCGGCCGCCGTGGTGCTCGCCATCCGGGTGCTCGGCCTGGCCTCGCTGACCGGCTACATCTGGTTCGCGTTCGCCGGGGCGGCCGGGGCGTTCGTGATCGTCTACCTGCTCGGCACCCGTGGCCGCTCGGGCGCCTCGCCCGAGCGGCTGGCGCTGGCCGGTGCCGCGGTCGGAGCGGCATTGCTCGCGATCACGAACTCGGTGGCACTACTGGACGTCACGACGTTCGACCGCTACCGGCTCTGGGTGGTCGGCGGGCTGGCCGGCCGGGACATGGACGTCGTGCTCGGCGTACTGCCGTTTATCGGGGCGGGAACACTGCTCGCGCTGGGCCTCGGGCCGTCCCTCAATGTGATCGCGCTCGGCGAGGACACCGCACGGGCGCTCGGCGCCAACCTAGGACGCACCCGGGTGCTGAGCGCCATCGCGATCACGCTGCTCTGCGGCGGCGCGACGGCGGCGGTCGGCCCGATCGCCTTCGTCGGCCTGGCCGTACCCCATCTGGCCCGGGCCCTCGTCGGGCCGGACCAGCGGTGGCTGCTGCCCTATTCGCTGGTGCTCGCACCCGCGCTCCTGCTCCTGGCCGACGTTGCCGGGCGCGTCGTCGCCCGGCCCGGTGAGTTGCAGGCAGGCCTGGTCACAGCCTTCATCGGGGCGCCGATCTTCCTGGCCGTGATCCTCCGCCGCCGGATCGTGCCGCTATGACCGCCACGATCAAGCCGGCCGGCGCGCGGCGGGGGCGGGTGCTTCTACGCGGAGCGGGCATCGCGCTGCGGCTCGACCTCCGCACCAGCGGCGTGACCGCCCTGCTCGTGCTCGCCGTGCTGGCGGCGTCCGCGGTCACCATCGTCTACGTCGGCACGCGGATCCCGTTCGCCGACATGATGGACGTGTTCGCAGGGCAGGGCCGGCGCGCCGACCGGTTCGTCCTGCTCGACCTCCGGCTGCCCCGGCTGTGCCTGGGCCTGTTGGCGGGGGCGGCGCTGGCCGCATCCGGTGCGGTCTTCCAGAGCCTGTCGCGCAACCCACTGGGCAGCCCGGACATCGTCGGCTTCACCACCGGCAGCGCCTCCGGCGCGGTACTCGCGATCATCGCGTTCAGCGCCGGGCCCGGCGGGGCGGCCTTCGGCGCGATCGTGGGCGGGGTCGGAACGGCGCTGATCGTGTACGGGCTGGCAGCGCTCGGCGGCGGAGCGATCCGGCGCGTAGTGCTGGTCGGTATCGGCGTGAGCGCCATGCTCGTGGCGCTCAACAGCTACCTGATCAGCCGCGCCCGCCTGGACGCCGCCCAGTCCGCCGCGGTCTGGCTGGTCGGGACGCTGAACGGGCGGAACTGGACCTACGTGCAGTTGCTGGGGGCGGCGCTGATCGTGCTGACCCCGCCGCTGCTGCTGATGAGCCGACGGTTGCATCTGCTCGAGATGGGCGACGAAACGGCCCACGCGCTGGGCGTCAAGGCCGGGCCCAGCCGGTTGATCCTGGTGCTGCTCGCGGTCGCGATCTGCGCGGTGGCGACCGCTGCCACAGGACCGGTCGCGTTCGTCGCACTGGCCGCCCCGCAGATCACCAAGCGGTTGACACGGTCGGCGACGTTGCCGCTCGTACCCTCGATGATCACCGGGGCGCTGCTCATGGTGCTCAGCGACTTCGTGGCGCAGCGGCTGCTCGCGCCCGCCCAGATGCCGGTCGGCGTAGTCACCGGCGCGGTCGGTGGGGCGTACCTGGCCTGGCTGCTCAGTGTGCAATGGCGGAAGGGAGCCTCATGACCCGCCTCTCCGGTGCGGACCTGACCCTCGCGTACGACCAACGGGTGGTCGCCTCCGGGCTGACCGTGGAAATCCCCGACGGGTCGTTCACCGTGATCGTGGGACCCAACGCCTGCGGCAAGTCGACGCTGCTGCGGGCGCTGTCCGGGCTGCTCACCCCGAAAGCCGGTGCTGTGGTGCTGGACGGCGCGGCTATCTCGTCATATCGAGCGAAAGAAGTCGCTCGGAGGCTCGGGCTGCTCGCTCAGTCGGCGATCGCGCCCGAGGGCATCTCGGTCGCCGACCTGGTGGCGCGAGGGCGGTACCCGCACCAGAAGCTGCTGCGGCAATGGACGCCCGAGGACGAAGAGCAGGTGGCACTGGCCATGGAGGCTACGGGGGTGACGCCGCTCGCCGACCGGCCGGTGGACGAACTCTCCGGCGGCCAGCGTCAGCGCGTGTGGATGGCGATGGCGCTCGCCCAGCAGACCGGCATCCTGCTGCTCGACGAGCCCACCACGTACCTCGACATCGCCTACCAGATCGACCTGCTCGACCTGTGCGCCGACCTGAACGAGGAAGGCCGCACCCTGGTCGCGGTGCTGCACGACCTCAATCAGGCCACGCGCTACGCCACCCATCTCATCGCGATGAAGGGCGGCGAGATTGTCGCCCAGGGCGAGCCGTCCACGATCATCACGGCCGAGCTCGTGGAGCACGTGTACGGGCTGAAGTGCGAGGTGATTCCCGACCCGCAGACCGGCACGCCGCTGGTGGTGCCGGCCGACCGGGCAGCCAGACGCGCGTCGGCACGAACGCCGGCCGGGTAGGTGGGGCGGCACGGGCATCCGAGGGTCGAGCGGGGCGCTAGAGCTAGGCGCGGGACAGGACGAACACCGGGATGAGGCGGTCGGTTTTGGTCTGGTAGCCGGCGTAGTTGGGGAAGGCCTCGACGCAGATTTTCCACCACTCGTCTCGTTCGGGGCCTTCGGGGAGTTCGCGGGCCGTGTAGTCGTGTTTCTCGGCGCCGTCCTGGAGTTCGACCAAGGGGTTGGCGCGGAGGTTGTGGACCCAGACCGGGTTCTTGGGGGCGCCGCCCAGGGAGCCGACGGCAGCGTAGGCGCCGTTGTGCTCCACGCGCATCAGGGCGGTCTTGCGGAGCTTGCCGCTCTTCGCGCCGACCGAGGTCAGCACGATGATCGGCATGCCCTGGATTGTGTCGGCCTCGGTGCCGCCGGAGGACTCATAGGCCTCCGCCTGCTTCCGTGCCCAGTTGGACGTGCTCGGTTCGTAATCACCCGATAGCGGCATGCGGTCAACCCTACGTTCGTGAGTCTGCGGAGTGGGCGCGGATCGGCTCGGGCGGGGATCGGGCTCGGCGGCGCAGGTGACGGTCGGGGCGCTGGCTCGGCGCGCGTCGCTGACAGCGGGGTTCCGGGCAGCGCGGCGACATTGGGAAGGCTTTGAGTCAGCGTGTGGTGACGTCGGCCGGGGTTCTGGCTTGGCGTGTGGTGACGTCGGCCGGGTTCTGGCTTGGCGTGTGGTGACGTCGGCCGGGCTCTGGGTCAGCGCGCGGCAATGGCGGTTGCTTTTCTGGGGCAGCGCGTGCCCGTGTCGGGCGGGGTTCTGGGAGCAGCGCGGCGATGACGTACTGGGGCTCTGGGTCAGCGCACTCCGATGACGGCTGCGTCGGGGCCGCCGCGCCACAGGGTGCCGGTCTCGCTGAAGCCGGCGCTGCGTAGGGCTTCGAGGTGCCACGATATGGGCGGCAGCCACTCGGTGTGGCCGCTGCGGCCGGGCGGGTAGATGCGGTCACGCTCGGCGATGAGCTCGGCGAAGGAAGCGTCCGTGCGTACGTGGGACCACCAGGCGGACCAGGACAGGGCCGCGCCGGCCGCGTACCGGGCGTCTCGTTTCTCGTCCTCGCGGTCTAGCAGGCGCTTGCCGAACGTGGGCAGGCCGTCGTCGGGCATCTGGTCGGCGTTGACGAAGATTCCGCCGGTGCGCAGCAGGCCACGGATCTCGGTGTAGAGGGCGGTCAGGCGAGGGCCGGGCAGCCAATGCATGGCCGTGGCGGTGAGGACGGCGTCGAAGTCGCGGTGCGGGAGCGCGTCCACCCATGCGGGGTCGTTCAGGTCGGCGGCTACCACCGATGCCCGGCCGCCGAGTGACGCCCGGGCCAGGGCGAGCAGCACCGGGTCCTGGTCTACGACCGTGGCCGTGGCACCGGGGAAACGGGTCAGCGTGCGCAGCGAGATTGTTCCGGTGCCGCCGGCCAGATCGAGCAGGCGCGGGGGCTCTCCGTTGGTGGCCGCGTCGACCGCGTCGAGCATCGCGGCCAATCGTTCCTCGCGGTCCGGCAGGTAGGACTCCTGCTGTCGATCAAAG
This sequence comes from Actinoplanes sp. NPDC049265, assembly GCF_043197135.1. Classification (NCBI taxonomy): domain Bacteria; kingdom Bacillati; phylum Actinomycetota; class Actinomycetes; order Micromonosporales; family Micromonosporaceae; genus Actinoplanes; species Actinoplanes sp. NPDC049265. The sequence goes on along the minus strand of NZ_JBICSP010000002.1, from coordinate 47,932 downwards.
CTTTCCTGCCAAGCGGCGGCGTTCGCGATGTAAGCACCCATAAGCCAGACGGTAGTTACGCTAGCGGCTTATTGCAATACCTTGGCAATAAGAGGATGGGGGGTGACGCGCGAGGCCGCGGAGGGGAGGAGACACGGGCGGGGGAGGCGCGCGGGGCAGCAGGCGCGCCGGCAGCATGTCGCTGAAGTGGCCGGCAGGCAGCAGACAAAGGCAGCGGACGAGGGCGGTGGGTAGGGGCGGTGGGTAAGGGCAGCGGACGAGGGCGGTGGGCAAGGGCAGCGGACGAGGGCGGTGGGCAAGGGCAGCGGACGAGGGCGGTGGGCAAGGGCAGCGGACGAGGGCGGTGGGCAAGGGCAGCGGACGGGGGCGGTGGGACAAGGGCGGTGAGGGGCGAAGAGGCGGCGCGGGAACGGGGGCGGTCAGCGGTCGGCGAACCGCTGGGCGAAAGTCTGCAGGTCGCGGCGTTGGATGGCTGCTGCCATCAGTTCCGGGAAAGCGTCCGGCGTACACGCGAAAGCCGGAACCCCCAACGCGGCCAGCGCCGACGCGTTCTCGCGGTCGTAGGAGGGTGCGCCCTCGTCCGACAATGCCAGCAGGACCACCACCTGCACGCCGGCGGCGGTCATCTCGGCCACGCGGCGGAGCATCTGGTGCCGGACGCCGCCCTCGTACAGGTCGCTGATCAGCACGAAGATGCTGTCGCGGGGGCGGGTGATCAGCTGCTGGGCGTACCCGATCGCGCGGTTGATGTCGGTGCCGCCGCCTAGCTGCGTACCGAAAAGGACCTCGACCGGATCGCTCAGCTGATCGGTCAGGTCGACCACGGACGTGTCGAACACCACGAGAGACGTGCGCAGCGAGTGGATCGACGCCAGGACCGCGGCGAACACCCCGGCGAAGACCACCGACGACGCCATCGAGCCGGACTGGTCGATGCAGAGGATGACGTCGCGTTGCACGGCGTGGGAGCGGCGCCCGTACCCGATCAGGCGCTCGGGGATCACGGTCCGCTGCGCGGCCTGGTAATGCTTGAGGTTCGCGCGGATGGTGCGCTCCCAGTCGATGTCCGCGTGGCGCGGCCGGCTGGTGCGTGACGCGCGGTTCAGGGCGCCGGTCACGGCCGCGCGGGTCTGTTGCGCGATGCGCTTCTCCAGATCGTCGACCACGGTACGCACGACCTGGCGCGCCGCGGCCTTGGCCTGGTCGGGCATCACGCGGTTGAGTGAGAGCAGCGTGCCGACCAGGTGCACGTCGGGCTCGACGGCCTGCAGCATCTCGGGCTCCATGAGCAGCCGGTGCAGGTCGAGCCGCTCGATGGCGTCGGCCTGCATCACCTGCACGACGGTGCTCGGGAAGAACTCGCGGATGTCGCCGAGCCACCGGGCCACCCGAGGAGCCGAACCGCTTAGCCCGGCGGCACGGCGCCAGCCGCCGGGGTCGTCGCCCGCGGCCGAGTCGTCGTCGTAGAGCGCGGCCAGGGCGGCGTCCATCTGCCCGTCGCGGCCGCCGGCCTCGCCCAGCGCCTCGTCGGCGGGCCCGCCCAGGACGAGCCGCCACCGTCGCTGCCGCTCACCGCGGGCGCTGTCGTCCTGCTCGGTCATCGCTTCTGCTTTCCATAATTTTGATCTTGTGCGGCCCCCGCCGCCACCCCCCACCCCGGCACTTGGGTGGGTCGGACTATAGGCGCTGGTTACGACAGGAACACGTGGCTGTCCACAGGCGGGATGTCATGTGGACGGCCGGCCGATCAGTGCGGCCAGCGTGGGCAGCACCTGGGCGGCCCGGTCATGGTCGAGCACCACCTCCGCACCCCCGGACGCACCCCGCCCATGCGCGATCCGGTCCGCGATCGCCCTCCGCTCCCCAACCGCGAACCCCCCGAACGTCCTCCGCAACAGCGGCAGCACCTGATCGAACGACGACTCCCCAATGTCCGCCAGCCATTCGTCCAGCAACTCCAGCAGCTGATCGTCGTGAACGAGCAGCAACCCGCCCCCGGACAGGAACCCCTCCACCCAGGCCGCCGCGTGCGCCGGCGGCGTACCCACGGTCAGCGGGAGCCGCAGCCGCCGCCGGACTTCCGACGGTTCGAGGCGGCCGGCGTCCATGAGCAGCCGGGTGAGGCGCCCGGCGAGCAGCCCGTGCAGGTCGGCCCGCCCGGCCACCGAGGTCAGCGCGGCCAGCCAGCGGTCGCGGAGCGGCGGGGAGTCGAGCAGGGCGATCGCCGCGTGCACGCCGTCGATGTGTTTGCGCAGGTCCTTCGCGGCCTCGTCGGAGAGGGAACCGGCGGCGGCGGGAAGGCCGGCGCAGACCCGGCCGAGCAGGCTCGTCGTCACGGTGGACAGGCCGGCCACGTCGCTGCGGCGGACGTCGCCGTAGCGGACCGTGCGGGCCAGCGCGGGCAGCGCGGCCATCAGGTGGGTGACGTCGGCGTCCTCCGCGGCCCGGGCGTCGAGAGCGGTCAGGACCGGCGGGTACGCCTCCTTCAGGTCGCCGAGCAGGCACGCCTCGACCAGCGCGGTGACGTCGGCCAGGGTGGCGGCGGAACGGGCGCGGTCGGTGACCCGGGCGGTGGCCGCGGCCGCGACCGTGGTGCCCCACATGCTGCCCTCGACCAGGCTGACCGCGAACTCCGGCTGCCACTGCAACCGCCAGCCCTCCCGGAACGTGCCGGTGCTCTGCCGCCCGGACTGCGGCTGTCCCCACGGCACGTCCAGGAGCCGCAGCCGGTGCAGCAGCCGGCTCCGGTTGAGGTCGATGTCCCGGCGCAGGTCGAGGTCGAGCGCACGCTGCGCCGCCTCCGGTTTGAGGCGCAACCCACGCTGCTGCGCGGCGAGATCCTTGGCCAGGGGTACGGACGGCATCTCCTCGGGCACCGCGCCGAGCCGTTCGCCGACGACCAGCTTCCGGTCGATCAGCTCGGCCCGCAGCCGCTCTCCGTCGCACATCACCGACTCGGCCGCCTCGGTCACCTCGGCCAGCCCGGCCAGCGGTCGCCCCCGCAGCGACGCCAGCGCCTCGGCCAGCCGGGTCGCCTCGATCACATGCGACGACGAGGTCGGCACCCCTTCGGCCCGCAGCACCCCGGCCGCGTCCACCAGCCAGCGCGGCACCACGTCGGACGTGCTGCTGAACAGGTGGTGGTACCAGCCGGGCGAGCGGACCCCGGCGCCGTAGCCGGACCACGACGCCAGCCGCCCGTACGTCCACGGCACCCAGGTGAAGGTGACCTTGCTCTTGCGCCGCCCCTTGAGCAGCGCCTGATCGTCCTTGATGGTCGCGTTGAGGCTGAGCGCCGGGACATGCCAGGCGCCGCACACCACGGCGATGTCGTCGTGCTCCTTGCGCACCTCACGCAGGACGGTACGCATGTAGGCCTCGCGCACCAGGTCTTCCGGATCTTCCGGCGACGCCTCGCGGATCGCGCCCATCGCCTCGCCGATCGCCTCGAACGCCGGCATCCCGCGGTGTTCGACGACGTCCTCCCACCAGCGCTCGGGGTCGTCGTACCCGGCCGCGGCGGCCAGCTCCCCGATCGGGTCGACCGGCCGGACCGACTTGTCGGCCTGAACCGGCGCCGAAAACCGATAACTGAAAGGCAGATCAAAGAATCGCACGGGTACGCCGGAAGCAACCGCCCACCGCAGCGCCTGCCACTCCGGGGAGAACACGGCGAACGGCCAGAACGCCGACCGCCGCGGATCCTCGGCCGCGTAGCCGAGCAGCGCCACCGGTGGCTGCAACCCTTCGTCGGCCACCCACCGGACCAGCTCGTCGGCCTCCGGCGGCCCTTCGATCAGCACTATCGACGGCCGCTGGCTCTCCAGCGAGGCGACCACCGCCCGCGCCGAACCCGGCCCGTGGTGGCGGATCCCGTAGTGCTGCTCAGGCATCGCGCGCCGCGCGGTAGAAGTCCCGCCACCCGTCCCGCTCCCGGACGACCGTCTCCAGGTATTCGCGCCAGACCACGTCGTCGGAGACCGGGTCCCTGATCACCGCGCCGACGATGCCGGCGGCCACGTCGCCCGGGCGCAGCCGGCCGTCTCCGAAGTGGGCCGACAACGCCATCCCGTTGGTGATCACCGAGATCGCCTCGGCGGTGGACAGCGTGCCGGTCGGCGACTTCAGCTTCGTACGCCCATCCTCGGTCAGCCCCGCCCGCAGCTCCCGGAAGACCGTGACCACCCGCCGGATCTCCTCCATCGCGGCCGGCACCTCGGGCAGGTCGAGCGACCGGCCGAGCTGGGCCACCCGCCGCGCGACGATGTCCACCTCGTCGTCGGCCGACGCGGGCAGCGGCAGCACCACCGTGTTGAACCGGCGGCGGAGCGCGCTGGACAGGTCGTTGACGCCGCGGTCACGGTCGTTCGCGGTGGCGATCAGGTTGAAGCCGCGCTCGGCGGCCACCTCGGTGTTCAGCTCGGGGACCGGCAGCACCTTCTCGCTGAGCACGGTGATCAGCGCGTCCTGCACGTCGGACGGCATCCGGGTGAGTTCCTCGATGCGGGCGATGGCGCCGGTCCGCATGGCCCGCATCACCGGGCTGGGCACCAGGGCGGCGTCGCTCGGCCCGTCGGCCAGCAGGCGCGCGTAGTTCCACCCGTATCGGATCGCCTCCTCGGCCGTTCCGGCGGTGCCCTGCACGAGCAGTTTCGAATCGCCGGAGATGGCCGCCGCGAGGTGTTCGGAGACCCAGGTCTTGGCGGTTCCGGGTACGCCCAGAAGCAGCAGCGCGCGGTCGGTGACCAGCGTGGACACCGCCACCTCGAGCAGCCGCCGCGGTCCGACGTACTTCGGCGTGATCTTGGCACCGTCGCCGAGCAGGTAGGTCACCACCGCGTGCGGTGACAGCCGCCAGCCCGGCGGTCGCGGCCGGTCGTCGACGGCGGCCAGCGCGGCCAACTCGTCGGCGTACTGATCCTCGGCGTGCGGACGAAGAACTGTCACAGGAACTCCAGATCGATCAGGACGGCGGCAAACGAGGGGGCGGCAATGGGCGCGGCGGTGGTCGCGGCGGCGGATGCAGGGGCGTCGGCGACCGAGGGCGCGGCGGGGGACGAAGTGGTGGCGGCGGCGAGGCGCGGGGCGGTGGGGGTGAGGTCGGCGGTCATCCGAACTCCTGGTGCATTTCCTGGCGGAAGGCGAGCGCGGCGGCCAACTCGGCGATCGGGCGGGTACGGACGGTCGGGCCCAGTTCGTGGTCGAGTTCCTCGGCCAGCTGGGCGACGCGGGGCGCGTACCGGGTCGGCAGGCCGCCGATCGCGGGCGGGCACAGCTCGTGGACCAGCCAGGCGTCCTGGTCGGAGCGCACCCCGTGGCGCAACGCGGTCAGGACCACGGTGGCGAGTTCGTCCGTCCACTCGCCGGTCAGCTGGGTGAGCAGGCGGCTGACCTGATAGTCGCGCCGCACCAGATAGTCGAGCACGATCCGGGTCAGGTGCGTGGCGGGCAGCACCCCGTGCAGGTCCCACCGGACGATGTGCCGCAGCGCCGGCCCTTCGCCGCCGTTGTCGTTCAACACCAGCGCCGACGCCCAGGCCGCGTCGCGCTGGTCGATCGCCGCCCGCGCCCACCCGTGCACCAGCGAGTCCTCGAAGTCGTCGCCCCGAGCAAGCTCGATCATCGCGGCGGGACTCTTCGCATACTCCGCCCACACCACGAGCGGCGTCCCGGCCACGATCTCCTCCAGCCGATGAGCGCCGGCCCCACCCGTCCGCCGCCCGCCACCCACGCCGCCCGAAGCCGGGCCGCCGCCGAAAGGTGGGCCGCCGCCCGAAGACGAAGATCGCGCGCCGGACCCGGACGACGGTGTGAGGCCGTCGCGTCGCATCACCGCGTCCAACTCCTCGGGCGGCGTGACGACCAGCCGGTCCCGGCCGATCACGCGTCGCTCCAGCCGTACCGCGGCCCTGGCCCGGGCCGCCATCCGACCCGCCCAGGCCGACCCGGGCAGAGCCCGCAGCAGCTCCAGCCCGGCGTTACGCACGGCGCCGTTGCGGTCGTCGAGAGAGCGTTCGAGCAGCGTGGCGTCGGCGAGGGACAGCCCGTGGCCCAGCTCGGCCAGGAAGCGGGCGCGATCCGAGGCCGGGTCCGCCTCCCAGGTCGACTCGATCAGCCGCCGCCCCGCGTCGGGGTCACGCAGCCGGGTGGCGTGCAGCAGCGCCACCCGCTCGTCGGCCGTTCCGGTGTCCCAGGACGACGGTTTCGCGGGCAGCAGCCACTCCCACTTGTCGCGCATACCGGCCAGCCACCGGCCGCGCGCCCCGGCCACCGTCGCTACCGCCGCCCGCAGGTCCTCGTGGGTGGTGGCCTGGTCGAGCAGGCCGGGCAGCCGGCCACCGGGGGCCCGGCCGCCCCGCGCCTGGGCCAGCCGCAGCCACTCGGCCAGGTAGATGGGCGTGGCCGTGGACCCGAACGGCGCCTCGCCGAGGGTGAGGATCCGGCGTAGCCGCTCACCGGCCGCCCACGGCAGGGCGGGCTGGGTCTCGGCCGGCGCCGCCTCGATCGGACGGTGCCCGGCGCCGGGGCGCACACCCGCGCGGCGGTAGACGAGCGCGCTGCCGGCCGCCTCCAGCAGGCTGCCCGCCGGCAGGTCGAGGGACCGGCCACCGACGGCCACGGGGGCCGGGGTCCACGGTCGCCGGGCCGTGCCGACGAGCGCGGCCGCCAGCAGGTCGGGCGGGAGTTCGGGCTCGCGGCGGTTGGGCCCGTCGAACGTCTGCTCGGGCGCGGCCACGAACACGCCGTCGACCCAGACGCCGAGCGGGCGCAGGCCGGCCGGTGACCACTCGCCGGCCACCGTGACCGGGCGCCCGCCGCCGGCCGCGATCAGCCACCACGGATGACGGAAGCCGGCCGCCAGGGGCAGGGCGTCGCCGGCCTCGTCGATCAGCCAGTCGTCGTCGGGCCGGCGGTCCCCGGCCGGCCGATGGCGGCCGGCCCGGTCCGGGGGACGCTGGTCGCCGGGTCGTGGCGCCGCTGGTCGCACCCCGGCCAGCAGCACCGGAACGTCGGGCCGCCACGGTTCGGCGGCGAGCGCGGCGGCCCACCCGGACAGGGCGGCGGCGATGGGTACGCCGGTCGGCGCGGACAGCGGGAAGTCGCCGCGGCGGTCGGCGATCAGGGCCCGCAGCGGCCATGTGCCGGGGTAGAAGCACAGGTCGGCGTCGAGGTCGCGGCCGGGGACGACGTCGGACGGCAGGCTCTGCCCGGGCGCCGCGAACGACAGCAGCAGGGCGAACCGGCCGGTCGTGGCGCCGTGCAGCCAGATCCGCCGGGACTGGAGGTTGCCGTCCTCGGCGTCGACCCGGCCCAGCACCCGCCAGCGGTCGGTGACCCGCGGGCCGGCCAGCACGTCGCTCGTGCTGGTGGGGAAGCCGATCCGGGTGCGTACCGAGGCGGCCAGGCCCGATGGCAGCTCGTCGAGCCGGTCGTGCCCGTCGACCAGCAGCCGCAGCAGGCCCATCTCGCCCAGCACCCGATCGGCCCAGTGCGGGCCGCTGCCGACCAGGCCGCCCAGCCGGCGCACGGTGGCCGCCGCGGCCGGTGCCTGCGCGTCGACCAGCCGCGCGGCCATCTCGTCGAACGGGTCGTACCCGCCGCGTTCGGCCGCCGCCAGCCCGGCCTGTACCTGGTCGTCGAGCCATCGGCCGAGTTCGCTCATCCCGGCGGCGACGCGGTCGGCCCGCACCGCCTGCCGTTTCGCGGCCGCGACCGGATCGGGGGGAGCGTCTGATTTGACGCGCCGAGCGGGGAATGTCGCCCATTCCGGAGCGGCGGCATCGGGGACTCCGACGGTTGCCCAGCGGAACAGCAGCCCGAGGGCGTGCTTGCAGGGGGTTTTCCGACTCGGGCAGGAGCACTTGAAACGTGGTCCATCGAGATCCACGGCCACTTGGTACGTGCGGCAAATCCCCCAGAGAACGGCGTCGGAGAGGCCGGCCGCCGACCACTGGGAAGGCGCTCCGAGACCTTGGCCGGCGCGCGCTGAAACCGGGTCGGGGGCGATTGCCCGGACCTGCTCGACCGACCAACGTTCGATGGACACCCGGTAACCCTAAGACCTGCCTCGAATTCGTCTCCGGGGGCTTTTCTGGGACCGGATTTGAGGCAGGTCTCAGGAGCGGGGTGCGACACTTTGCGGGTGAAGGTCATCGTGTTCGGAGCGACCGGGATGGTCGGGCAGGGCGTGCTGCGCGAGAGCCTGCTCGCCAAGGACGTGGACAGCGTGATCAGCGTCGGCCGGAGCCCGACCGGCGTCCGCCACGCCAAGCTGCGCGAGGTCCCCCTGACCGACTTCACCGACCTGAGCCCGATCGAGGACGACCTCAAAGGCGCCGACGCCTGCTTCTACTGCCTCGGCGTGTCGTCGGTCGGCATGAGCGAGGCCGACTACACCCGGATCTCGTACGATTTTCCGTTGGCTGCCGCGCGTACCCTCAAGGGCCTCAATCCGCAGTTGACCTTCGTCTACGTATCGGGGGCGGGCACCGACCGCGACGGCCGGCAGATGTGGCAGCGGGTCAAGGGCCGGGCCGAGGCGGAGATCATCGAGCTGCTGCCGAACGGGTACGCGTTCCGGCCGGGGCTGATCATCCCGACCCACGGGGCGGCGCCGAGGCCACGGTGGGCAAAGGTCGGTTACGCGGTCGGCGCGCCACTGATGCGCCTCTTCGACCGGGTCGCGCCGAAGTATTCCACCAGCAGCGACAGACTGGCCCGGGCGATGCTGCGAGCGGCCCGCGGCGGCTTCCACACCCACATCATCCAGGGCGAAGACCTGCGGTAGGGCCTGTCTCGCATTCGCTTCCGGGGCGCTTCGACCGGGACTGAATTCGCGACAGGTCCTGGGGCGCATCTGACGGATCGTCCAAGTGCGAGGCTCGCTCGGCGCCACGCCGCAGCCCTCGGTGATCCGTCTGGTGAGCCCTAGACATACGGCGTGCCGGGCACGGGTGGCGGCATCGGCCGGCCCGACGACGCGGCGGCCTCCCGGCTGCGGCTGAGCTCGTCCAGGGCCGCTGTCACGTGCTTCATGCCGGTGCGGACGTCCCCGGCGGTGGCGGCGAGCAGCTCGGCGCGGCGGGACAGCTCGGCGAAGAACGAACCGGTGTAGCCGTCGGTCTTGGTCACCACCGACTCCACCTCGTCGGCGTCCAGGTGCGCGGACACCCCGTACAGGGACAGCAGCCGGCGCCGCCCCGCCGCGTCCGGCAGCGGCACCTCGACGACCAGGTCGACCCGCCCGGGCCGCTGGGCCAGGGCCGGCTCGACCAGGTCGAGGCGGTTGGTGGTGAGCAGGAAGGCGATGTCGGCGTCCCCGGCTACCCCGTCCATCTCGTTGAGCAGCTGGAAGAGCAGGGGATTGCTGTACGACACGGTCCGTTCCTCGGCGACCAGGTCGACGTCCTCGAGCACGATCAGAGCGGGCGGGATCACGCGGGCCAGATTGCACGCCTCGCGGATGTACTGCACCCCCAGCCCGGTCAGCACGATCACCGTGGCGTCCCGCTGCGCGCCGATCAGATGCCGCACCGTGTGCGTCTTGCCGGTGCCGGGCGGCCCGTACAGGACCACGCCGCGTTTCAGGTGGTGGCCGGCCGCGAGCAGCCGCTCCCGATGCTCGGCCACGCCCAGGATCTGCCGGTGCACCGCCTCCAGCACGCCGGCCGGGAGCACCACGTCGGCCGCGTCGACCTTGGGCCGCTCGTGGAAGCGCAGCGGGCCCATGCCGGCGCCGTACTCCCACGGCTCGAACGACAGCACCTGGCCGCGGCAGATGTGGTGCTTGACGATCTCGGCCCGGATCCGGTGCAGGAACGCCTGCCCGGCCTCGGTGCTGGCCGCCATCACCTCGACCAGGGTCTCCAGCGCGCCGCCACGATAGTTGCTCAATCGCATCAGCACGGCCAGCCGCTGGTCGCCCTCGCTGATCAGATAGAGGCCGAAACTGACGCACGCCCGCTCGCGGCCCACGCCCACCGTGACTGTCGTGTAGTCGACCGTGCCGATGTCGAATTGGCCCTGCCGGCGGGCGTTGTTGACCAGATCGGCGAAGTTGTGGTGATCGCGGCCGCCGCCGATCAAGCCGACCAGATCGGAGTTCACCTCGTCACCGGCCAGGTAGGCGTCCATCGCCGCCTGGACATTGGCGTGATCGTAGGCGGGAAATCCCTCGGTGGTGACCGGCAGCTCGGTCGGATCGACGCCCAGATGATCGGCCAGCCGCTGGTGCAACCGGGTCGGTTTCGGCGCCGGAACGGACTCCTCGATGGCCTTGAGGAACGCACGGAATTGTGCCGCGAACGCGCGTACCTCAGGCTCGTCGATCATGACTGGGCAGGCTACTCGTCTCGGCCCATGCCATGGGGGCCGCTCGAAATGCTCACGACATTGATGTTAGTCATGCTCCGTGTCCGGCCGGCACCGGTTCGCCCGGCGGTCCCGGTGGCGTGCCGTCGCCGAACGGGCGGCCGCCCAGCGCCTCCCGTCCGTGTGGCGTGAGCCAGCCGCTCAGGTCCGGTCCGACCGGCACGATCCGCGTTGGATTGATGTTGGTGTGGACCACGTAGTAATGCCGCTTGATGTCCACGAAATCGATCGTGTCACCGAATCCCGGCGTTTGGAAGAGGTCCCGCGCGTACGCCCACAGCACCGGCATCTCGGCCAGCTTCTGCCGGTTGCACTTGAAATGGCCGTGGTACACCGTGTCGAATCGCACGAGCGTGGTGAACAGCCGCACATCGGCCTCGGTGATCGTGTCGCCGACCAGATAACGCTGATTCGACAGCCGTTCCCCGAGAAGATCGAGACGATCGAAGAGACGCCGGTACGCTTGTTCATACGCGTCCTGGGACGACGCGAACCCGGCCCGGTAGACGCCGTTGTTGACGTCCCGGAACACACCGTCGTTGACCTCGTCGATCTCCGCGCGCAGATGTTCCGGATACAGTTGCGGCGCGCCCTCACGGTGGTATTTCGTCCATTCCAGCGACAGGTCGATGGTCATCTGGGCGAAGTCGTTGGTCACCACCTCGCCGGTCGGGATGTCCACGATGGCCGGCACGGTGATGCCCTTGGGGTAGTCCGGGTCCCGCTTGAGGAAGGCCTCCTGCAGCCGTTCGATGCCCAGCACTGGGTCGCGTCCGCCCGGATCGAGGTCGAAGGTCCAGCTGCGCTCGTCGTGCGTCGGCCCGGCGACGCCCATGCTGAGCACCTCCTCCAGGCCGAGCAGGCGGCGCACGATGATCGCCCGGTTGGCCCACGGGCAGGCCCGCGCGGCGATCAGCCGGTACCGGCCCGGCTCGACCGGGTAGCCGTCTCGCCCGTCCGCGGTGATCCGGGTGGTGATGTAGTTCATGTCCCGCTTGAACTCACCCTGCGTCGCCATACTCGCCATCCTGCCTCGTCGCCGTGCTCCCTACGCCCGTTTGATGCCCGCTCCGCCCCACCCGGAATCCTCCCGATTTGGGTTTGGGGCTTGCGCGCACGGACCCGGAAGGGCGAGGGGCACCGTCAGGTGGGCCCCTCGCCCGGTGCCCGCGGGAGCATACGGTCCGTACCCCGGCGGACGCGGGCCAAGGAAGCTCTTGAACTTGCCCTTGACGTTGACGGAAGGATGCCCTCGGGGAAAACGCTACGGGCTCGCGGCAAGGAAGAGGAAGACGGCCAGCAGTCCCAGATGGATGCCGCCCTGAAGGACGTTGGCGCGGCCGGGAACGACCGTCAGCGTGCCGACCAGCATGGTCAGGACCAGCAGGACGATCTGCGTGCCGCCCAGGCCCAGCACGAGCGGGCCGCTCAGCCAGATCATGGCGATGGCGATCGCCGGGATGGTCAGGCCGATGCTGGCCATGGCCGATCCGAGAGCCAGGTTGAGGCTGGTCTGCATGCGGTCGCGGGCCGCCGCACGGACGGCCGCGATGGTCTCGGGCAGCAGGACCAGCAGGGCGATCACCACGCCGACGACCGACTGGGGCAGGCCCGCGCCGGCCACGCCGGCCTCGATGGACGGCGAGACGCCCTTGGCCAGGCCGACCACGGCGATCAGGGCCACGAGCAGGACGCCGAGGCTGAGACCGGCGGCCCGGCCGGTGGGCGGGTCGAGGTGCTCCTCCTCGTCGATGACCTTGCCGGCGGTGGTGATGGGAAGAAAATAGTCGCGGTGGCGGCGGGTCTGGACCATGACGAACAACAGGTAGAGGCCCAGGGACGCCACGGCGGCGAAGCCGAGCTGGGCGGGGGAGAACTCGGGGCCGGGACGGCTCGTGGTGAAGGTGGGCAGGACCAGGCTGAGGGTGGCGATGGTGGCCACGGCGGCCAGGGCGCCACCGGTTCCCTCGGGGTTGAAGACCGCGATGCGGCGGCGCAGGGCCCCGACCAGCAGGGACAGGCCCAGGATGCCATTGCAGGTGATCATGACCGCGGCGAAGACGGTGTCCCGGGCCAGGGACTGCGTCTTCTCGCCACCGCTGATCATGAGGGTGACGATCAGGGCGACCTCGATGATGGTGACGGCCACGGCGAGGACCAGGGAACCGTACGGTTCGCCGACCTTGTGGGCCACCACCTCGGCGTGGTGGACGGCGGCCAGGACCGAGCCGGCCAGGAACAGACCGACGACGACCACGACCGGCGGTGGCAGGTCGCGTCCCCAGGTCAGGATCAGGGCGGCGATGGCCAGGACGGGGACCGAAACGGTCCATTTGACTTTGGCGACCATCCACCAAGATTGCCAGACTCTCAGCGGCCCCTCCCGGCTTCGCGGGGCCGGCACGATCGCCCCCCGCGACGGCATGGCCGCCGCGGGGGCCGCCAAACTTGTCCCCGGCCCAGCGGACGATCCCGGGCCGCCGGGGCCTGGGTCAGCCGGTCGGCCGGCCGTTCATCTGATCCCGGCCATCAGTTCCAGGGTGTCGATGACCCGGTTGGCGAAACCCCACTCGTTGTCGTACCAGGCGACCACCTTGACGTGCCGGCCCTCGACCCGGGTCAGGGCGGCGTCGAAGACGGCCGAGGCCGGGTTGCCGGTGATGTCGCTGGAGACGAGCGGTTCGTCGGAGTACTCGAGGATGCCTTCCAGGGCGCCGGCCGCGGCCACGTGGTAGGCGGTGAGCAGTTCGTCGCGGCTGACCGCCCGGCCGACAGTGGTGTTCAGCTCGACCAGGGAGCCGACCGGGACCGGGACGCGGATCGAGTCGCCGGAGAGCTTGCCGTCCAGGCGGGGCAGGACCTTGCCGATGGCCTTGGCCGCGCCGGTCGTGGTGGGCGCGATGTTCACCGCGGCGGCGCGGGCCCGGCGCAGGTCGCGGTGCGGGCCGTCCTGCAGGTTCTGCTCCTGGGTGTACGCGTGGACGGTGGTCATGAAGCCGTGCTCGATGACCGCCACGTCGTCCAGCACCGAGGCCAGCGGGGCCAGCGCGTTGGTCGTGCAGGAGGCGTTGGAGACGATCACGTGCCGGTCCGGGTCGTACGCGCCGGTGTTGACCCCGTAGGCCAGTGTCACGTCGGCGCCGTCGGACGGGGCGCTGACCAGGACCCGCCGGGCGCCCGCGGTCAGGTGGGCCCGGGCGGCGTCGGCCTTGGTGAAGCGGCCGGTGGACTCGAGCACGATATCGGCGCCGAGCTCGGCCCAGGGCAGCCGGGCCGGATCCTTCTCGGAGGTGACCCGGATCCGGGTGCCGTCGACGACCAGGTGGTCGTCCTCGACGGCGACGGGCCGGGCCAGGCGGCCCAGGGTGCTGTCGTATTTGAGCAGATGGGCGAGCGTACCCGGCGGGCTGAGGTCGTTGATGCCGACCACTTCGAGCTTGCTGTCCCGGGTGAGCGAGGCCCGCAGGGTGTTGCGTCCGATGCGGCCGAAGCCGTTGATGCCGATTCTCGTCATGCGTTCATCGTCGGCGTCCGCCCCGCCGGAGCGACAGTGGCTTGAAAGCCACCGTACGCAAGGATCTCGCCATGATGATCAACTTGTCTCGGCGAAGGTGTGCCGGTACTCGGTCGGCGACGTGCCGAGAATGCGCTGGAAGTGCAGCCGCAGGTTCGCCGCCGAGCCCAGACCGACCCGGGCCGCGATCTGCTCGACCCCCAGATCGGTCAGCTCCAGCAGCTCGCGGGCCAGGTCGACGCGGGCGCGCAGCACCCACTGCATCGGCGTGTAGCCGGTGTCCTCGACGAACCGCCGCGAGAACGTGCGCGCCGACACCTGGGCGTTGCGGGCCAGCGCCTCCAGGGTCAGCGGCTCACCCAGCCGGGCCAGGGCCCACTCGCGGGTCTCGGCGAAGACGTCCCCGAGCGGTTCCGGAACACTGCGGGGTACGTACTGGGCCTGCCCGCCACTGCGGTACGGCGCCGCGACCAGCCGCCGCGCGACGATGTTGGACAGGCCGACGCCGTGGTCCCGGCGTACCAGATGCAGGCAGAGATCGAGTCCGGACGCCGCGCCGGCCGAGGTCAGCACGTCGCCCTCGTCGACGAAGAGGACGTTCTCGTCCACCCGCACGTGCGGGAACTTCTCGGCCAGCGCCCGCGTGTAGTGCCAGTGGGTGGTGGCCCGCTTGCCGTCGAGCAGACCGGTCGCCGCCAGCGCGAACGCGCCGGTCGAGATGGCCGCCAGCCGGGCGCCCCGGGCCTGGGCCGCGCGCAACGCCTCGACCACGGCGGCCGGCGGCTCGGTGGTGGCCGGCTGCCGGTAGCCCGGGACGAACACCGTGTCGGCCCGCTCGACCGCCTCCAGCCCGTCGGCGACCAGGTAGGCCAGGCCGTCGCCGCCGGTCACCGGGCCGGGCGCGGCGCCGCACACACGTACCTCGTACGGCATGGTCGGCCGGTTGGCGAACACCTGCGCGGGGATCCCGACGTCCAGCGGTTTCGCCCCGTCGAGCACGAGCACGGCCACGCGATGGTTCATTGCTGCAGGCTACGCGGGCGGCCGGTCAGCGCAGCCGGCTCTCGTACCCCCGGTAGCCCGAACGCCGCAGCAACTCGGCCGTGAACGCCACCGCCAGTTCCGCGTCCGCCCCCGCCCCTTCCGGCGTGCGCGCCGGCCCCGCCATCCCGTGCGCCAGCCGCCGGACCGTCCGCTCCGCCGGGTCGGCGCGCTCCAGCCCCGCCAGGTCGACGACCGCGTCCAGGCCACGCTCGGCGGTCACCTCGAGCCGCATGGCCAGGCCGGCGTCGGGCGATCGGGCCGGCAGCTCCTGGTAGATGGCGACGGCCGCCTCCCGGGCCCCACGCAGCATCGCCTCGATCAACGTGACCAGCTCGTCGAGGGAGAGCGCGGCCCACAGCCCAACCTGGAAGTCGGCGACGACGAACGGCACCAGATGGTCGAGGCCGCTCCGGATCTGGGCCCCGGCCCGGATCGGCGGCCTCCCCGACCCGGCCGGGCCCAGGTCGGCCGCGACCCGGGTCCGGGTCCGGCCGTCGGCCTCGGTGATCCGCCACCCCGGCCGGTCCCCGCCGGCCCGCGACCGGAGCCACTCGGCGATCGCACTGTTCTCCATGGCCCGCAGAACCACGTCGTCCCCCGGCGGCCCGGCCGGCGCGCCACCGACCCGTGGCTCCTCGGCCAGCGCCGGCGTCAGCACGGTCACCCCGACCGCCAGCTCCGGCGACGACGGCGTGTCCAGCGCGAGCACCGAGTGGTCCCGCAGCATCGGCGCCGCCTCCGCCGGCAACGCGGGCACGGTCATCGGCTCGCGCCCGGCCCGCAGCGCCGCCAGCACGTGCCGCCGACGGCTCGCCCACGACGTGTCGGTTCGATCCAGCGGCCCGCCCACGTCGCCGCCGGCCCGGACCCGGACCCGGCCGAGCCGGTTGATCAGCGCCTCCGGTCCGAAGTCGAGGATCACCGGCCGCCCCGACCCCGGCTCGACACCGATCTCGACCAGCCGCGCGCCCAGGTCCGGGACGGACAGCCCGTCGTCAACGGCCCGGCGCAGCCGCCGGTTCGTCCGCGCCGCACCGGCCAGGTCGTCGATCAGCGCGAACAACGACTCGGCGGGCGCGTCCGGCGCCGCGTCCCCCGCCGCGACATGCTCCCGGAACAGCCGCCACCCCGCGTCCGCCGCCGCCTCGGCCATCGCGCTGCCCCGGGGCGCCGCCCTCAGCAGGCCGACCAGCGCGGCGATCCCACGCCCGGCGGCGACCGCGGTGACCTGCTCCGGGTCGATCGCCTCGGCCATCAGGATCAGATGCGACAGCCACCGGGCCACGGCCGCGTCCGGGCCGCCGAGGATCAGACCGGGACCCGCCGGCAGCGGCAGGTAGGGGACGACGCCCCCGACCAGGGTGGCCGCCTCGGCCGAGGTGAGCTGGTCGTGCACGGCGTCGAGGCGGCGGATCACCCCCGCGGAACGCTCGCACTCATGCCGGTCGTCCCGGTCGGGCGTCAGGGCGGCGACCAGGTGCCGGCCCGGCATGCCACCGCCGGCCCACTCGCGCAGCGCCACCAGCAGTTCGGCGTCGGTCACGTCGGCGTCGGCCGGCATGAACGTGAAGTACCGGTCCACATAGTCCGGATGGCCGATCCCGCGGCGGCGCGGCTCGCCCGGCCCGTCGGCACGCAGCGCCGGGAACATCCGCCCGACCGCCGCGTACAGCCGGTCGGACCCCGCGACCCGGCGCCGCTCCCGCCACGCCGCCGCCCGGGTCTCGTCGCCCTCACCGGCCGGCGCCGCCAGCACCGCCCGGTCGGCCAGCAGCGCGTTGTAGAGCTCCGGATGCGCCGACCGCAGATGCGTGATCACCACGAAGTCGGCCAGGTCGACCTCGTCCCGCCCGACCAGCGGAAGATAGACGCGCAGCTGGGCCAGAAACCGGTTGATGCTCCGCGGCTCGGCCAGATCGGCCGCCAGCAGCAGCTCCCACTCGTCGGAAACCCGCCGGCGTTCCTCGTCTCCCAGGCTCGCGCCGAGGTCGGCGAGCAACTCGGTGAGGCGGCGGTTGAACAGCAGCGCGGACTGCTCGGCCCGGATCAACGGCTGGTCCACCCGGAGCGTCACGATCTTTTCCAGGAACGCCAGGGCCCGCGTCTCCCGCCCGCCCGCCAGCGGTGTCGCGGTCAGCAGGTCGAGCAGCGTCCGCTGGTCGTACGCGATGAAGTAGTGGACGTGCGGCAGCCGCCCGAGCACCCGCACCGCCCGGAACAAGGCCAGCAACTCGTCAGGCTGCAGCCGGTCGACGTCGTCGACAAAGATCAGCACCGAGCGGGTGAGCTTGCTCAGCTCGCTGCTCAGCTGCTCGAACCGTGTCTGCACGGTGCCGTCCCCCCGCAATCGCCGGGCCAGCATCTCGCCCGCCGAACTGGCCGCCTCCCCCGCCATCGGAATGAGCGCCAGCCAGGGCGCCGCAACCTCGGCGTACGTGGCCAGCCGCTCTCTGGCCCGGACGGCCTTACCCGGCAACGCCTCCCCGATCGCCGCCAGCAACTCGGCGACGATCGCCTCAGCCGACCCCAGCGCCCACGGGTTGAGCCGCGCGACACCCCACCGTTCCGCGCGGAGCGAGTCCAAAATCAGGTTGACCGTGCTGGTCTTGCCGCTACCCCAAGGCCCAACCAGCGCGACCACGGTGCTGCTCGCGTGCGCGCCGATCTCATCCAGCATGGCCGAGGCCCGCCGCACAAACGGCAGCCGACCCAGGCTCTCGCCCCCCTCCGACTCAATCGGATCATCAACCCACCAGGCACTCCCCACGCCGCTCATCTTCCCGCCCCCGCGCACCCCCGCCCAACACCAGGTTGAGGGCGGCACGGGGGTCAGGCGGAGTCGCGGATTATCAGGGTGGGCTCGTAGATTACCGAGGACACGCGCATGGTGCGGTCTTCGACTCGGGCCAGGAGGAGGCGGGCGCCCTCGGCCGCCATGTCTTCCAGAGGGTGGCGGATGGTCGTCAGGGCGGGGCTGGCCGCGGTGGCGGCGCTGCTGTCGTCGAAGCCTACGACGCGGACGTCGGTGGGGACGGTGCGGCCGGCGGCGCGTAGTGCGGTCTGGGCGCCGAGGGCCATCAGGTCGTTGGCGGCGAAGACGCCGTCGATGGTGGGGGTGGAGGCCAGCAGGGAGCGCATCGCCTCCTCGCCGGACTCGCGGGTGAAGTTGCCGTGGACGATCGGGACCCAGCCGTGGCCGTGGCGGGCCATGGCGCGGCGGAAGCCGTCGACGCGGTCGCTGCTGGCCGGCACGTCGAGTGGACCGGAGATCATGGCGATCTGGCGGGCGCCGCGGGCGATCAGGTGGTCGGCGGCGAGGGCGGCGCCGGTGTCGTTGGCCAGGTCGACGTAGTCGATGGGAACCGGTGAGGGCGGGCGGCCGATGAGCACGGCGGGGACTGTGGCGTCGGTGAGCATGCGGGGGAGCGGGTCGTGCGCGGGCAGTGACAGCACGACGGCGCCGTCGGCCTGGCCGTGGCGCAGGTCGCCGACCAGGCGGGTGCGTTGGTCGGGCGTACCCACGATCTGCAGAGCGAGTTGCACGCCGGCCTGACGGAGCACGCTCATCAGCCCACCGACGACCCGGCCGAAGTAGGGGTCGGCGAAGAAGCGGCCCATGAACGGGTCGTCGTCGTGGGCCTCCGAATCGGACACCACCAGCGCGATCGTCCCGGTGCGCCGGGTGACCAGGGACCGGGCCAGCCGGTTGGGCACGTAGCCGGTGGCGCCGACGGCGTTCCACACCTGCTCGTGCAGCTGCCGGTCGACGTTGCGGATGCCGTTGATGACCCGGGACGCGGTGGCGCGGGAGACGCCGGCGACGCGGGCAACGTCCTCCAGGGTCGGCAGGCGTTCGCCGACCGGGATGCGTCCCCTCGTGGCGGTCATGAGGGGAGTTATAGCACAGCCCTCGGAGAGCGCTCTCCCCCGAGTCTCGGGGAAACGGACAAAAGCGCCCGGAGCTTGACCGTTCGGCAACCTCGGCGTAACACTTCGGAAAGCGCTCTCCAATCACCCCTGTTGATCCCCTTGGAGATCTCATGCGAACCAGAAGAAGACGCCTGCTGGTCACCTGTGCGACTGTCGCACTCGGTGGCGCGCTGGTCGTCAACGCACCGCAGGCGCAGGCGGCCGACACGCTGCTGTCGCAGGGCCGGCCCACGCTCGCCTCGTCGACCGAGAACGGCGGCGCCCCGGCCGCCGCGGCGGTGGACGGGCGCAACGACACCCGCTGGGGCAGCGCCTGGACCGATCCGCAGTGGCTGCGCGTCGACCTCGGCGCGACGGCCACGATCAGCCGGGTCGACCTGCGCTGGGAGGCCGCGTACGCCAAAGCCTTCCAGATCCAGACCAGCGCCGACGGCAACAACTGGGCCACCGTCTACTCGACGACCACGGCGACCGGCGGCAACCAGTCGCTCGCGGTCACCGGCAGCGGCCGCTACGTCCGGGTCTACGGCACCCAGCGCGGCACCGGCTACGGCTATTCGCTCTACGAGTTCCAGGTGTACGGCACCAGCAGCACGCCCCCGCCCGGCGGCGACGGCTACGTGTACGCGAACCCGCCGGTCACCGGCGTCGTCCCGTCCACCGCGGTCCCGCCGCCGACCAACCCGCCGACCACCCACCACGAGTTCCAGATGAACTGCTCGGTCAGCCGGTCGAACCTGCCCGACGACCCGATCGTGTTCCCGGGCCTGCCGGGCGCCTCACACTCGCACACGTTCATGGGCAACAACTCGACCAACGCGAACTCCACCCTGGGCAGCCTCCAGGCCGGCGGCACGTCGTGCATCACCCCGGGCGACAAGACCGGTTACTGGATGCCGACGCTGCTCAACGGCGACACCGCCGTGCAGCCGAGCGGCCGGCAGGTCATCTACTACAAGTCCGGCGTGATCGACTACCGCAGCGTGCGCCCGTCCCCGCCGGGGCTGCGGTACGTGGTCGGCAGCCCGAGCGCCACGCAGGACGAGTTCCACAACGCCCCGGGCGCGGTCGAGGGCTGGGAGTGCGGTGACAGCTCGTTCAACTGGGACTTCCCGGCCAACTGCCCGGCCGGCACCCAGCTGAACATCCGCATGCAGGCGCCGAGTTGCTGGGACGGCATCCACCTGGACACGCCGGACCACAAGAGCCACATGGCGTACCCGACGCTCGGGGTCTGCCCGAACAGTCACCCGGTGGCCGTGCCGATGATCGAGTTCAAGATGGCCTTCCCGGTCAGCGGCAACATGTCCAACGTCCGGCTGTCCAGCGGCCGCGGCTACTCGTTCCACTACGACTTCTACAACGTGTGGGACGCGCCGACCCTGGCCGCCCTGGTCACCCACTGCATCAACGGTGGTCTCCAGTGTGACCCGCGCGGCTTCGACCTCTACAAGCCGGACCGGGGCGCGGCGCTCAACGAGAATTACGAGCTGCCCCGATAACAGAAATTCGGAGTGGTTATTTCACGGCCGGGGGGAACTTCGGCAAAAGGGTTTCGCGATCGCTGATCATTCGCTCCGCGAGTGCTTTGGTACGCGGTTCCACCCCGGCCGTGGTCTCGCTCTTCGCCAGCTTCACGCCCTGATCGAGATGCGCTCTCACCTGTTCGCGGAGGATCCGGTCGAAGGCCGGCCCCTCGGCCGCGGCGGCCTGGCGGACGATGTCGGGTGTCACCATGCCCGGCATCGGCATGCCCTCGTGCGGGTTCTCGGCGGGCAGCCCGGCCGCGTCGTGCAGCTGCCGCAGATCGGTCAGCTCACGGAGGTGCAGCTCGTTGACCTGCGCCGACAGTGCTTTTACGGCGTTGTCACGGCTCTGTGCGGTGGTCAGGGCGAGCAGCGGGGTGAGCTCCTCGTTCATCGCGATGTTGATTTCGATCCAGGCCCGGTCGGTGCCGCCGAAGCTCGCCGCGGCGGCCGCCGCGGTCGGGGCGGGTGTCGGTGCGGGCGGTGCGGAGCGGTCGCATGCGCACAGTCCGGCGGTCATCAGCAGGGCCAGGGCGGGGGCGAGGGGATGGCGGTACACACCGGAAGTCTCGGCTCTTTCCGTCGAACGTGTCAATGCGTGAATAAGTTCCGGAACCATTTCCGGAACCGGGAACGTATTGACGGCCCGCAACGTGGAGGAAACAATCGCCCCATCTAGGAGAGCGCTTTCCTATCGATATCCCCTTCCGTCCCCACGCGACCCGGCCCGTTTCCCCGGCGGGCCGGGTCGCCCCACATCCCCTTGACAGGCAGGACCATGACACCGGACATCAGACGGCGTACCCGCCGTACCCGTCGCATCCTCATCGCCGCCGCAACCGGCCTCACCACCGTGCTCGGCATGGCCGTGGCCGGCGTGGCCACCGCCCAGGCCGCCGCCTGCGGCACCACCAACGTGGCCCTGAACAAACCGGCCACCTCCAGCTCGGCCGAGGGCGCCGGCTACGCGGCCGGGCTGGCCGTGGACGGCAACACCGGCACCCGCTGGGCCAGCGCGTTCGCCGACCCGCAGTGGATCCAGGTCGACCTGGGCAGCACGGTCACGCTCTGCCAGGTCGACCTGCAGTGGGAGTCCGCGTACGGCAAGAGCTTTCAGATCCAGACCAGCGCCAACGGCACCAGCTGGACGAACATCTACTCGACGACCACCGGCACCGGCGGCACGCAGAGCCTGAGCGTCACCGGGACCGGCCGCTACCTGCGCCTCTACGGCACCGCCAGGGCCACCGGCTACGGCTACTCGCTGTGGGAACTACGTGCCTTCAGCGGCGACGGCGGCCCGAGCGAACCGCCGCCCGGCAGCGGTGACCCGGTCGAGCCGACCGACCCGCGTAACCCCAACTTCGGCCCGAACGTCGACGTCTACGACCCGTCGACGCCCACGGCCACCATCCAGAACCGGCTCAACCAGCTGTTCACCGCCCAGGAGCGCAACCAGTTCGGCCCCGAGCGTTACGCCGTGCTGTTCAAGCCGGGCAGCTACACCGCCGACGTCAACCTGGGCTTCTTCGAGCAGGTGGCCGGCCTCGGGATGTCCCCGGACGACGTCAACCTGAACGGCCACGTGCGGGTCGAGGCGGCCTGGATGAACGGCAATGCCACGCAGAACTTCTGGCGTACGGCGGAAAATTTGTCGGTCACACTCCCGGCCGGAACCACCGTCGAGCGGTACGCGGTCTCCCAGGCCGCGCCGTACCGCCGCATGCACCTGAAGGGCGCGCAGAACCAGATCCAGCTCTGGAACGGCGGCGACGGCTGGTCGTCGGGCGGCCTGATGGCCGACACCAAGGTGGACGGTGCGGTCGTCTCCGGCTCGCAGCAGCAGTGGTATTCCCGCAACAGCGAGTTCGGCAGCTGGAGCGGCTCGGTCTGGAACATGGTCTTCCAGGGCGTGCAGGGCGCCCCGCCGCCGCACTTCCCGAACCCGTCCCACACGGTCGTCAACACCACCCCGGTGGTACGCGAGAAGCCGTTCCTCTACTTCGCCAACGGTGAGTACCGGGTGTTCGTCCCGGCCCTGCGGCAGAACAGCACCGGCACCAGCTGGTACAACAAGACACCCGCCGGCACCTCGATCTCGCTGGCCGACTTCTTCATCGTCCGGCCCGGCACGAGCGCGGCGACCATCAACAACGCGCTGGCCGCGGGCAAGCACCTGCTCGTCACGCCGGGCACCCACCACGTCAACCAGACCATCAACGTCACCCGGCCGAACACCGTGATCCTGGGCCTGGGCCTGGCCACGTTCTTCGCCGACAACGGCGTCACCCCGCTGAAGATCGCCGACGTGGACGGCGTGAAGGTGGCCGGCATCATGTTCGACGCCGGCGCCACCAACTCGCAGTCCCTCATGGAGGTGGGCGCACCCGGTGCCAGCACCGACCACAGTGCCAACCCGACGTCCCTGCACGACGTCTTCTTCCGGATCGGCGGCCCCGGCGTCGGCAAGGCCACCAACACGCTGATCGTCAACAGCGACGACGTGATCGGCGACCACATGTGGCTGTGGCGGGCCGACCACGGCGACGGCGTCGGCTGGAACGTCAACACCGCAGACCAGGGCCTGGTCGTCAACGGCGACGACGTGAGCATGTACGGCCTGTTCGTCGAGCACTTCCAGAAATACCAGACCACCTGGAACGGCGAGCGCGGCCGCACGTACTTCTACCAGAACGAGATGCCGTACGAGATGCCCAACCAGGCGGCGTGGATGAACGGCGCGACCCGCGGCTACGCGGCCTACAAGGTGGCCGACTCGGTCAACGACCACCAGGCGTGGGGGCTGGGCAGCTACTGCGTGTTCACGCAGGACCAGTCGGTGGTCGGCGAACGGGCCTTCGAGGCGCCGGTCAAGCCCGGCATCAGGTTCACCGACATGGTCACGGTGTCGCTGGGCGGCCAAGGCACCATCAACCGCATCATCAACGACAAGGGAAGCCCGGCGGTTCGCGGCGCCGAAACCCAATACCTCACAACAGGACCATGATGTCGTAGCGGGGTGGGTGGTGCGGACCGCTGCTCCCGCCGAGGTCGCTCCGCTCCACGTGCGCGAGTGGTCGCGCCCCCAAAACCAGTGGTAGCCAGGAGCGCTATCCGCGATGCGGATAGCGCTCTGGCCTACCACCAGGGGTTCAGCGGGGGACCACGTTCACGACGCTGGTGGCGACCGCGGAGTACTCGGCCACCGTGCCGGCGGGGAGACCGGCCCACATGTCGGTACCCGGCGCGGTGAGGACGAGCCGCTGGCCGATCAGCCGGCCCGAGCCGGGATCGATGACGAGCTCCTGCCGTGTGCCGCCCTGGGCCAGGCCCAGCGCCACCCCGTGCCGCCCGTCCAGGTTGACCGCGTCCGACGTGACGTCCAGCCCCGGCACCTGGGTCAGCGCACGGTAGACCAGCGCACGGGTGGCCGCCGGCACGTCAGCGGTCAGCACACCGGCGGCCATCGGCAGCACATCCGCCGGCGAGCCGTTGTTGTCGTCCCGCAGCCGCTGGTAGAGCCGCTCCGGGTCGGTCGGCAGCCCGGCCAGGAAGCGGGGCGCCGGCTGGTACCAGTCGCCCGTCCGCTCGTCGCACGGCGGCCGTGGCCCGGTCTCGCCCAGCTCACCGTTCCAGCTCGGGTAGTCGCCGCACGGTCCGGCCTCCCGGGTCCGCCCCGGCCGGGAGAGCAGCCCGCCGTCACCTTCCCGCCGCACCAGCGCGTCGTCTCCGACCAGCCAGCGGGTCTGCCCGGTGACAGTGGTGACACGCACCCAGTCCTGGGACCGGTCGTGCGGAACCCACGACTGGTACATCGTCTCCTGCAGTTGAGCCAGGTTTTTCCCGGTTCGTGTCTGAGCGGCGCTCAGTGCCCACTGATGCGTCTCGGTGTAGAAATACTGCCCCGGCGCCGTGGGACCGCCACCGGCGGCCGCCGCGGCCCGGTCGAGCTGAACGACCGCCGCCGCACTGGCCGCCGGTGTCCGCCCCCCGACGACGGCGAACCCGGCCCCGCCGAGAACGACAACCGAGGCGACCGCCGCCATCACCCACGCCCGCCGCCCCGCTCTCGCCGGCCGCCCCGCATGCGCTCGCCGCGTCACTCGTGCCAGTCCCGCGGGAGCGAAAATTCTCCCTCTCCCGGCGCGTTTCGCGACGGGTGCCGGCGCGTCCATCGCACCCGGCGCGTCCATCGCACCCGGCGCGTCCATCGCACCCGGCGCGTCCATCGCACCCGGCGCGTCCATCACGCTCGCCGGGCTCACCGCGGCCCCCGTGCGTTCCGCGTTCAGGCGGGCCAGCGCCCGCGCCCGGGCCTCCGGCGAGAAGGTGGGACCGGCCGGCTGCGAAGCGAGTGCCTGATCCAGTTCGCTGTCAGTCCACATTGTCGTCATCTCCCTCCACGGCCACCGTCGGCGCGACCGAGCGCAGCTGGTGGCGTACCCGATGAAGCCGCGACCGGACCGTCCCGGCCGGCACCCCCAGCGCCTCGGCGATCTCCTGCTGGGTCAGGCCGGCCCAGCTGCTCAGCAGCAGCACGTCCCGGTCGGCGGCGGGCAGGCCGGCGATCGCCACCCGCAGCTGGGCCGCCCGCACCTGCGCGTCGACCCGGTCGACGACCCGGCTCTCATGACTGTCCGCATGATCCACAGCGGCCAGCCGGGACGTGGCGACGTCCTCTCGGCCGCGCCGCCGCACATGGTTGTTGGCCAGGTTGGTGGCGATCCCGTAGAGCCACGCCCGCGCCGAGCCCCGCCCGGCGTCGAACGTTCCCCGCAGCGCCGCCACGAACGTGTCGCCGACCAGGTCGTCGGCGGCCGCACCGACCCGCCGGGCCAGATAGCGGTGCAACTCGTCGGCGTGCCGCTCGAAGAGCAGCCCGATGTCGGCGTCGGTCCCGGCCGGCGCCTCGCTCACTGTCATCACGTCTGGTTCTTGGTCGCAGCCGGACGCGGTGTTCACGCTCGCACGGCCGGACGACACTGAGGTCATGTCTGCCGCCTTTCGCCGGGCCCGGCCATGGACCGTCACCGCCGTGGTCGTTCTCGGTCTGGCGGCCGTCCTGATCGTGCGCAGTGCCGGACCGCCGACGGCCGGCATCCCGGACAACGTGGGTGGCTTCGCGGCGGCCGGCAACGTCGAGCGGTCCATCTTCCCGGACGCGCCGGCCTATGCCGCGACCGGTCCGCATCCGACCGCGGTGCTGGTCAGCTCGGCCGGAACCTACGAGATTCGCAGCATCCCGGCCGACGGCGAACCGCGCGCCGCGGTTCGCTAGAGACCGGTGCGCCACATCCAGCGGCGGGGCGGGACGTCCTCGTAGCCGGCCCGGGCGTACACGTCGTGGGCGTCGGTGGTGGCCAGCACGACCGTGCGGATCCGCTGGGCGTCGAGGTGGGCGCAGACCTGCTGGGTCATCCAGGTGCCGACGCCATGGCCGCGGGCGGCCCGGTCGACGTACACGTCGGCGAGGTAGGCGAAGGTCAGGCCGTCGGTCACCACCCGCGTGAACGCCACCTGGCCGGCTGTGGGGGAGTAGACGCCGTACGGGCGGGACTGCTCGACGATGCCGCGCATCTGGCCGAGGGTGCGTTCCGCGGCCCACCACGTGTCGGAGGCGAGCCAGTGGTGGACGCGGTCCAGGTCGATCGCGGCCCGGTCGTCGGTCAGCAGGAGGCCGTCATCTCGGCGTACCGAAAGCATCTGGTCATTCAAGTGGCACCCGGCTTCCGTGGTGGACGCCGGGTGCCACATCGGGTGGATCAGCTGCGGTAGACGCCGAACTCCCAGAGCGAGTAGCCGTACGTGGTGGCGCGGGTGGTGCCGTTCATTCGCACGTACCGCCCGGATCCGTTGATGTTGAGCGAGTCGAAGCCGCCGTCGCCGCCGGCCGTCGAATAGGCGGTGGTCCAGGTGGTGCCATCGTTCGAGGTCTGGATCTGGTACGCCGTCGCGTACGCCGCCTCCCACGCCAGTTGCACGTGGTTGAACGACTGCACCGAGCCCAGGTCGACCTGGACCCACGCGGTGTCCAGCCACTCCGACGCCCACCGGGTGCCGTAGTCGCCGTCCACCGCGTACGCCGGCAGCTGCGGCCCGTTGGTGCCGGTGGGCTGGTACGACGACGCGGTCACCGGCTTGCCGCGGGACAGGTTGGTGCCGGGCACGGTCGGCGGGACGACCCGGAACGACCGCTGCTCGATGCCGACGTTGCCCTGGCCGTCGAACGCGTACACGTACACCTTCCAGACGCCGAGCTGGTCGGGCGCCCGTACCGTGAAGCTGTTGCCGTTCTGGGTGAACGACAGGTTCTTCAGGCCCGTGGCGCCGGTGATGTGTTTGTCGCTGGCCATCAGGTTGTAGCGGATCAGGTCACCCTGCGGATCGGACGCGGTGACTCCGACGGTGAACGTGCCACCGGCCGGGACCGCGGTGGGTGAGCTGACCGTCATCGTGGTGATCTCCGGCGGGGTGTTCGGTGCGGCCTGTCCGGTGTAGGCCTGCCGCAACGCGTGGTAGCCGAGTCGCCGCCATCCCCCGGTGGTGGTGTTGAGCCAGACGCCGCCGAAGTCGTTCTCCAGCCCGTAGTGGAATTCGGTCGCGCCCAGCGCCACCCCCGGATGCCCCTTGATCGCGTTCCAGCTGTCCGTGTAGCCCTGCCGTTTCTGCGGGTCGGTCGGCTCGTTGGGCACCCCGTTGGCGTCGTTGGGCACCTCCCATTCGCCGTCGGGGCCGCCCTCGGTCAACACGTACGGCTTGGTGTAGCCGCCGGCGATCCAGTCCCGCTTGATCGTGTCGACCGCGCCGTAGGAATTCACCGCGAGCAGGTCGAGGGCAGGAGAGTACTGCTTGTAGTAGGTCCAGGCCTGGGTGTACGCGTCGGTCGAGGTCACCGGGTGGTTGGGGTCGGCGGCGTGGATGGCCACCGCGATCTCGTCGACGAACTTCGCGTACGCCACCCGGCGCGCCTCGACCTGGTCGGCCGGTAGCCCGTGGTCCTGCATGGTCAGGATGACCTCGTTGCCGACGTCCCACATGAGGACGCCCTGCCGGTTCTTGAGCGCGTTGACCCGGTTGACGATCTCGGCCTTGGCCGCGTTCTTGTACGCGGTGTCGTTGACATAGTCGGCGCCCTGATTGAGCCAGTGCCCGACGATCACCTTGATGCCCTGCTGCGCCGCCCGGTCGAGCAGCGTCGGCGTGTTGGCGTCGTCGACGCCCCACGTGCGGATCGTGTTGACGCCCATGTTCCTCAGGTCCCGCGTGTAGCCGTCGGCGGCGGCCTGCGGTGGCCCGTACGTGATCCCCTTGATCTCGTAGGGTGAACCGTTGACCTGCAGCTGCCAGTTGCCCTGGGACCCGGTGACCCGCACCGTGCTCGGCCCGCCCGGTGTGGCCGGATCGGTCATCGCCGCCGGCGTCGTCCCGGTCGCCTTGGACACGGTGACCGAGTCGATGCTGAGCACGCCGCCACTGGTCGTCTCGGCCGCCGGCGTGGTCCGCCCGGCGATCGCGTTCGGCAGCGACCCGCCGATGGCCAGGTCCAGTCGCAGGTAGAAGCCGTGCTGGACGGCCGCCGTCCACGCCGTGACGCCGACCTGCGACTCACGCACGACCCAGGTCTGCTTGCCGTCCAGGTAGAACCGGACCTCCTCGTCGGTCCTGGTCCGGTCGATCACCTGCGCGAACTCGTGGTAGCCGGTGGCGCAGCCGGTGCACGAGGCCAGCCCGCTGGACCGCCCGTTGTACTCGGCGCACGGCCCGTCCGGAGCGGTGCCGCAGTGCAGCGTCTGGGCCAACTGACCGCGCCCGTTGACGTCGACCATGATGTCCGTCTCGCCGACGCCCGGCCAGTTGTTGAAGTTCCCGCGGTACGCCGCCCCGGTCGCCCGGAATCCCGGCCAGTAGCCCAGCCCGTTGCCCACGTTCGGCTGCTTGAGCACGGCCGCGAACCTGAGCTGCTCGCCCCGCTGCGGCGTGAAGTCGGCCCGCTGCGTCTCGATGCGCCCCGACGTCCAGCGCCCGGATCCGTCCCGCAGCGCGGTGATGTTCAGCTTGCCCGCGCCGTCCAGGGCCACGTTGGCGGTGGAGTCGCTGGCCGTCTCGACCGAGCCGGTGCCCCAGTTGGCGGCGCCGCCCGGGTACTGGGTGCCGGTCCGGGCCAGCCAGTTGCCCGCGGACGGGCTGCCGGCCGGGCCGTCGAACGTGTCCTGCCAGACGTTGGTCCAGCCCGGTTCCGGGTCCGGCGGCGGGGTGGTTCCGCCGGTCGAGCCGTAGACCTGGAACTCCCACAGCGAGTAGCCGTAGCCGGTGCCGCGCGCTGTCCCGTACATCCGCACGTACCGCCCGCTGCCGCTGACGGTCAGGGTCTCGGTGCCGCCGGCGCCGGCGGTCTGGGTCGAGACGGTGGTCCAGACGTTGCCGTCGGTGCTGGTCTGGATCTGGTACGCCTTTCCGTACGCGGTTTCCCAGCGCAGCACGACCTGGGTGATCGTCGCGGCGGCGCCCAGGTCGACCTGCAACCACTGTGGATCGCCGAACTGGCTCGACCACCGGGTCGCGGTGTTCCCGTCCACGGCGTTGCCCGCGACGACGTCGTTGCCCTCGATCGACGAGGCGGTGGCGGGTTTGCCCTGGGACAGGAGGGTGTCGGCGGCCTGGGCCGGGCTGGGGATGCCCAGCCACGCGGCCAGCACGATGAGGATGAGACTTCGCTCGAGGAATTTTGGGCGGCGGGGATGCATGGGTACTCCTTCGCAGCGCTCGGGGAAAGCGCTCTCCATGATGGCCGCAGTGTTACGCCTGAGTTTCCCCCCTGTCAATGCCCAGCCGTGAGTATGCCTACAAAACGGGCGCTCAGGCCGTTGCTTGGAGAGCGCTTTCCCGGCGCTCTCGGGGGTCCGCCGGAGGGCGGCCACGCACGGACCGGGAGCCCGCGGGAGCATGCGGTCCGGACCACTACGGACGTGGGAAAATCTGGCTCTTGAACTTTGTTCTTGAGGTTTTTCACGGAACCTGTCGAGAACGCGCCGGCCGCTCCGACCACCGGTCAGGACACGACGAAGTGAGGGCACATGAAGTACATGCTGATGATGTTCGGTGACGGCGCGACGATGATGGAGAACCACGACACGCAGTGGGTGCGGGAGATGATCCAGTTCATGGAGGGTTTCATCCAGGAGCTGGCCGCGACCGGGGAACTCGTGTCCGCCGAGGGGCTGACCGACCCGACCGCGGCCAAGACCATCAGCCTGGCCGGCGACGGGCAGGTGGTGGTCACCGACGGGCCGTTCGCCGAGGCCAAGGAGTCGCTGGCCGGGTTCTGGATCTGGGATGTCAAGGACGAGGCGCGGGCCATCGAGCTGGCCACCAAGGTGCTGCCCTGGGCGCGGCGGGTCGAGCTGCGTGAGGTGGCCGACGCACCGCCCGAGGTGTGAGGACGACCGGCGTGGAGCAGCTGCTGCGTGAGCTCGCCCCGCAGGTGCTGGGTGCGCTGGCCCGGCGGTACGGGCAGTTCGACGCGGCTGAGGACGCGGTGCAGGAGGCGCTGCTCGCCGCCGCGACCCAGTGGCCGGTCGACGGGGTGCCGGACAACCCGCGGTCGTGGCTGACCGCGGTGGCCGGGCGGCGGCTGGTGGACGAGTTCCGCAGCGAGTCGGCGCGGCGCCGGCGGGAGGAGAACGACTTCCGGCTCGAACCGTCGCCGCCGTCCGGGGCCGGGGAGGCGGACGACACGCTGACCCTGTTCTTCCTCTGCTGCCATCCGCTGCTGTCGCCGCCGTCGCAGCTGGCGCTGACGTTGCGGGCGGTCGGCGGGCTCAGCACCGCCGAGATCGCCCGCGCGTTCCTGGTGCCGGAGGCGACGATGGCCCAGCGGATCAGCCGGGCCAAGGCCACCATCCGGAAGGTGGGACTGCCGCGGTCCGAGGAGCGCGCCGAGCGGCTGCGGGTGGTGCGGCAGACCCTCTACCTGGTGTTCAACGAGGGCTACACGACCAGCGGCGGGCCTGATCTGCGGCGCGACGACCTGACCGTGGAGGCGATCCGGATCACCCGGCTGCTGCGGTCGGCGACGCCGGACGACGTGGAGACGGGCGGGCTGCTGGCGTTGATGCTGCTGACCGACGCGCGGCGGGACGCCCGGACCGACGCCCAGGGTGCCCTGGTGCCGTTGCACGAGCAGGACCGGTCGCGGTGGGACCACGAGCTGATCGCCGAGGGGGTGGCCCTGGTGTCGGCCGGCCTGGGCCGGGGGCCGGTGGGGCCGTACCAGCTGCAGGCCGCGATCGCCGCGCTGCACGACGAGGCGGCGACGGCTGGCGCGACCGACTGGCCGCAGATCCTGGCCCTGTACGAGGTGATCGAGCGGCTCACCCCGGGACCGATAGTCACCCTGAACAAGGCGGTCGCGACCGGCTGGGCCCGCGGGCCGCTGGCGGGGCTGGCGGTGCTGGGTGATCTCGACGGCGACGACCGCATGAACGGCAACCACCGGGTCGACGCCGTCCGCGCGCATCTGCTGGAGATGGCCGGCGACCGGGCCGGCGCGCACGACTTCTACCGGCGGGCCGCGGCCGGCACGAACAGCGTCCCCGAGCAGCGCTACCTGACCCTGCGCGCATCTCTTACAACGCCCGAACATGGAAACCAGGCAGGATGAGTACGTGGACTCCAAGGGGCTGGTGCTGGTCGTCGAGGACGAGCGACCCATCGCCGACCTGGTCCGGCTCTACCTGACCCGGGACGGCTTCGGGGTGCACGTCGAGCACGACGGCGCGGCGGGGCTGGCCGCCGCCCGCCGGGTCCGCCCGGTCGCCTGCATCCTCGACATCGCCCTGCCCGGCCTGGAAGGCACCGAGATCTGCCGCCGGATGCGCGCCGACGGCGACTGGACGCCGGTCATCTTCCTCACCGCCCGCGACGACGAGGTCGACCGGATCCTCGGGCTGGAGCTGGGCGCCGACGACTACGTGACCAAGCCGTTCAGCCCGCGCGAGCTGGTCGCCCGGGTCAAGGCGCTGCTGCGACGGGCGGCCGGGCCGGATTCCGGTGAGCGGGTACGCGTGCTCGGCCCGCTCACCCTCGACCCCGGCCGGCGGCTGGTCACCGTCGACGGCACGCCCCTGTCTCTCACGCCGACCGAGTTCGACCTGCTCGGCCACCTGCTCGGCCGGCCGGGGCGGGTGTTCACCCGGGAGGAGCTGCTGGCCTCGGTGTGGGGCTACGCGTCGCACGCCGGCACCCGGACCGTGGACGTGCACGTCGCCCAGGTGCGGGCCAAGCTGGGCGACGCGGCGGGCCTGATCCGCACCGTACGCGGGGTCGGCTACACCGCCGATGCTTAACCTCTTCCGTACCCTCACCGCGCGGGTCGTGCTGGTCACCGCCGCGACCGCGGTCATCGCCGTGATCATCACCGCCCTGGTCGCCGTGCCGTTCGCTGTCCGCGCGGTCAACAACCAGGCCCGCGCCGAGCTGAGCGAGCGGGCCGGCCTGGCCGTCGAGCTGCTGCCGGCCCGGGCCCCGGCCCGCGAGCGCATCGTCCGCGACCTGCGCCGTGACGGGATCTCGGTGTATCTGATCCGGCGCGGCGTGGTCGACACGCCAGGCCTGCCGCAGCGCATCGTCCAGCAGGTCTCCGAGGGCCGCGAGGTCGACACCCGCGGCCTGGTCGGCGGCCGGGCCGTGTTCGTGGTCGGGCGCCCGATCACGGGCATGAGCAGCGGCGTCATCCTGACCAAACCGGTCGCCTCGGGCATCGCCGGCGGTCTGCTCGGCGCGGTCTGGTTCCCGCTCGCCGCCGGGCTGCTCGGTGGCCTGCTCGTGGGCGCGCTGCTGGCCCGGTTCACCGTCCGCCCGATCCGGCGGGCCGCCGTCGCCGCCGGTCACCTCTTGGCCGGCGACCGTTCGATCCGGCTGGTCACCGAGGGGCCGGCCGAGGTCGCCGAGCTGGCGGCAGCGTTCAACCGGCTGGCCAGCGCGCTCCAGGTCAGCGAGGGCCGCGAGCGCGACTTCCTGCTCAGCGTCTCGCACGAGCTCAGGACCCCCCTTTCGACCATCCGGGGGTACGCCGAAGCCCTGGCCGACGGCGTCGTGGGGGAGGACGGCGCGTCCAAGGCCGGCACGACGATGCTGGCCGAGGCGGAACGACTCGACCGGCTGATCTCCGACCTGCTCGTGTTGTCCCGGCTGGAGGCGGCCGACCTGCCGCTGGACATCGTCGAGGTGGACCTGACCGATCTGATCCGCACGGCCGGCGAGGCCTGGGCGCCCCGCTGCGCCCCGGACGGTCCCGACCTGCGCACCGAACTGCCCGCGCACCCGGTGCTGGTCAACACCGACCCGGGGCGCATCCGGCAGGTGGTCGACGGGCTGTGCGAGAACGCGCTGCGGGCGGTGCCGCAGGGCGCGCCGCTGATCCTGGCCGTGCGGACCGGACCGGCGGGCGGGGTTGTGGAGGTACGCGACGGCGGCCCCGGCTTCACCGACGAGGACCTCGCGGTGGCGTTCCGGCGTGGCGCGTTGCACCAGCGTTACCGGGGGATCCGCAAGGTCGGCAGCGGCCTGGGGCTGGCGCTGGCCGAGCGCCTGGTGGGCCGGCTGGGCGGCACGATCACCGCGGGGCACGCGCCCGAGGGCGGAGCGATGTTCACCGTGACCCTCCCACCGGCGGTCATCTCTTACGTAACCCGAACACAGCCCTGACGAGCTCTTCTCGCGGCGGCCGCACGCTTTCGACATGACTCGCACCCGCTTTGCTCTGAGCACAAATACGCATCGCCCTCGCCTGATGCTGGCCGTGACCTCCCTGGGAATCGCCGCGGTGCTCGGCCTTTCCGCCTGTGGTGCCGGGTTGGCCTCGGGCCCCTCGGCCGCCCCGGCGCCCGCCGCCGTCGACTCCTCGCTGGGGGACGAGGCGGCGGCGTTGCAGGCCGTCGGCTACGAGACCGAGGTGGCGCCCGGCCCGTCCGGTCAGGCGTCGGCCGCGCCCGACCGCAAGGACAAGCGCCGGCTCGCCGCCCGCAAGTTCCTGCGCCGGAACACCCTGCACGGCGAGATGACCGTGCAGGGCAAGGACGGCGTCCGGACGGTCGTCGTGCAGCGCGGCACGGTCACCGCGACCGACGGCAAGACGCTGACCGTGAAATCCTCGGACGGATTCACGCTCACCTGGAACGTGACGGCCGATCTTCGCGTCGTACAGGATCGGAAGAAGGTCGACGCGAGCGCGATCAAGAACGGCGCCGCGATCGGCGTGGCCGGGGCCAAGGACTCCGCGGCCACGACGGCGCGCCTCGTCGTGATCGGCTGACGCGGACGGCCGGCGGCCGAGCCTCCCACCCTCCCCGGGAGGCTCGGCCGCCGGGAACCCTTCCCGGGAGGCTCGGCTCCCGGGAACCCTTCCCGGGAGGCTTCGGCGGCCGGGAACCCTTCCCGGGAGGCTCGGCCGTTGCCGCGGACCGGGCCTCCCGGACGACCCGGGGCCTCCCCCCGAGGCCGGGCCGTTGTCGAAGGGCTCTATTGCAGGAAAGCTCCCAGCGGCGAGAGCAGCAGCTTGCCCAGCGACGCCGCGGTCTCGTCGAGCCGCTCACGCTCCTTGGCCGTCGCCGCCAGGTCGTGCCGGCAGGCCCACAGCTTCTGCGCGTTGCGCCAGGCGACGTTGCGGGTGTACTCGACCATCTCGCCCTGCCACCAGTCGTCCAGGTCACCGTTCATGGTGTCCAGCAGCAGCTGCCACTTTTCCAGGTAGCCGCGGCGCAAGTCGGGGATGGCCTCGGCGAAGATCTCGTTGATCTGCAGGTAGTCGCGGTGCTGAGCGCTCTCGTCGACCGGGTCGGAACCGATGTGGTCGAACGTGGTGACCAGCGCGAAGGCCAGGTCGAAGTTGATGTGCGCGTTGACACCGGCGGCGGCCGACGGCAGCGGGCGGCTGTCCGGTCCGGCCATCCGCGCGAACAGGACGTGCCACACTCTCGGGCAGCCCGGGTTGCCGTCGCTGAAACTGCGCAGCGCGTCGAAGTAGCGCGCGGCGAACTCGACGTCGAGCCGCGACAGGAACTGCGGGTCCTCGAAGCTGCCCTCGTAGAGCCGTTCCAGCACGCTTGTCGTGATGCGCAGGTAGAGCTGGTTGAAGTCGGCCAGCGGATTGCTCGCCAACAGCGGTGGAACCCGTTCGAGGACATCCTGCAGCTTGGTGAGCTGGTCCACCACCGCCGGCACGTCCTCGGGATGACGTGTCAGCAGGGCGCACATGTCCTGATGTACGGGTCCCCAGACCGACTCGGTCATCGGATCCTCCATGAAGTGCGAGAGCCCCCAAGCACCGCCCGGCGCCGAACCGGCGACCGGGCGGTGCTCCCCCGTGGCCAGAAGCCTTTCATCGGGGAGGTACGTACGGATCTGTAGAACTACCTATATCTGCGTGCTCGTGTATCAGGCCGGGCGACTTTCCAGGAACACCCGGCTGGCCTGGACCCGGGTGCGGACCTGCAGTTTGTCGAAGATGTGGCCGACGTGGACGCCGACCGTGCGTTCGCTGATGAACAGCCGCTGACCGATCTCGCGGTTGGTCAGGCCCTCGGCCACCGCACCCAGCACCTCACGCTCGCGGCCGGTCAGCACGGCCAGCGCGTCGTCCGGCGGTGCGGCGGCGGGCGCCGGCTCGGTGGCCTCGTCGGCCAGCGCGATCCGGCCCCGGGCGGCGACGGCGGCGATCTCCGCCGCGAGGGGTTTCGCGCCCATCGACTGGGCCGTGGTCCACGCCGCCCGCAACGCCGCCGTGGCGGCCGGCCGCCGCCGGTGGTGCAGCAGCGTCTCGGCCTGGCGCAGGCGTGAATAGGACGCCGGGTACGGATGGTTGCGCTTGTCCCAGGCCGCCGCCGATCGCCCCCACACCGCCGGGTCGTGCTGGTCGTGGATGCGGCTGAGCTCGGCCGCGCACAGGTCGAGATAGCCGTCGATCACCGCGCGGACCGGTGGCGCGGCCTTGTCCACGCCCTTGGCCATGCGCTCGACGACCACTGTCAGCCGGCGGATCGCCGACCGGTCGACCGGCACCTCGCCGCCGCTGTGGGCCTCGGCCTCGGCCCGCAGGCCGTGCCAGGCCAGCACCCCGAGCAGCACCAGGTCGTCGGAGCGGGTCTCGGTCAGGCCACGCTGCACGGCCACCCGGGCCTCGTCGTGCCGGCCCTGCCACATGGCCAGCCCGGCGCGCAGGGTGAGCATCGGCAGCACGTGCCGGGCGCCGCCGCCGGCCAGCAGGGTGGCGACCGCGTTGAGGTCGCGGTCGGCCGCCTCGATGTCACCGAAGCCGACCCAGAGCCGGCAGCGGGCCAGCAGGATCTCGACCGCGTCGGCCCCGGACGGGCGCTGCCGCATGGCCGTCTCGAGGATCCGGTCGGCCTCGGCCCACTGCCCGACCCGGAACAGGCCGTTGGCCGCGATGGCGAGCAGCCGCAGCTGGTACGAGCGACCGACACCCTCCTCGGCCAGCCGCCGGGCGCCGCGCCGGGCGACCAGTACGCCCTCCTCGAGCGAGTT
Source organism: Actinoplanes sp. NPDC049265 (assembly GCF_043197135.1). Taxonomy (NCBI): domain Bacteria; kingdom Bacillati; phylum Actinomycetota; class Actinomycetes; order Micromonosporales; family Micromonosporaceae; genus Actinoplanes; species Actinoplanes sp. NPDC049265. The sequence goes on along the minus strand of NZ_JBICSP010000002.1, from coordinate 12,007 downwards.
GAGCGGGCCGGTGAGCAGCTCGGCCAGGTGCAGGTAGGCGACGCCGAGGTCGTCGGGGCGGCCGGACTCCTCGGCGATGGCCACCGCCTCGCGGATCACGGTCAGGCCGGCGTCCGGGTCGGCCCGGAACGCCTGGCTGAAGCCGAGCGCGGCGGACGCGCGGACCCGGTCGGCGGTGGAGTCCTCGACCGAGGCGGCCAGCTCGAGCGCCTCGCGGGCCCGTTCCCCGGCGTCGGCGTAGCGGCCCAGGTGCAGCAGCAGCTCGGCCAGGTGGGCGGCGGCGGTGACCTTTTCCGCGGGCGTGCAGCCGGCGGCGGCCAGGGCCGCGCGGTATTCGGTCTCGGCCGGCGCGGACCGGCCGGCGGCGGCCAGGTAGCGGGCCCGGCGCAGGTGGATCTGGCAGGCGCCGGGGCCGTCCGGGCGGGCGGCCAGCTCCTCCAGCCGGGCCAGGGCGCGCTGGTGCTCGCCGTTGTGGTGGGCCGACTCGGCCGCGTGCCCGAGCAGTGCGGTGCGGTCGGGCAGGCCGTCGCCGGCCGCGCCGCTGTTGCCGCTGGGGGAGCTGTTGCCGTTGGGGCCGCTGGTGGCGGTCGGGGCGTCGCTGGTCAGGTCGAGGGCCAGCGTCCAGTGCCGGTGTGCCTCGGCGAAGCCGTACAGCGACTCGGCGGCCCGGGCCGCGGCCACCACCGAGGGCAGCGCCCGCGCCGGCTCGCCCGCCCGCTGCCAGTGGTGGGCCAGGCGGGCGTGGTCGTCACCGGGCTCGAGCGTCTCGGCGTACCGGCGGTGCAGGGCGGCCTGCTCGACCGGCAGCACCTCGCGTTCGAGGACCTCGGCGACCAGCCGGTGGCGCAGCCGGTAGCCGTCGTCGGCGCTGGTCACGAAGCGGTGGGCGACGGCCGCCCGGACCGCGTCGATCAGCTCGTCGGCGCCCATCGGGAGCACGCCGGCCAGCAGGTCGTGCGGCACCGGCTCGACCCCGGCGGCCACCGCGCGGACCACGTCATGGGCGGCCCGGGGCAGCTCGTCGACCCGGGCCAGGAAGATCTCGCGGAGCGTGTCGGACAGCTCGACCCGGCCGTCGCGCAGGTCGCGGGCCAGCTCCTCGGCCACGAACGGGTTACCGCCGCTGCGCTTGAACACCCGGTCGGCGTCCTCGGCCGGCACCGCGGCGCCGGCGATGGCGGTGACCAGTTCCTGCGTACCCGTGCGGTCCAAGGGGGTGAGCTCGACCACCCGCACCGAGCGCAACCGGCGCAGCTCGGCCAGCACCCGGCGCAGCGGATGGGTGCCCTGCAGCGACTCGGCGCGCACCGCGGCCAGCACCGACAGCCGCACCTCGCCCAGCCCCGCCAGCAGGTAGAGCAGCAGCTGGCGGGTGCTGCGGTCGGCCCACTGCAGGTCGTCGAGGACGAGCAGCAGGCGGCGGTCGGCGGCCACCTCGCGCAGCGCCCGGGAGACCCGGTCGAGCAGGGCGCCCGCGTCCGGGCCGTCGGTGGTGAAGCCCGGGTCGGCCCGGCGCAGCGCGGCCAGCACCGGGTGCAGCGGGGAGGCGTCGCCGATGTCGAGGCAGGCGCCGGTCAGCACGGCCGTACGCGTCGGGGTGGCCATGGCCGCCACCGCGCGCAGCAGCCGGCTCTTGCCCACGCCGCTCTCGCCGGTGACGAAGACCGCCGACGTGCCGCCCGGACCGGGGTCGGCCAGGTCACGGGCGATCTTGTCCAGCGTCGCGGCCCGCCCGACAAGGGGCGTGTCGTCCGGTTCGCTGGTCATGCACGGGAGCCTAAACCGGATCCCGGTACCACCCGCTCGTCGGTTCAGGCTGATCTGCGTCACAAAACTGACCGGCCGTTCATGTATCACGGGCTTCTACGTAGTTCTGCCGATCCCTGACCTGCGCGCCGACTGCCAACCTGTGGTCTCACCAGCGCCGATTGGGGAGCGTGGGAGATGACCATCATGGTGGGCGTACGCCGGCAGACCGTGTCCGTGTTGTTCGTCGACATCGTCGGATTCACGACGCTGGTCGACGGCATGGACTGCGCCGAGGTGCACTCGCTGCAGATGGACTATTTCACCCACGTGTCGGCCGTGGTCCGCGAACACGGCGGAATAGTCGAGAAGTACATCGGCGACGCCGTGATGGCGGTGTTCGGCCTGTCGTCGCGGCGTCCGGAGGGGGGCGCCGCGGCGGCGGTCGGGTGTGGGCTGGGGATCCAGGAGACCCTGATGGGGGTACGCCTGGCCGGCCGGCACGCGATCAGCACCCGGGTGGGTGTCGCCACCGGCGAGGTCATGGTCGACGAGGGGGCGGCCCGGGACGGCGGGTTCGGCATGGTCAGCGGCAGTGTGGTGGCCACGGCGGCGCGGCTGCAGGCGTACGCCCCGCACGACACCGTGGTGGTCGACGGCCCGACCCGATCCCTGTCCGACCTGAGTGTCGCTTACCAGGAGTTGCCGCCGGCCGTGCTGGCCGGCCGCGCCGACGCCATCGATCTCTTCCGGGCACTCTCTCAGGACGTTCGAACTTGTGTTCTAGCTCACCAGCAGTAACTTTCATCCCGTTTGTTCCGCGGCGTGCGGTTCGTTGTACGGCTCGTCGGCGCGAACTCGTCAGCCCGCCCCGGTAGGCTCGCCGCGACCTGATAGCCACCAGCCGAGCGGGGAGTAACGCACCGTGACCGCGCAACCCGAGATCTTGTACGGCGCCGACGACCTCACGCATCTCGAGGGCCTCGACGCCGTCCGCAAGCGCCCGGGCATGTACATCGGCTCGACCGACAGCCGCGGCGTCAACCACCTGGCCAACGAGATCATCGACAACTGCACCGACGAGGGCGCCGGCGGCCACGCCACCAACGTCGCGGTCTGGCTGCACGCCGACGGCTCGGTCCAGGTCGACGACGACGGGCGCGGCATCCCGACCGCGATCAACACCAAGAGCGGGCTCAACGGCGTCGAGCTGGTGCTCACCCGGCTGCACGCCGGCGGCAAGTTCGGCGGCTCCGGCTACAAGACCTCCGGCGGCCTGCACGGCGTCGGCGCCTCCGCGGTCAACGCGCTCTCGCTGCGGTTCGACGTCACGGTCAAGCGCGACGGCAAGGTGCAGACGCTCTCCTTCCAGCGCGGCGTGCCCGGCGTCTTCGACGGCGACGGGCCCAAGGCCCGGTTCACGCCCGAGTCCGGGCTGCGCCTGGTGCGCAAGATGAAGCGCGGCGAGGCCGGTGGCACCTCGATCCGTTACTGGTACGACGCCCGATACTTCGAGACCGGCGCGCGGCTCGACGTCGACGTGGTCCGGGCCAAGCTGCGCAACACGGCGTTCCTGGTGCCGGGCGTGGCATACACCCTGCGCGACGACACCGTCGAGGAACCGGTCACCGAGACCTTCCACTACCCCAACGGGCTCACCGACATGGTCGAGTTCCTCAGCCCCGCCGCCGACAAACCGGTGTCGCAGATCCTGATGGTCACCGGCGAGGGAACGTACAAGGAGAACGCCGCCGACGAGCACGGCGTGATGCAGTCCAACGTGATCCGCAAGGCCGAGGTGGAGATCGCGTTCCGCTGGGGCACCGGGTACGACCGCACCGTCGAGTGCTTCACCAACACCATCCGCAACATGCACGGCGGCACCCACCGCAAGGGCTTCGAGCGGGCCGTCGTACGCGCCCTCTCCGAAGCCGTCCGCAACACCCGCGGCCTGCTCAAACCCAAAGAAGAGGCGCCCGTCCTCGACGACTACCTCGAGGGCATGACCGCGGTCATCCACGTCCGGCTGCCCGAACCGCAGTTCACCTCGCAGACCAAGGACGAGCTGTCCACCGCCGGCATCACCCGGGTGCTCCAGGGGCTGGTCGAGCAACACCTGAAGGAATACGTCGACGGCCGGCGGACCAAGTCCGAGGCGCGCACCGTCCTGCAAAAGGTCGTCGACGCGGCCCGGGTCCGGCTGACCCAGAAACAGCAGAAGGACGCGGCCCGCCGCAAGACCGCCCTCGAAGGCGCGTCGATGCCGCCCAAGCTGGTCGACTGCCGAAGCACCGGCATCGCCCGCAGCGAGCTCTACATCGTCGAGGGCGACAGCGCGCTCGGCACCGCCCGGATGGCCCGCAGCTCCGAATACCAAGCGCTGCTGCCGATCCGCGGCAAGATCCTCAACGTCCAGAAGGCCAGCCTCCAGCAGGTCCTCGACAATCAAGAGTGCTCGGCCATCGTCCAGGTCCTCGGGGCCGGCTCCGGCCGCACGTTCGACCTGCCCGCGATGCGCTACGGCCGCGTCATGATCATGGCCGACGCCGACGTCGACGGCTCCCACATCCGCACCCTGCTGATCACGCTCTTCGCCAAGTACATGCGACCGGTCGTCGAGCAGGGCCGGCTCTTCGCCGCCATGCCGCCGCTGCACAAGGTGGTCACCAAGGGCCGCAACAGCGAGACGCTCTACACGTACACCCAGCAGGAAATGGAAACCACTGTCGTCCGGCTGGAGAAATCCGGCAAGCAGGTCCAAAAGCCGGTGCCACGGTTCAAGGGCCTCGGCGAGATGGACGCCGACGAACTCTGGGACACCACGATGAACCCGGCCACCCGGACCGTCCGGCGGATCACCCTGAACGACGCCGAGCAGGCCGAAGCCACGCTCGAACTGCTGATGGGCGAGCGGGTGGAACCACGCAAGAACTGGTTGATCGAGGCCGCCGGCCGGATCGACCAGGAGACGATCGACGCCTGAGGGGTAGAGGTTCATGGCACGCCGCAAGAACGAAACACAGCGGGTGGACCTGTCGGCGTTCGACCAGGCCGGCGCCAACGTCATCGACAACTCGCTGACCACCGAGGTCGAAGACTCCTACCTGGAGTACGCCTACTCGGTCATCCACTCACGCGCCCTGCCCGACGCGCGCGACGGCCTCAAACCGGTCCACCGCCGCATCCTCTGGTCGATGACCGAGCAGGGCCACCGCCCCGACCGCCCCTACGTCAAGTCCGCCCGCGTCGTCGGCGACGTGATGGGCCGCTACCACCCCCACGGCAACCTGGCCATCTACGACGCCCTGGTCCGCCTGGCCCAAGACTTCTCCCTCAATGCCCCGCTCATCGACGGGCATGGAAACTTCGGGTCTCCCGACGACGGCCCGGCCGCCGAACGGTACTGCGTCACCGGGGACACGCGACTCCGGCTGGCCGACGGAACCAGTCCGCGGATCGACGACCTCGCAGATCTCCCGCCCGACTCCGAGCGGGACGCCGACTTCGAGGTGCTCGACAAGGACGGCAAGGCGGTCCGGGTCGACAAGGTCTTCAACTCGGGCTTGCACCCAACCCGGCGGGTCACCAGCAAGTCCGGCTTCTCGGTACGCGGCTCGCTCAACCACCTCGTCCTCTGCCTCGAGGCGCCGATGGGTGTGCCGCTGTTCCAGTGGCGCCGGCTCGATGAGATCAAGCCGGGAACCATCGTCTGCATCGCCCGCAACGCCTGGACGCAGGTCGTCCCGACCGCTCGGGAGCACATGCTGGGCGTGCTCGGTGGTGCCTGGGCCTCCGAGGGCTGGGCCGGGGAGTCGCGGGCCGGGTTCACCAACACCGACAAGCACTTCTTCGACGAGGTCCTGCACGCGTACGACCAGATCGTCGGTGGGCAACGCCATCTGTCGCAGCGTCACAACCGGGCGGACAACAAGCTCATCCACGAGATGGCCATCAAGGAATCCTCGGACGGCCTGGCCGCCTTCCGGGAAAGCCCGATGTTCGAGTTCGTCGGATGCGAAGCCGCGCAGAAGTACGTTCCGGAATTCATCTGGGCCGGCGGTCCCGGGGTGAAGCGCGCATTCCTGATGGCGGCATTCGAGGGCGACGGCGGACTGAGAGTCGCTGACGACGGGTTTACCGTCCAGTACACAAGCTGCAGCGACCGTCTGGCGCGAGAGGTCCAGGAGCTGCTGGCGGAGTTCGGTGTGATCGCGGTGCACCGTCAGTACACCCGGAAGTCGGGTTCGGTCGAACATCGGCTGGTCATTTCCGGGATGCGTAACGTCCGAGCCTTCTCCGATCGCGTCGGCTTTCTCACGACGAAGCAGACGAAGCTCGACCGGCTGATCAAGGACTCTCCGCGTCGTCCTCATCGGCTGAGCAGCGACAGCGTGCCGTTCGTCGCCGACTACGTTCGTGACACGCTGGATTTTGACCGGCGTGGCAGTGGCCGTAAGCGGCTGACGCGGCACAACTTCGACCGGGTCGAGCGGTGGGAGACCGAGCGGCTGCGGATCATCGACCGGATCGAGGATCCGGAGATTCTGGCGACGATCCTGCCGATCATGGATTCGGGCTACCGATTCGAAGCCGTCACCTCGGTGGAGGACTGTGAGCCGGCGGAGGTCTACTCCGTACGGGTGATGTCCGAGGACCATTCGTTCCTGGCCGGCTCGTTCGTCAACCACAACACCGAGTCGCGGATGTCGCGTGAGGCGATGCTGCTGGTCGGGGAGCTGGGCGAGGGCACCGTTGACTTCAAGCCCAACTACGACGGCTCGGAAGTCGAGCCCAAGGTGCTGCCCGCGGCGTTTCCGAACCTGCTGGTGAACGGGACGTCGGGCATCGCGGTGGGCATGGCGACCAACATGATTCCGCACAATCTGGGTGAGGTTGTCGCCGCGGCCCGGCATCTGATCACCAAGCCCGAGGCGACGCTCGACCAGATCATGCGCATCGTGCCGGGGCCCGACCTGCCGACCGGCGGGCAGTTGCTCGGGCTGGACGAGGTGCGGCGGGCGTACGAGACCGGGCGCGGCGTGGTGCGGATGCGGGCGCGGGCGGTCACCGGGCCGCTCGAAGGTGGCCGGGGGCGGCAGGCGATCACTGTCACCGAGCTGCCGTACGGCGTCGGCACCGAGAAGATCATCGAGGCCATCACCGACGAGGTGAAGGGCAAACTGATCGTCTCCGGGCCCAAGAAGGGGCAGCGGCAGGCCGCCCGGCTGCAGGGCATCGCCGACGTCAAGGACCTGACCGACCGCGAGCACGGCACCCGGCTGGTCATCGAGTGCAAGGTCGGTGTCAACCCGCAGGCGCTGCTGGCCGACCTCTACCGGCTCACCCCGCTCGAGTCGTCGTTCGGCATCAACAACCTGGTGCTGGTGGACGGGCAACCGCGGACGCTCGGGCTCAAGGAACTGCTCGAGGTGTTCCTCAAGCACCGGTACGAAGTGGTCACCCGGCGCACCGAACACCGGCGGACCAAGCGGCAGGACCGGCTGCACCTGGTCGACGGGCTGCTGATCGCCCTGATCGACATCGACCGGGTGGTCGCGATCATCCGGGCCAGCGACGACGCCGCCGCGGCCAAGGCGTCGCTGATGAGCGAGTTCGGGCTGACCGACATCCAGGCCACCTACATCCTCGACACGCCGCTGCGGCGGCTCACCCGGTTCGACCGGATCGAGCTGGAGACCGAGCAGGAACGACTGCGCAACGAGATCGCCGAGCTGAGCCGGATCCTCGACGACGAGGCCGTGCTCAAGGGCGTCGTGTCGGACGAGCTGGCCGAGGTGGCGTCCGAGTTCGGTGCACCCCGGCGCACCACCCTGATCGACGGTGACCTCAAGGAGGTGCTGGCCGCCTCGGTGCCGGCCGGGCCACTGGAGGTAGCCGACGACCCGTGCCAGGTCATCCTGTCGGCCACCGGGCTGATCGCGCGGACCGCGGCCGAGAGCGAGGAGTCCAACGAAGGGCGCCGGCGGTCCGGGCGGGTCAAGCACGACGCGGTACGCGCGGTGGTGCACTCGACCGCCCGCGGCCGGGTGCTGCTGGTGACCAACCGGGGCCGGGCGTTCAAGGTGGACGTCCTGCCGCTGCCGGTGCTGCCCGAGCAGTCCGGCACCGTGTCGGTGCGCGGCGGCATGTCGGTGTCCGAGCTGGTGCCACTGGACTCCGGTGAGCGGGTGATCGGCCTGTCGCCGCTGGCCGGCGAGGGCTCGCCCGGTCTGGCGCTGGGCACCCGGCACGGCATCGTCAAGGTGTGCGCGCCCGAGTGGCCGGTCCGGTCGGACGAGTTCGAGGTCATCACGCTCAAGGACGGCGACGAGGTGCTCCAGGCGACCTGGCTCACCGATGGGGCCGAGTCGCTGGTCTTCGTCACCTCCGACGCCTCGCTGCTGCGTTTCCCGGCCAAGCTGGTCCGTCCGCAGGGCCTCAAGGGCGGTGGCATGGCCGGTGTCAACCTGGCGGCCGACGCCGAGGTGCTCTCGTTCAACGTGGTCAACACCAAGGACACCGAGCACGGCGAGCCGATGGTCGTCACTTCCACGGGTACGCAGGTGAAGGTGTCGCCGTTCGCCTCCTACCCGGCCAAGGGCCGCGCCACCGGCGGGGTCCGCGCCCAGCGCTTCCTCAAGGGCGAGACGCGGCTGACGGTGGCCTGGGTCGGCCCGCGCCCGGTCGGCGCGTCGAACACCGGTGACCCGGTGGAACTGCCCGGCCCCGACGCCCGGCGCGACGGTTCGGGCGAGGCCGTGCTGATGGGTCCGCAGATCATCGGCCACCACATCGAACGGGACTGAGGGTTCACCGGGCATTCATGGTGATCTACATCCGGACTGCCTAGTTTGGGCGCATGACTCGACGTGCCCTTGCTGTCCTGCTCGCGGTCTGCGCGGCCGTGGTCTTCGCACCACCGGCCGCGCAGGCCCACGGCGTTCGCCCGCTGGCCCTGGGCGCACGCACACAACGACTACGAACACGAGCGGCCTCTGTATGACGCCCTGTCCCACGGATTCACCAGCGTGGAGGCGGACATCTACCTGGTCGACGGGCAGCTGCTCGTCGCGCACGACCCGGAGGACGTCGTTCCCGGGCGTACGCTGCAAAGTCTTTATCTCGATCCGTTGGCCCGCCGCGGTCGCGCCTACCCGCTCCAGTTGCTCGTGGACATCAAGAACACCGGCGCGGCGACGTACGCCGAACTCGACCGGGTACTGCGGTCGTACCGTCGCATGCTGACGTCGTACCGTGACGGCCGGGTCTTTCCGGGTGCGGTGACCGTCGTGATCAGCGGGGACCGGCCGCGCGAGCTGATGGAGGCGCAGCGGGTGCGGTACGCGTTCTACGACGGCCGCAGCAGTGACCTGAACTCGGGCGCCAAGGCGTCGTTCGTGCCGCTGATCAGCGACAACTGGACCAACCTGTTCACCTGGCAGGGCGCCGGGCCGATCCCGGCCGATCAGCGGGCGCGCCTTCGTGCCTTCGTGCGGGACGCCCACGCGGACCGGCAGCGGGTGCGGTTCTGGGCGACACCGGAAGCGGCCGGGCCCGAGCGGACGGCGGTGTGGTGCGAACTGGTGGCGGCCGACGTCGACCACATCAACACCGATGATCTGGCCGGGCTGGAAGCGTTCCTGCGCCACCTCCCGCGGTCCTGCGCCGCGGCCTGATCATCGGCCGGGCCACGCGGACGTGTTCCTGGTGCTGTCCGGTGGCCGACGGCACCGTGATCACTCCACCCTGGACGCGCTGACCGGCGCATCCGTAGTGGACCCGTAAATCGGTCTTAGGTCTGGCTTAAACGGTGCCCGGCGCCTGAACGGGCGGTTAGCGTGGGCTCGTCACTCATGCCTGGAAGGTTCCCGCGTGTCGCCCTGCCGTACGGATGCCGCACGACCCGGCCCGGGCCGGCCCCGCTCGCACCGACCCGCGGCCCGGCCGCGGCGCCGGCCGCGCCGGCCGGGACGTCCGCACGGCGGTCGCACGACGTGAGATGTGGTGGGGTGGGGAACGCGCCCATGGCACCGGCGCGGATCGTCACTCTTCCTGGGGTGGGCAGGCGGACGGCTGGGGCGCCGCCCGGAGGGTCACCCGCGGTGGTTCGGCCGCCCGGTCGGAGCGATCGGGCGGCCGGCAAGTCTGCGGCCGCGTGAACCCCGCGGCCGACAAGCCCGCCAACGGGTGAGCTCCGCGGCCGACAAGCCCAACGGGTGAGCTCCGCGGCCGACAAGCCCAACGGGTGAGCTCCGCGGCCGACAAGCCCAACGGGTGAGCTCCGCGGCCGACAAGCCCGCCAACGGGTGACCTCGCGGGCGCGGGACGGTCCGGCTCCTAGGTTCAGTCCTGTGAAAAAGTTGATCTTTGCTGCGGTCCTCGGGACCACGTTGACCGCACTGCCCGCACCCGTTCTGGCGGCCGGTATGGACGCCTGGGGGCATGAGGCGGCCCACGCGACCGGCGACAACTACAACCCGGGCGAGACGAAGCTGACCCCGGCGGCGGTGCCGAACGTGCGGAAACACTGGTCGGTCCCGCTCGCCGCGGCCAAGTGCACGAACCCGTCCGTACCCCTGATCACCGGGAATCGTCTGGTCACCGCGTCCGCCTACCGGGTCAGCGGGTACGACGCGATTACCGGCAAGCTGAAGTGGCAGACGGCCGACGCCGGGCGGCGCGACTTCACGCTCGCCGCCATCGTGGGCGACACGCTCGTGGCCCACTACCGGGAATGCCACTCGGGCAAGGCGTTCCTGACCGCGCTGAGCATCGGCACCGGCAAGGCGCTCTACACCCGGCGGATCGCCGCGCCGCTGTACGACCTGCTCGTCGACCGGGGCATCGTGGTCGGCACCATCTGGGACACGGCGATCAGCAAGTACGTGCTGCGGGCGTACCGGATCTCGGATGGCGCTCCGGTGTGGGGGCGGGACGTGACGATGACCGGCCGGCCGGTGTCGGCCCGCGGGCGGATCCTCGCGTTCGGCGACGACGAGCCGGGCGCCGCCTTCGACATCACCACCGGCAAGCGCCTGTGGTCGCTGGGCCGCGGCTGCCACAGCCCGATCGGCGCGTCGCCGGACGGCACGCGGTTCTACCTGAACTGCAACAACGACGAGGGCATCGAGGTCGTCGACGCGGCCACCGGTAAGACCACGGCGCACTTCCCAAGCTACGGCTACCTGTTCGGCTTCGCCACCGACGGGCGCCGGGTCTATGTCGGAACCCTGTCCGAGCCGGCGGCGGTCGTCGCGCTCGACGCCGTCACGGGCAAGAAGCTGTGGTCGAGGACGTACGCCGAGAGCCAGCCGGTCTCGTTCACGACCGCGGGCGGTGTCGTCTACGGATGGCGCGGCGACGGGCGTCCGGTGGCGGCCCTCGAGGCGGCCACCGGGAAGGTGCTCAAGCTCGACGCCTCGACGTCGGCGCTGGCGACCGCGCCGCAGATCGCCCAGGGTCACCTCTACGGGATCGCCGGCACCAAGGCCGCGCCCCGGAGCCTCGTCACCGCGTGGTCGGTGGGCTAGCAGAGAGTGGTTGTGCTCCTCAAAAGCGCAACCGCTCACGCACGTGGAGCGAAGCGACCCTCGGCGGGAGTGCCCTGTGTCAACCGGTGGTGGGGTGTTGGGTGAGTAGGCGTTGTAGGGCGCGGTGTTCGGTGGGTTGGTAGGCGGTGTTGGTGGTCCAGCATTTCCAGATGATGTTCAGCCAGGACCGAGCGAGGATCCGGACGGCGTGGTTGTGGTTCTTGCCTCGTGCTCGGGCTTGTTGATAGAGGTCAGCGGCCCACGGGTTGCTCAGGCGGCTGTCCCCGGCAAAGTTGCAGACCGCGTCGCGTAACTGTTTGTCCACGGCCCAGCGGAACGCGACGATGCGGTTGTTACCTGATTGCCGGGTCGACGGGGTGACCCCGGCCAGCCCCGCGAGTGATGCCGCGGTCGGGAACCGGCCACGGCAGTCGCCGATCTCTGCGAGCAGCCGGGCCGCGCGCATGGTTCCGGCTCGGGGCAGGCTGGTGAAGATCGCCGCGTCCGGATGCGATGCGAGAGCGTCGGTGATCTGCGTTTCGAGGGCCTCGACCTGGGCCATGACGGTGTTCAATGCGGCCAGATATGCCTGTGTGATCCCGGCCAGCGCTTGTCCGGCCGCGCCGGTGACCCCGGGGGCTGCTTCCCGCAGTCGTTGCAGCAGCATCGTGGCGGTTTTGACGTGGTAGTGCCGCTCGGTCAGCCACGGCTGCAACTGCTCGGCGGTCAGG